>NZ_JBHIOD010000018.1:0-235817 GCF_042195355.1 Bartonella sp. CL266QHHD
AACATCTTTAAAACTCTTTAAAAAAAATAAATTGGTACAAAACCTAGTGTCAAAATATACAAAACCCACTGGCAAGCTACATCCACACAAGAACGAATAAATACAAAATTCAATGGAGCGGGCGATGGGATTCGAACCCACGACCCCAACCTTGGCAAGGTTGTGCTCTACCCCTGAGCTACACCCGCTTACCGATTCGATATATGTCTTGTCTGTATGGCGTAGGCTTCTACGAATTGCAACAAAAAAATATCATTTTAGTTTGATTTATTTTGTCCATGTTTAAATAAAATGAAATAAAGATTGATTTTAGAAAATTCTTCAGTAATAAATTATTCCTTTTTTAATTTTTGCATGGAGAGGGGTGGAATATAATGTTGAAGAGAATAAATATATTAGGGATTATCATTGCAACTGTTTTTATGATGAACAGTGTTGCAAAGGCCGATGACCAAGTTAAACACGTTAAAGTTGCAATAACGCAAATTATGGTCCATCCTGCTGCGGATGCTGTTCGTAAAGGTGTGGAAGATGTGCTTGCAGCAAATGGTTATAAGCAAGGTGAAAATTTTCAACTTACCTTTTTATCAGCGCAGGGTAATATTTCAACAGCAACGCAAATTGCACGTAAATTTGTTGGTGATAAACCCGATGTTATTGTAGCAATTACCACGCCTTCAGCACAAACGATGCTTGCGGCAACAAAAACAATTCCTATCGTCTTTGCAGCGATTTCTGATCCTATCGGAGCTAAAATCGTTTCTTCACTTACCAAACCTGGCGGTAATATGACGGGGAGTTCTGATCGTATAGATGTTGCAGAAAGTGTTAGACTTTTACAAGAAGTAAAACCAGATTTGAAAAAAATTGGTTATCTTTATAATGCTTCTGAGGCAAATTCTGTTTCGACACTTAAAACGTTAAAGGATGTAGCAAAAAAAGCTGGAATTGAAATCATTCCCTCATCGGCACCAAAGCCTTCAGATGTGCAGGCAGCAACACGCGCTTTAATCGGTAAGGTCGATATTATTTTTGTTCCTGCTGATAATACGATTTTATCTGTTTTAGAAGGTGCAATAAAGGTCTCAGAGGAAGCCAATATGCCTGTATTTACTGTTGATGCTAATACTATCGGGCGCGGGCCTTTTATGACGCAAGGTGTGAATTTCTATGATGTAGGGGTTGATGCTGGAAAATTGGTCGTGCGTATTCTAAAGGGTGAAAAACCTAGTGATATTGATGTTGTACAGGCAGCTAATAATGACATTCGAATTGATTTGAAAGCAGCCCAAAAAGCAGGGATTGTTATTCCGCAGGCAGTTATTGACCGTGCAACAAAAGTGATTCAATAACTTTTATTGATCAAAGTGTTGATCCTATAAAAATACGTTAAGTTTTCATGGAGATTGTTTTTACATGAATATATTTGCGTTTTCTGGTGCTGTGGAATTAGGCCTTATTTATGCGTTTGTTGCTATAGGGGTTTATCTTTCATTTCGGGTTTTAGATTTTCCTGATTTAACGGTTGATGGCTCGTTTCTTCTTGGTTCCTGTGTCTGTGGTGTTTTGATTCTCTTGGGTTTCAATGCATGGACAGCTATGGCATGTGCTTTTTGTGCAGGTATGGTGGCTGGTTTATTAACGGCTATGTTGAATTTGCGTTTTGGCATTTTGAATCTTTTAGCTTCTATTTTAACAATGTCGGCACTTTATACGGTTAATCTTCGTATTATGGGAATTATGGGAGGGTCTAATGTTAATTTAGCTCTTGCTGATACGGCGTTAACGCCCTTTTATAATCTGTTTGGTTTGTCTGATATTTTTGTGCGTCCTCTTTTCGTTGGTATTGTGTTGCTCGTTATGGCGTTTTTGATTTGGCGCTTTTTGGAAAGTGAAATTGGTCTTGCTATGCGTGCAATGGGAGCTAATCCACGCATGGCGACGGCGCAAGGTGTTCATACATCAGCATTGATATATTTTGGAATGGGGCTTTCCAATGCGTGTGTGGCACTTGGTGGTTCTCTTTATATTCAAACTGCGATTGCAACAGATATTACCGGTGGAATTGGAACAATTGTTTTTGGATTGGCAGCCGTGATTATCGGTGAAACTCTCTTTCGTACGCGCAATATTTTTTGGATTATAATCAGCTGTATTGTAGGGTCTGTGCTTTATCGTGTGGCGGTGCAATTTGCATTTGAAGCAAATGGAATTGGTATTGATACGTCGACAGATCTTCAGTTGATTACTTCACTGTTGGTTATTTTAACCCTTATTGTGCCACGCTATTGGAGGAGGCGTAAACGTGATTGAATTTTTTCATGTTGGGGTCACATTTAAACCGCAAACACCTTTGGAAAAACAGGCTTTAATTGATATTAACCTGAAAATTGATCAGGGTAGTTTTGTTACGGTTATTGGTTCAAATGGTGCTGGTAAATCAACTTTGCTCAGTGTTTTAGCGGGTGCAACGCTTCCTTCAACAGGGAAAGTGGTTATCAATGGACAAAATGTTTCTAGGCAATCAGTCAGTGAACGCGCTGGAAAAATTGCTTGTGTTTTTCAAGATTCGTTAGAGGGAAGTTGTGGTTCTTTAACAATTGAAGAAAATTTGGCTCTTGCTGCTCTTCGAGGAAGTCGTCGTGGTTTGCGTGCGGCGTTAAATTATGAGAAACGGCAATTTTTTCGAGAGAAAATTGCTCAATTAGGCATTGGTCTTGAAGCATATATTCATAATCCTATGGATAGTTTATCAGGTGGGCAACGCCAAGCAGTTTGTCTTGTGATGGCAACGTTAGCACATGCGGATGTTTTATTGCTTGATGAACATACCTCAGCACTTGATCCTGGAATGGCTGATTTTGTGATGCGGTTGACTGAAAAAATCGTTGAAGAGAAAAAATTAACGACTATCATGGTGACTCATTCTATGCGTCAGGCTCTTGATTATGGCGATCGCACTTTGATGTTGCATGGTGGAAAAGTGATTTTGGATGTCTGTCATGAAGAGCGTAAGGGCTTGAATGTCAATGATTTAATTGGCATGTTTCAGAAAGTTCGCGGGGAAGTTCTTGATGATGATGAACTATTAATGGATTAATAATGTGGCTCAGAAAAAAGCACATGAAGTTGATCAGTTTTTAACGCGTTTTTCACGTGCTTTTCCTATTGTTCTCATTTATGGGCCAGATCGTGGTCTTGTTTGTGAGCGTGCACAATGTTTTGCAAAACTTACACAGGTAGCAATAGAAGATCCATTTTCGACAATTCGTTTGGATGCTGCTGAAATTGATAAAGATCCTGCGCGTTTGGAAAATGAAGCGCGTACGTTATCGCTTTTTGGGGGAGATCGTTTGATATGGATCTCTAATGCGGCTAATCAAAAAGGTTTTCTTGCTGCCTTAAAACTTTTAATTGAGAAGCCACCAGAAGCTTGTTTTATTCTCATTGAGGCAGGGGATTTAAAAAAAGGAACAGGGTTGCGCAATGCTGTTGAAATGGCGTCAAAAGCGATGGCTTTGCCCTGTTTTGCAGATGATATGCGTTCTCTTGACGGTTTGATTGATGAGGTTTTAAGGCAGTTTAAGAAGACTATTTCTTTGGATGCACGTAGATGGTTGCATGAAAGTTTAGGGGCGGATCGCCTTGTATCACGAGGTGAATTAGAAAAGCTTTGTCTTTACGCTGCAAATGTTCACGTTACTCTTGAAGATGTGAAAGCTGTTGTAAGCGATGTCAGTGCTCTTTCTCAAGATGAAGTCATTGATGCTCTTTTATTGGGCGATATATCAGGCTTTGAAGTGCATTTTAATCGACATGCAGCAGTGCATGGGGCGCTTTTTTTTATTTTGAGTACAGCTCAAAGGCATTTTCAGCAATTACAGCTATTGCGTTATCAGGTAGAGGTTGAAGGAAAATCGCCTTTTACGGTGGTTTCTGAAGCTCGTCCTCCCATTTTTTTTCAACGGAAAAAGATCGTTGAACAAGCTTTAAAATATTGGAAATTAGAACAAATTTCTTATGCAATGGAAAGAATTCAGAGTGCTGTTTTAGACAGTCGTAAAAATCCACTTTTGGGCGAAGCTATCATTCGTCAAGTTTTGTTAGGGCTTACAATTATTGCACGACGCCAGATGGCAGCTTAACAGCCTAGAAATATAATGATTTTTTATTTTTGGTATACCACAGAGGCATTTTCAGCAATTAAAACTGTTATGCTATCAAGTAGAGGTTGGTGGAACTTGTATTTTTGAGGATGCATTTTAGGAGCTTGAAAGCTTGATAGAAATTTTTCTTCAAAAGAAATAGTTTATTTTCAAAAGGCCATTTTGAAACAGTTTTATTATTTTGTTGTATCGTAAAGTACTGTTTTTTAGAGTAGTGATACGAGGCTCATATCAAATTTTATGTATTCGATGTTTTTTTGTGTGGATATTTGGTGAATATTAGGTTGGTTCATAGAGTCTTAATGGAGTAACACCCCCATGTAAAACAGAGTATCTCAAACAACAGAAGACACTTGTATGGTAGATTCATACGCTTTCTTAGAAATATTTTTTAATGCGCGTCATATCTATTTCGCGGCGGTGTTTATGAATGGTGTAGAAGTAAAGTTCCTTGTGAAGAATATAAAACCCATAGAGCAACTCTATCTTTACGCTTAATAAAAGTGCAAGTCGACACTCATTATATACTTTGCTAGCCTCTAATGTTGCTACAGTTTTTAGCATTAGAAAGCGTTTTTCATCATTTTTTCTCACATGTCTTCTTGTGACGTGTAGAAAAGAGATTTTAATTGATAAGAGGGTTTGTGATGGAAGAATTTTACAGTATTCGAAGTTATGATTCAAATTGAAAAAAATTATTATTTTTATAAATCAATATACTATAGATTAATTGAATCACATAAAATAGTGAGCCAGAGGAATCTTTTAGACAAGAAAATGAACGGTGTGCAGATCTGTATGAATTAAGAATCTTCGTGGGATGAGGAGAAGGTCAAAATAGATTATGATGAAAACGACAGCACCTATGGGGAAACTTTTATGTTTGATACAGAGATGATTATCTTAGCAATGAATGTGTCTCATAAACAAAGCTAGCCATTGTTTATTATTAATAATTTATTATTTTTCATATTGAATCAATCAGAACAATGTCTTTTACACGACATAAGTGGGGGCGTGTGGATAAAAACTGTGCAAGAAAGCACTAAAAATGCCTCTTATGAATGCTCTCAAATTCCAAGGTTTTTTGCAACATTGGGGGTAGGAAAATATAATAATAGTGTTTTATTAAGTGTAAAGAGGGTCGTGCTTAATGGATTTATAGTTATAACATTTACGAACATTGTCGTGAGATAGGCTGAGGAGCGAGATGCCTTTTTAAAACAAACGCATGAATTTGTAATCCAAATCTATTCTATTTAGGGCGTTCTATTTTACGCGAGGGGTGTGATTCCATTAAAGGGATGTTCAGTGTTTTTGTTATCAAACTTTTTCTTTATTGAGAGGGCGTGTTTTTCTCATATTTATTTGATTTATGGTATCCGGAATCGGGAGAGGAAAATGTTTTAAATGGTATCTTTTGGTATGCGTTGTTTTACGGTGTTTTCAATATTCGCGAAACTTATGTTGATGTTGTAGGTGGAGTCGTAATACGTTTTTATATAGGTCTAATGTACAAATTAATGAACGTATCGGGATAATTGGAGAAGAGTTAGTGTCTACTTACGCTTTTGATGTGTTTTTTTGTGAGTAAATTAGTAAGATAAAGTAAACTGATGGGATTTATGTAGAGTCGTTGTTATCCTAATTGAGAGTGCATTTTATTTTGTTTCGGTGATGCGCTTTGATCAGTAATTAAGAGGGAGTTTTAGAGCGTGATGTTAGATTTCTCGTCATTTATTTTTTATGTGTTTTCTAGGTAAAGTGATCTGTTGTCAGCTTGCGCAGGTGTAATTGGTAAACTGCGTTATTCTTTATTCCCTAGTTGTCATTTTTTAATGTTTTACGCATAACTCTTGAACAAACAAACAAGAAAATTGTGATTTTACAATTGTCTTTATTGCCATTTGCAAAGAATCTTTGAAGGTGAAAGATGCTCCATATTCAGTTTGAAAAAATAGCACTCATTGGGATCGGTCTGATTGGGTCTTCTTTAGCAAGAGTGATTAAAAAGAAAAATCTTGCGGCTCAGATTTCTATTGCAACACGTCGTCCAGAAACCCTGAAAAGAGCGCGTGAATTGGAGCTTGGGGATTTTTATACGACAGATAATGCAAAAGCTGTTGAAGGAGCAGATTTGGTTATACTTTCTGTTCCTGTTGGGGCTAGTGCAGAAGTGGCAAAAACTATTCGTGATCATTTAAAACTTGGAGCGATTGTGAGTGATGTTGGTTCTACGAAAGCGTTGGTTATTGCGGAAATGGCACCTTTATTGCCAAAAACGGTTCATTTTATTCCAGGGCATCCAATTGCTGGAACGGAATATTCAGGACCGGATGCTGGTTTTGCTGATTTATTTATGAATCGTTGGTGTATTTTAACGCCTTTTGCGGATAGCGATGCTACTGCTGTCGCACAATTAACAGCGTTTTGGGAAGCTTGTGGTGCGCGTGTCGAAAAGATGGAACCTAAGCATCATGATCTTGTTTTGGCTATTGTTTCACATTTACCCCATTTGATTGCGTATAATACTGTTGGGACAGCGAGTGATTTAGAAAAAGTAACAAATTCGGAAGTGATTGCTTATTCCGCTTCCGGTTTTCGTGATTTTACGCGTTTAGCATCTTCTGATCCCGTTATGTGGCGAGATATTTGTTTGCATAATAAGGATGCTATTTTAGAAATGTTGAGCCGTTTTAGTGAGGGGCTTGCTTTTTTAGAACGGGCAATTCATTTAGGAGATGGTGAGACACTGTTTAACTTTTTTACACGTACGCGTGCTGTACGTCGCAATATTATTGATGCTGGACAGGAAATTGATGCTCCTGATTTTGGACGTCAGAGTGTTTCTAAAAAAGGGTGAATAAAAGCAAGGGGGTTTTGTTGAATTTCGTTGGTTTTTTCTAGAAATCGATAAGAAGTTTTTTCTTTATTCAGTCATAGATTGCAATAAAAAGGAGGGGCGATTGCTCCGATACAGATAATCATGACTTCAAAAGGTTTTATGTGTGCACGATCATCTTGCTTAGCTCTCTATAGGGCATATGATGTACAGAAGAGGTTACTGATCTGTAGAAGTAACAAAAAAATGAGGTCGTTGTAGAACTTCATAGAGTGGGTTATTGTTTTTGTTTTGGTATAAAGTCGGGCTTGACCGTATTGATTATTGACCTTTATATTGCAGCATTGCAAAATGTTTATTTGCAGAGTTTTGATGATTTTTATAAAACTTGAAATAGACTGAGGAAGAGTTTTACCAGAAAGTATTGAGTTTTGTTAAAAAATATCTTTTGGTATAGCTATCGTATTTTGGGTGACGCAGTAAGTCATTATTGGCGTGATAATGGGAGTGCTTTTGCAAGCCATGTTGCGCTATCGGGGCTTTTAGCATTTTTCCCTTTTTTTATTTTTGGAACATCGTTTGCTCGTTTTCTAGGGGCTTTTACCTATACACCGCAAAAAATTAAAGCACTGGTGCAGTTATTGCCTGATGTTATTGCAGAGCCTTTATCTCAGGAAATTGTCAATGTTTTAACCATTCATCGAGGAGGTGTGTTGACGCTTTCTGTCATTGGAGCGGCTTATTTTGCTTCTAATGGGATAGAGGCTTTGCGTACGGCTTTAAATAAAGCTTACCGTGTTACTGATCGACGGAGTTTGTTATTTTGTCGTTTTCAAAGCCTGTTTTTTGTAATCCTTGGAGCTGTTGGTCTTGTTGTGATTAGTTTTTTATTGATTCTGGCGCCTTTGTTGATCAAAATTATGCAAAATCATTCTTTTTTTATGACTGAATATATTGCTGTTATTCGTGTATGGCGTTATACAGTTGCAATCGTTATTTTGTTTATCAGTCTTTTGATTGTTCATAAATGGCTTCCAGCAGGGCGGCGGAAAATTATAGATATTTTACCAGGAATAGTGGTGACAATGTTTATATGGTTTATGGCTTCTATCGCTTTTGCGCAATATTTAACGATGTTTGATTATATTTCTACCTATGCAGGGTTGGCATCTATTATGGTTGCTATTATTTTTCTCTACATATTGAGTGCAATTTTTATTTTGGGAGGAGAAATAAACGCGGCGATAATGTTTTATCGCAAGGATTTGCAACATTCAGATGAATGAAAGAGCTTATTATTGCTTGAAAGCCAAGGTATGAATATCCCAATAAAGCCTGCTATCACTTTGTTGATTGATGCGGATGCTTGTCCTGTAAAAGATGAAGTTTATCGTGTGATGAATCGTTATCAGCTTAAGACATTTGTTGTGGCAAATCGTTCTTTGTCCCTTCCAGATGAAGCACTCATTGAAAGAGTGGTCGTTGCTGGTGAATTCAATGGTGCTGATGATTGGATTGTAGAACATGTGCATGAGGCAAGTATCGTTATTACCAGTGATATTCCTTTAGCAGCACGGGTTGTGCAAGCTGGGGGTTTTTGTCTTTCGCCAACGGGGCGTATTTTTGATGTAAATTCAATTGGTCAGGCTTTGGCGATGCGCAATTTGATGGAAGATTTGCGTGGACAGGGCAGTATAATAGGTGGTCCCCGTCCTTTTTCTCGTAAAGACCGTTCTGCTTTTTTGTCAGCACTGGATCTTGTTATACAACGTTTAAAAAGACGCGGTTATTAAAGTTATAGGGCTTCTTTAATGACTGCTTTTATAAGTGCTTTGGCATCGTCATTGGCCCATGGAGCTGCACCATTGAAAGAAGCAATGAGATATCCCTCTTTATCAATGAGCAATGTAATGGGGAGTCCTAAAGCGAGCCCCTGTTTTCTAACATTGTTGAAAATATCCATTGTTTCATCGCGATAGTAAAGCAAATTATCTGAATGAATATTCTGTAAAAATTGCTGAATTTTTTCAGGAGAAGCAGTTTTATCGATATTAATAGCTATGACATCAAAGTTTTCTCCACCTAATTCACGTTTTAATTGCGCAAGTTCAGGCATTTCTGTGCGGCAAGGTGCACACCAAATAGCCCATAGATTGACCAGCATTGGTTTTCCAGTAAATTCGCTGAGTGTGTGCTCTTTTCCTAGAATATCCTTGAAAGAGAGTTTATTCATATCTGAGGGCGTATCAGCAAATCGTATGTGGCTAAAAAAGCCTTTTGCTGCTTTTCGTATCGCCATCATTTTTTCTGCTCGTGCTTTATTAATGTTTATTTCTTGTGCTTGTGCTGCTGAAATGAAATTGAAAAGAAAAAACTCTCTTTTGGTATCGTAGTTTATGGTTGCGTATAAACTCAATGCAATGATAAAGAATGCAAGGGAAAGTTGCCTTTTTTTATTGTTTTTTTTGCTGATGAAAATTTGAAAAATCATAATTTTGTCCTTTGGATGGGTGTTTTCAGAATATGACAGATGAGAAGTTAAAGAACCAAATGTGGGGTGGTCGGTTTGCGGCAGGCCCTGCTGCAATTATGGAAGAAATTAATGCTTCTATTGATTTTGATCAAAAACTTTATCGACAAGATATTGAAGGTTCTCTTTCTCATGCAGCTATGTTAGCGCAAACGAAAATCATTTCACAATCAGATTATGAAAAAATTGTTCATGGTTTGAAACTTATTCGCCAAGAAATTGAAGACGGTAAATTTGTTTTTTCACGAAAGCTTGAAGATATTCATATGAATATTGAAGCGCGGCTGAGCGAATTGATAGGTCCTGTAGCTGGGCGTTTGCATACGGCGCGTTCACGCAATGATCAAGTTGCTGTTGATTTTCGCTTGTGGGTACGTGAAGCAACGCAAAAGATAGCACAAGCTTTAAAAGGATTGATAGAGCAATTACTTATTCGCGCAGAACAACATGTTGATACCTTTATGCCAGGCTTTACGCATTTACAATTGGCTCAACCCGTAACATTGGGTCATTATATGATGGCTTATGTTGAAATGTTTGGTCGAGATTTATCGCGGATGCGTGATGCTCTTGAGCGAATGAATGAATCGCCTTTAGGAGCGGCTGCTTTAGCGGGGACAGGCTTTCCAATTGACCGTTTTATGACAGCAAAAGCGCTAGGCTTTCGCGAACCTACACGCAATTCAATTGATAGTGTTTCAGATCGTGACTTTGCATTGGAATTTTTAAGCGCTGGCGCTCTTTGTGCAACACATCTTTCACGTTTAGCAGAAGAAATAATTCTTTGGTCAAGTGAACAGTTTTGTTTTATTCATTTATCAGATGCTTTTTCAACGGGTTCGTCTATTATGCCACAAAAGAGAAATCCTGATGCGGCAGAGTTAGTACGAGCGAAAGCAGGTCGATTGAATGGTGCGCTTATGGGATTGTTAACGGTGATGAAAGGATTACCGCTTGCTTATTCAAAGGATATGCAAGAAGATAAAGAATATGTGTTTGATGGGGCTTTGAGTTTGGAATTATCACTAGCAGCAATGACAGGGATGATTGCTGATTTGAAAGTGAATAAAAAAGCCATGAAACAAGCAGCGGATTTAGGGTATGCAACAGCTACAGATTTTGCTGATTGGCTTGTACGCGAATCAGAGATTCCTTTTCGCGAAGCACATCACATCACAGGGTGTGCTGTGGCATTGGCAGAAAAAAAACAGTGTCGCCTCCATGATTTATCATTAGATGAACTTCAAGCAATTTGTCCTGATATCAATGCGACACTTTTTGATGTTTTGACCGTTGAAAAATCTGTTGAAAGTCGCAAAAGCTTTGGGGGAACAGCGCCTTCAGAGGTTTTTCGGCAAATTGCGTATTGGAAAAAGCGTCTCGTGAGCGCTTGAGTGATTGTATTTTAAAGGTAAAAAAGAGATCGAGATGAGGAAAGAGGACAGATGAAAATTATATTAAAGGGGGTGATGATTGTCCTTTTGGGGGGCTTGGGTATCGTTGGGTGTGGGCGTAAAGGGTCATTAGAGTTACCTCCTTCAACAGGAGTGAATTCTTCACAAGGAACTTTTGTTCCTCAAGGCAAAACAGATAAACCTTTTATTCTTGATAGGTTGATACAATAGGGATTTTTATGCGTTTTTTTTCTTATCATCAGGGTGTGCTCCACGCTGAAGGTCTTTCGCTTTTGGAACTTGCGCGGAAAGTTGAAACACCTTTTTATTGTTATTCAGCTAGCGCAATCGTTGCACATTTTAAAGATTATCAGAATGCATTTCATGATATGCCGAGTTTAATTGCTTATGCGGTTAAAGCGAATTCCAATCAAGCGGTTTTACAACTTTTAGCTAACAATGGAGCGGGAGCTGATGTGGTCTCAGAAGGGGAATTACGGCGTGCACTTGCTGTTGGTATTCCTGCGCAGAATATTGTTTATTCTGGTGTTGGTAAAACAGTGAAAGAAATAGATTTTGCTCTTGCACAAGATATTTATTGTTTTAACGTTGAATCAGAGCCAGAACTTGAACAATTATCGGCGCGGGCTGCTGCGCTTTCAAAAACGGCTCGTATTTCTTTACGTATTAATCCTGATGTGGATGCTAAGACTCACAAGAAAATTACAACAGGTAAGTCTGAGAATAAATTTGGTATTCCACTGTCTTTGGCGGGTGATGCATATAAAAAAGCAGCCCAATTGCCCGGTCTTCATGTGTGTGGTGTTGATCTCCATATTGGCAGTCAAATTTGTGATTTAAAACCGTTTGAAGATGCATTTGTTATTGTTGCAGATTTTGTGCGTCAATTACGGAATAATGGTTATGCGATAACCCATATCGATATTGGGGGCGGGCTTGGTATTTCTTATGGTTATGAGCAGCATCCAGTACCTTCTCCTTTTGAGTATGCAGCACTGGTAAAGAAACATATTGCGCCTTTAGGGATCAATATTATCTTAGAACCTGGGCGTAGTATTGTTGGTGAGGCTGGTGTGTTGGTGACATCGGTTGTGTATTTAAAAAAGGGGGAAGGACGAAATTTTGTTATTGTTGATGCGGCGATGAATGATTTCATGCGTCCAACGCTTTATGATGCGTGGCAAAATGTAATGCCAGTGAAAAAAACACCAGTAGATGCCCCTCTGATTAATGCTGATATTGTTGGTCCTATTTGTGAAACTGGTGATTATTTAGGCTTGGAACGTTCTTTACCAGTGTTGAAAGCGGGTGATGTTTTGATGTTAACAGGAGCAGGGGCTTATGGCGCAGTGATGGCAAGCACTTATAATAGTCGACTTTTGGTGCCGGAAGTTTTGGTTCAGGATACACGTTATGCAGTCATTCGTCCACGCCTTGATTATGAACAATTGATAGGCTGTGATCATATTCCAGATTGGATTGAGCCCAAATTAGATTGAGCATTATTAAATATTTTGGGTCTTATTTTTACTAAACTTTGATGAAACAATTTATTTTCTAGAAATTGTTTTGTATGGGGTTTATGATCTTAATGCACCACGATAAAAGGGGATAAATGCTTGTTTATGAAAAATAAAAACATCAAAGGTTTTGCAATGAAGCTTTTGTGTGTGCGCATTTTGATGTGGGGGATCCTTTCATTTGAACGGATGTGGGTACGGTTGTTGCCATTTTTCCTCGTTCTTAGTCTCTTTTGTTCGTTTAGCTGGTTGGGACTTTTTGGCATTTTGGGCTATTGGTCACATTTGCTCTTACTTGGAGTTATACTTGTTTGTGCTGGGGCGAGTTTGTTTTTTCTTATTCGTTTTCGGTTTCCCACAATGCGGGAAGTAAATTGCCGCCTTGAACGCGTCAATGATCTTAGACACCAGCCTTTGAATATTCAGACAGATCTTTTATGTTCTGAAAATGATGAAGATTTTAGTGCTGTTATTTGGCGTGAACATCAACGCCGAATGGCAAAGCAATTATACCATTTAAAAACTGGATTTATCTCTCTTAATAGTGCGGATTATGATCCTTTGGCTTTGAGGGCTTTGTGTGCTCTTCTTTTTGTGTGCGCTTTTAGTTTTTCTTTTGGTTCACAAGGGGGGCGTTTGGCTGATGCCTTTGATTTTCGTCCTGTCGTTGATGAAAAACTCATGCGGATTGATGCTTGGGTAACACCCCCAGCTTATACCGGTGTGGCACCGATTTATTTGACAAAAGATGAGAAAACACAACTAGAAATCCCTGAAGGGAGTAATGTTGTTGTGCGTGTTGTCAATGGAGCTGGTATTACAGTAAAAGCAAAGTCTGTAGAAGATGGGAGGGAAGTTTCGTTTTCAGAGAAAACGGAACAAACAGCTTTGAATGATCCAATCGTTCATTTTGAAACACATTTAAAGCATTCAATAAATTTATTTGTATCATCACGTCGTAAAAAACAGCAGTGGCATTTGCAGATAATTAAGGACAAGCTTCCGACAATTCATTGGCTGGAAAAACCAGGGAGGATTTTAACGGGATCGTTGGAGTTACGATATGTGGTGGATGATGATTATGGTGTGACAAAGGCTTTTGTTGAAATAGAGCCTTTTCTTCCTCAGAATAAAAGTGCTTCTTCTCTTTATAATGCTCCGGAAATAGAGCTTCTTCTTCCGCGTGGTGGAAAGGGGAAAATGCGAATGGTGCAGGATATATCAGCGCATCCATGGGCAGGTTCGCAAGTCAAAATTACTTTGGTGGCAGAAGATGGTGCGGGGCAGAAAGGGCGTAGCAAAACTTTTGTTATGATATTACCACAGCGTGTTTTTTCGAATCCTGTTGCACGCGCAGTGGTTGAATTGCGTCGTCTATTAGCGCTTGATGCTTCTGTGAAAGAGCGTGTATTGGATATGCTTTCTGCTTTGCTTGTGCGTCCAGAAAAGGGGTTGCAAAATGCATCGCATTTTATTGTTCTACAAAGTGCGTGGACAAGACTTTCTTTAGCACAAACAGACGAGGATTTGCGCGATGTGGTGGATTATTTATGGCAAATTGCTTTGGGTATTGAAGATAATCAGCTTGAATCCGTGCAAAAAAAGTTAAAACAAGCACAAGCTGCTTTACGTGATGCACTGCGTTATGGTGCTTCAGCGGCAGAAATTGAACGGCTTATGGCAGATTTACGTCAAGCTATGGATGAGTATATTCGTGCTTTGGCTGAAAAAGCACCGGATAGTCAAGTTTCTAAAAATTCTAAAAGCTCAAAAAGTCCTAATCTTTCTGAATCTACATTACAAGAAAAACTAAATTTAATTGAGGAAATGGCTAAAACGGGCTCTTCTTTAGCAGCTGAACAACTCTTGGCGGAAGTTGAACAGACGCTTGATCATTTGCATGTGCAAAAAGGCAATCAAAATGAGGGAGAAAAAAGCCAATCTGCACAAATGAAAGAAAAGATGGACCAGCTTGGAGATTTAATGCGTCGTCAGCAAGAAATTCTCAATGAAACACATCAGTTAGAGATGGAACAAAAACGCGGAGAAGATGTGCCAGAAACACAAAAAAAATCTTTAAAAAAACGTCAAGCTGAATTGCAGTCTGAATTATCAACATTAGAAAAAGAATTATCAGAACAAGGATTTGAAACAGGGGGCGCGTTGAAAAGGGCAGAAGAAAAAATGAATTCTGCGGAAAATGCTCTTGATAATGGAAATCATCAGGTATCTATACAAAATCAGTCTGATGCTTTGGAATCTTTGAGGCAAGGTGCACAAAATGTTTTGAAAAAAATGCGCGAAACACTCAAAGAAACGGGAGATGATCAAAATGCTGATTCTGGTCCTAAAGATCCGTTAGGACGTCCACTTTCTTCAAAAACAGATGAAGAACAAGAAGGCGAGGCACTACCACAAGAAAGTGATCAAATGCGTACGCGGCAGATTTTGGATGAAATTCGCAAACGTCTTGGTAAAGAGCATCTTTCAGAAGAAGAAAAAAACTATCTTGAAAGATTGCTTCATTTTAATTAACCAATGTTGGCTTTTTTCTTAATTGATGTCAAAAACAGTGTATGAAGAACCTCTATGGAGTTCATCTCCCAAAAAATGATTAAAGTGCTTGTAAGGCAATAATTATCCTGCTGTACTGATTTTTTGATCATTTAAGTTTAAAATATGAAATATTAAAATGTTCGCTATTGCGGAAAAAGAGCAGAAGTCCATATAAGTTTGGTATATGAAAATCTGTAATGTTTGAAATTTGTTTCTACATGGTATGTTGAGTTGGATATCGTTACGCTGAAAGATTTTTATGCTTCTGCACTTGGGCTGCGTGTGCAAAAGACGCTGTGTGACCAATTGAATTTATGGTGGCCTGATCTTACGGATAAACGGATTATGGGGTTGGGTTATGCGCTTCCTTATCTTTCTACATTGCGTGAACGTGCCCAACAATGTTTTGCTTTTATGCCAGCTTCTCAGGGTGCTTCGCCTTGGCCTTGTGCTGAGCAAGTTGCTACAGCGCTTGTTTTTGAAGAAGATTTGCCACTTCCTGATGCGTCAGTTGACTGTATTTTATTGGTACATGCATTAGAATATACAGAAAATTCGTTTGAAACGTTGAATGAAATATGGCGTGTTTTAGCACCCAATGGCCACTTGATCGTTATTGTACCTAATCGCTCTGGCTTTTGGGCGCGCAATATTACTACGCCCTTTGGTTATGGCGAACCCTATAGTCGGCAACAAATTACTCGTTTGTTTGAAAAAACAAATTTTGTTTCTGGGCCAATACAAGAAATTGTACATTATATGCCCTCTACGGGTTATGTTTCGCGGTTGTTCTCATTTTTTTATGAGCCATTTGCACGCTATCTTTTGCCTTATTTTGGTGGACTCTTAATGTGTCAGGCACAAAAACGTGTTTATCAGGGTTTGCTCGTACAGCGTCGTCAGTCGCGACGTATTTTTATTCCTGCGTTATCACCACAAGTGCGGAATATTTTAATTTATAAAGATAATTAATCATTTTGCCTTTGGCATAAGAACCGCAAATATAGAAGGATTCTCTTATTTCAATTTTTTGCATTTACAATTAAAAAATATTCTTTTGTACATTATATGTGGAATTGGCATGTGAATAAAAAATCTCAAGTATCTATATAAAAAATCTCAAGTATCTATATACTGAACCATATTTCATGAATAGTGGAAACATTTTAAAAGAAAAAATGCTGGTATCTTCGTAAGCATAAAAATAGCAGAGATCCAAGGGATCTTGCATAATATGGTTCATGGTGGTTAAAAACTGTACAAGGAAGGATTAAAATGCTTCTTATGAACCATCTCTCAAGTGTCAAGGGCTCCTCTGCAACATTGAAATCTAACAAAGTGTGTGATGGTGCCGGCTTGTTCTTTTATAAGGGTAAAGATGGTGGTGCTCAGTGGCTTTATCGTTAGGATAAACATTTAGCGTTATATCATTAATTATACAACCTCTTAAGAGGAGATAAAATCATAAAGAATGGAGGAAAACTATAAAGATAAAAAACATCTCTCAATTTAGGCTAGTGAATATGAGATAAAGCATTGCGTGGAGCGGTTTTTCTGAAAAAAATAATCATAAATAGCACTCATCTAAAGATGATAGTTATGATCAAGAATGTTGCTAAAAGATATCACGATTATTTATATGCGGAACATATTAAAAATTTTAGAAAGAACAAAAGTATGTGAAACAGAAGTTACAAAGTATATCGTGAGGTTTGAAAGCATTTTTGTTTCTGGTTATCATGTTGAATATTTCGTTTTTTATTCATAATGTTATATATTTTGTTATAAGAGTACAGATAAGAGTAAGTTTTATGTAATAGCATTTGAATTATACGCGAAGTTTTTTTCATCTCTTTCTGTTTTCATTTAGGATATTAAAATTATTTTTGAAACAGTAAATCTCGAATTAAAGATTTAAACGGTAACCATTTTGATCTGTCATGAGAATTTGTGCATTGGAGGGATCGTTTTCGATTTTTTGTCGCAAACGATAGATGTGGGTTTCTAAAGTATGGGTGACAATATTTTCATTATATCCCCAAACTTGTTCTAACAATGTTTCACGGCTGACAATTTTATCATTGGCATAATAGAGACATTTAAGGATCGCTGCTTCTTTTTCTGTGAGACAGATTTTATTGTTGCATTGATCAAGAAGAAGTTTTTGTCTTAGTTTAAAAGTATAGGGACCAATATGAAAGGTTGCGTCTTCATTTTGTTCATATTGGCGCAACTGTGCTCGAATTCTCGCTAATAACACCGCAAAGCGAAAGGGTTTTGTCACATAATCATTGGCGCCTGTTTCAAGATCTAAAATATTATCGCAGTCTGTATCATAATTCGTTATCATGATAATGGGGGCACGAAATCCTTGGGAGCGTAATTGTTTAACTGCTTTGCAACCATCAAGATCAGGAAGTTGAAGTCCCAAAATAGTGAGATCAATATTTTCTTCTTGGATTATTTTCATTCCCGCTTCTGCTGTTTTTGCTTGGAAAATTTTAAACTCTTGATGCATTTGCAATTGTTCTACTAAAATGGGGCGTAGATCATCATCTTCAACGATTAAAAGAGTATAGTGGTTCATGTTGTTCCTTATAGGCATGTTGATGCACTGATTGGTATAGTTTCATGAAAAATGAGATTTCATGCAAGAAAAATTAAAAGAGAAAAATTAAAAAAGAGCGTTTCTAAAAAATAAACTTTTATAATTTCTAATGGTTGCTTGCTGAAAAGAAGGTATTCCGTCTGCAGAGTATTTTACGTATTGGTTGGAAGCGTTTTTTATGTTCTAGAACGTGTTTTAGCTATTGAGTGTCATCATCTTTACGCTTTATGGAGAAACAAGCTAGCACTATCATTCACTTTGCCAGCTCGTGGGTGTTGCGGATAGTCCTTGGCACTTGAGACGATTCATAGGAGGAATTTTTAGTTCTTTCTTTCACGGTTTTTATCCATATGGGACTTTCTCCGCTTGTAATGTGCAAGCAAATAGCTTTTGATTGATTCAATATAAACAGGTTGGGAATGAGAGAATCCTGCGGCATGAGGCGCACTCGTCCAACATGCAAAACAATGAACACGCAATATGATGCGTTTTTTAAGCGTGAAGAGAATTGTGCAACACCTAGCACATATGCACTGTTTAGGAGAACTTCACTGTTTTTATCCACGTTCAGTTTTGTTTTTTTGTTGCATTTGTGTGTGAAGGGGGCTGTGTGTTATGTTCGTGGTGGTGCTTATTATAATCGTTGAGCAAGCTTTGCCTTTAGCAATGCCGAAAAGATGCATCATAAAGAGGCTTTTTGTGTAATTTGGAAGGAGACTGTATTGAGAAAGAGTGCAGGATAAAAAATATCATATTTATGCATTTAGCATAAGAATACCTCAACAGAAGGATGTGTTGAGCTTATTCTTCTGCGCTATGAAGCATCTTTTTATATGAGTTAATGAATAAAAAATTATTGTTTTAAGATAAAAGCATTTCCTCCTTAAGGTTGCCCATCAAACAGACTTCTTTCCATTCATCTTCTGTTACGGGTTGCACTGATAAGCGGCTGGCTTTGACCAGCACCATATTTGCTAGTTTGGGATTGGCTTTAATTTGTTTTAATGAAACAGGTGTTGGCATGTCACAAAGTGCACGGATGTCCACACATTCCCAGCGTGGATCAGAGCTTGTAGAATCAGGGTGCGCTTCAGCACATATTTCTACAATTCCTACAATTTCTAAACCTTTATTTGAATGATAAAAAAAACCTTTATCGCCATATTTCATAGCGCGCATATTATTACGGGCTTGATAATTGCGTACACCATCCCATTGTTCGCCATTAACTCCTTTTTTCTTTTGCATCTCCCATGACCATTTATGGGGTTCAGATTTAAAAAGCCAATAAGCCATGAGTTCTCCTTTTTCATAGATTGTTATGCATTTTTATAAGTATCTTTGTAATACCATCAACGATGATTTTTAAAATGGGGTAAAGAACGGCTATTATCTGTTTTTTCTTGTTTCAAAATAGAGAGACGCGCTCCATTGATATTTCATGTTGTATAAAGGTATTTTGCTCTTTTCTTATCTTTTCAGCTATGGTTTGAAATGCGGTCACTATAAGAGTTTTTGGGAAAAAATGAAGAAAATTGGTTCTAAAAAGCTTTAAGATTACAATGATAATGAAACGAATGAATGGTCAAAGATGAAGAGGTCAACGAATGGCATTCATATCTATGCTTCGTGGGAGAGAGTAGATCTTATTATGCTGTAAAATACCGTCATTTGAAATGTAATGATATAAGGCAGTTTTTTTGAAACATGAAGGTTTTCAGAATATGTGGTGAATATTTAGGTTTACGTGTCGAGCTTTGGGTTAAGTGAATTGTGTGAGTGGGAAGCAGGTGGAAGCTGCTCGATAGAGAATTCGGGCTATCTATAGACCGGATTGAGTAGAAATCTTCGTTCTTTAAGGTGTGTGTGGGACGTCAATTTTATTATGCTTTTGTTCCACGGCGTCCCATCCCGATCAAGGGCGCGGCGTTTTCATCTAATGGCCAGCGTGAGCGGGGTGCAATGTCAAGAGAGCTTGTTTCTCCTCGTGCGAGTTTTTGTGCACCGGCAAAAGCAATCATTGCAGCATTATCGGTACACAAGGAAAGAGGAGGGGCTATAAATTCAAAACCATGTTGATGGGCAAGGTCTTGCAACGTAGAGCGAATGGCTTGGTTTGCGGCAACACCGCCTGCGACAACCAAAGCAGGAGAACGCTTTTCTTGATCATGAGAGAGAGGATATTGGTGGGTAAAGTGTTGTAGGGCTAGGTGAATACGATCATGTACTGTATCGGTCACAGCGGCTTGAAAACTTGCGGCAATGTCAGCAATATCATTTTCTGTAAGGGGAGCTATGGCTGTTGCGGCTTGTCGAACAGCAGTTTTGAGTCCTGAAAAAGAAAAGTCTAACCGTTTTTCACCTTTTAAAGGTCGTGGAAGAGGGATGCGATTTTTATCACCAAATAAAGCTGCTTTTTCAAGTGCTGGTCCACCAGGATAAGGAAGACCTAAAAGTTTTGCTGTTTTATCAAAGGCTTCTCCTAATGCATCATCAATAGTGGTTCCTAAACGTTGGTAGTTACCTACTCCATGAACAATGATTGTTTGTGTATGACCTCCTGAAACTAAAAGTAATAAATAAGGAAAGCTGACGTTGTGCGTTAACACAGCTGTTAAAGCATGTCCCTCTAAGTGATTTACCGCAATAAATGGCTTGCCAGTGGCAAGAGAGAGTGCTTTTGCGCTCATAACGCCTACCAACAATCCTCCTATCAAACCAGGACCACTGGTGGCTGCAATGCCATCAATATCTTTTAATTTTGTGTTTGCTTCTGTTAGTGCTTGCAGAATTAAATGATCAAGAACTTCAACATGGGCACGAGCAGCAATTTCAGGAACAACACCGCCGTAAGGTGCATGGTGATCAATTTGACTCCAAACAACATTGGAAAGAATTCGGCTGTTTGATTCATTGTTATATTCAATGACAGCCGCTGCCGTTTCATCACAACTTGTTTCTATTCCCAGCAGACGCATTTTAAACAAAACCTTATATTGAAGCTTCTTTCTTGCGTGCGTACCATGAACAGAAAAAGATGGAAAGTATTTCTCTTAGAATTGTTTTTTCTATTTCTTTGAATTTTATGATATCGTTGATTAAAAAATAAAGCTGTATTTTCGAGTATAAAATGCAAATGTTTTTTTAAAAACTTGTCTATTAAAGGCGATACTTGTAAATATTATTGAGAAAAGCTGCGTTTTTAAAACTTTTTTCATTTTATTATTTTATCATTAAAAAAAGTGTGCACGAAAAGTGACAGAGATGGTCGATTCTTCAAAACCAAAAGTTAAACCACATTATGCTGGTACGCGCCGTAAGAAACCAGTTATTGAACATGAAGCTGTTCCCCATGATTCAGAGGGAAAAATCCACAATTCTGTAGAAGCTCATGCGCGAGAAAAACAGAATATGCAAGGTCAGGATAAAAGTACCTCTAGTACAACTTGGCTTTTCTTGTCCCTTTCTGGGATTTTGGGAGGATTCATTGCTTTGGGAATTTTTATGGGGCTTCAATGGGCTGGTTTTTTTCCTTCTCCTTTTGTGGAAAATTCTGCTGGAGGAGAAAAAGCTTTGCAGATTGCTGAAGCCGCAAAAAGTCAAGGTGAAGACACAAAGGAACAATTGAGGCGGGTCTTTCAAGAAATCGATGCGTTAAAAACAGAGTTTTCTTCTTTTTCATCACAACAGTTTAAAACAACGAAAAATGATGAACTATCGAAAGAAGAAAGCAAAAAAGCTTTTGCGATTTTAGAGGAAAAAGTAAAAGCTCTTGAAGAAACTGTACAAACTTTTGTTAGAGAGTCGAAAGAGATAGAGACGGCTTTGTCTGTTGGGCAGAGCAATGCAAATGATCTTGCTGCGTTAAAACAACAGTTAGAAGCACTACAGGAAGAAACTGCTGTTAAAAATAGTGAGAAAAGAGAAATAGATACCGCGCTTTTTACTGCAATTAGTTCATTAAAAAATGCTGTGGAGCGTGGTGGATCTTATAATAATGAATTAAAGCTGTTACAACAATTATCGCCTTCGATTAATGGACTTGATGTGTTGCAAAAAACAGCTACTGTGGGCCTTCCAAGTTCAGCACAACTTTCAGTTAATTTTTCTCATGTTGCCGATGCAATTGTTGGTACGCAAAATCTTGTTGCGTCAGATGCTGGTTTTTTTGACCGAATTTTAGCATGGATAAAAGGGCTCATTGTTTCGCGACCGATTGGAAATGTTGAAGGGACAACGCTGGGGGCTATTGCGGCACGCATGGAAGTTGCCATTCAAGCTGGTGATTACGAAAAGGCTTTGAGCGAATGGCAATCATTGCCTCAAAGTGCAAAAGATGTTTCAATGGATTTTGTTAAGCAGCTTGAAAGACATATTGCTATTCAACAGTTGTTGCAGCAATTGTTATTGTCTGTGCAACAAGGATCTTTTAAAGCAACAAAGATGTAAATAGGCCCAAGATGATACGTGTTTTTATTTATATTTTTGTTGTTTGTATCCTCGGTTTAGCTTTCACGTGGGTTGCTAATCACAATGGTATTTTTGTTCTCACATTTTTGCATTTCAGATTTTCTGCTTCATTTCTTACAGTGTTAAGTGTGCTTATTTTGTTTTTTATAACGCTGGTGCTTTTATGGTGGTTATTATCTTTCTTTTTTTCCATACCGAGTGCTCTTTCCAATTATTTTTATAAACGCCACCAAAAGCGTGGTTACGAAGCTCTTTCAAAGGGGATTCTTGCAACTTTTGCTGGTGATAGTATGGTTGCGCAAAAAATGGAAGCACGGGTTGCTAAATATCTTGCAGGAAAACAAGAGCCATTGGTAAAACTCTTACAGGCGCAAACCTTGTCTTTACAAAATGACTCTGTTCGCGCCATTGGTCTTTATGAAGAGATGAGAAAGGAAGATCCGACAAAACTGGTTGGACTTTATGGTTTGTTTCGTGAAGCAATGAAGAGTAAAGCTTATGAGGCAGCGCAACAATATGCCGAAGAGGCACTGACCTTATCGCCAGCACTTTTATGGGCGCATAAGGCGGTGCTTGATCGGTTAAGTGCTGAAGGTAAATGGGATAAGGCACTTACTGTTTTTGAAAGAACGCAAAAAGCTCTCCCGCGTTCTGCTCGCGCGACTCCAGAGCGGCAGCATATACAGGTTTTACTACTAAGTGGGCAGGCACTTTCTTTGTTTGATACACATCCTGTACAAGCACGTGAAGCTATTTTGAAAGCCCATAAATTGGCGCCTGATTTTGTTCCAATAATAGTTATTGCTGCTGATATTCTTTATAAGTTAAATGAAACGCGTAAAGCGGATAAAATGATTATAGCGGCTTGGCAAAAGAATCCTCATCCTGATTTGGGGACGCTTTATCTTGAAAGAGAAGAAGGAGCCATTGGGCGATTGAAAAGGGCTAAGACACTTGCTTCTTATAATAAAGATGCATTTGAGTCGGCTTTTCTTATTGCTAAAGCAGCTTTGGATGCTGGTGAAACAGCATTAGCAAGAGAGAAGGCACAAAAAGCATTACAATGTCATCCACGGGAAAGTGTTTATTTATTGTTGGCAGATATTGAAGAGGCACAGGGAAACAATCAAGGTGCTGTGCGTCAATGGCTTTCTTTAGCACTTCGTGCTGAACGTGATCCAGTATGGATGTGTGATGGGTCCATTTTTTCTTCTTGGTCAGCGGTTTCTCCAATCAGTGGACGTTTGGGCTGTTTTGAATGGAAGGCGCCTCCCTGTATGCCTTCTCTCACATTAGAGGCGGACAATATTGTGCCGAAAAAGCAAGACAAAGAGTATGTTATGGGAAAAAGTGATGATGTTGAAGATAAGAAGCTGGAAAAATTAACACCTATAGATAATTCTCTTTTGCATAATGTGCAGGTGGAGAAACAAGATATAAAAGAACAAGATGTAAAAATGTTCAGTCAAATTCATTTAAATGTTGATGATCCAGGGGTTAAAACAGAAGAAGAAACATCTTTATCGAGGAAAAAGTTTCGTTTATTTTAAATTGCACCAATGTGATAATACGAATGTTTTCTCAGAAGAAACAATTGACCTAGAAGAAAAAATATCGTTAGTCTTTTCCAATAAAATTATTCTCTTATGCTTTAAAAATAAAGTTTTGCTTGGTAGCAGAGGTGATTGGTTAGAAAATGTTTTTAAATCAGAGATGTCTTGATAAAAAACAAAAAAATAACAAACCAAGGATTGCTGTCGTTATTCATCGGCGCTCTACCTATACTGGTCGTTTGGGAAAATTTTTACAACAAAAAGGTTTTGTTCTTGATATTTATCGTCCTATTTTTGGACAAAAACTCCCTGATACATTAGAGCATTATGCCGGTGTTGTTATTTTAGGGGGGCCGATGAGTGTGAATGACAGCGAAGCTTATATTGGTGAGGAAATTGATTGGATTTCGTTATCACTAAAGGAAAATAAGCCTTTTTTGGGTATTTGTCTTGGAGCACAAATGTTAGCGCGAAATCTAGGGGGGCGCGTTGGTACAAGAAGTGATGGGACTGTTGAAGTCGGCTGGTATCCACTAGAAGCAACCCCACAAGGGAAGGAATTGATGAATTGGCCAGAAATGGTCTACCATTTCCATGATGAAGGTATTTATGATTTACCGAAAGAGGCAATGCTTTTGGCAACAGGGAATACATATCCTACACAAGCTTTTCGTTATGGAAACAATGCATGGGGCTTGCAGTTTCATGCTGAGTTTACACGCGCTATGATGCGGCGTTTGGTCGTGCGTTCGGCACATAAATTGACTGAAAAAGGTGCTCAACCTGCTTGTGCACATTTGAAAGGTCGTTTAATCTATGATCGAGCTTTGAGCCAATGGTTTGAAAGCGCATTACACCAGATTTTTTGTACACCGCCCGTACTTGTGTGATTATTGACAACGCATTGATTTATATAGATAATTTACTGTTTTGCATATTGAATGAGAACCCCGAATATCGTAAGGTTTTCTCATTCCAAACCTGTGTATGTTGACTCAATAAAAACCTCTTGCTTGCTGTCACAAGTAGGGCTGGCGTGTGGGCAAAAACTGTATAAGAAAAGACTAAAAATGCTTCTTATGAACTGTCTTAAGTGCCAAGGGCTGTCGCAAAATTGTGGGGGTAGCCAAATATAATGATGGTGCTGGCTTTGCTCCTCAATAAGCGTAAAGATGGGGGTGCTCAATGGTTTTATCGTTAAGAAACACTATTCATTATCATTTTTTTTGTGCTGTAAAACAGTATGGTTTAAGGCAGAGGTAGAAAATCTATGTAAAACTTTACACATGAGGTGTTTTTTGTTAAAGGGTGTAAAGGGTTTTTTAAGAAAATCTTGTTTGTTGAGCTTATGAGATACTGTACTTTAGAACGATGTATAGGGACTTCTTGAAGTGACCAGTAGATAAAATCCGGTCGATTAAGAAGTTGGATTGTGTATAAACTGACCGTGGTTGGGAATCTTTATCCTTTTTAGGGTGGGGAGGAAGTTAAGAGATAAAGAAAGTTTGAATATTGTCTAAATCCTTTCAAATACCATCATCACAAAAAAGTTTTTCTTTGAGTTATTTAATTTGTGGGCTCTTTTGTCTTGCTTTGGTATTTATTTATAGCGCGCTCTGGTTTTTTTTTCACGTAAAATAGAAGACTATGTTTCTGATATATTCACAAAAATATCTTCCCATAATATGGCGGCGGTATGTGAGAATGTGCACAAGGATGGTTATCCTTTACGTGTCGGTGTTGTTTGTGACAAGTTTCAATTTTCTTGGCCTTTACATGGGGTTTCTTTATCGACGGGGCGTTTGACAGCTGGTGCACCAATTTATGCACCTCATTTGGTCGAGTTTAATGTTCATTCCCCTGCATTAATTGTTTTTTCTGGAAAAACTTCCATAGTATCCAGTTGGCGCAATTTGATGATTGAAACAGAACCTTATTGGAAAACGGGTAAGACATTGAAGTTTATAGCTGAAGGGCTTGAGATTTCACCTTTTTCTTCTTCCTTTGAAGGTCAAAAGCTTCAAGAAGCGTTAGGAGCACAAACGACAGATAAAAAAACGACACAAGAAAATATTGAAGATCAGGCATCTTTGCAAAATACGCATAACGTGATTATTCAGCCGTTAGAGCCAAAAGAAGCTTCCCCAAAAATAACGGCAGAATTTTTTCGACTTGATCTTAAACATGAAAAGAATGATTTATCGGGACATATAACTTTTGACGGTTTTGATGCTTCTCCCTTTTTAAAATCTTCTTTTGTTGATATTCCTAAAATTGATGGCAATTTGAAATGGATTTTAAATGATGCCTCTCTTCTGTTTGAACATGAAGAAAAAAATTGGCAACAGCGATTGTATGGAAAAAGTGGACTTTTAAAGCAAGGTGAATTGACTTTTCATACAGGTGGTGCAGTGCGTATTAGTGGACCTTTTTCTTTTGATGATGAAGGATATTTGACAGCAAAATTTGAACTTGTCCTTATTCAGTCTATGAAGCTTCTTGACACTCTGCAGCGCTTATTTCCCACGCAAACCAATAATCTTCAAGCGTTATTTTTTATTTTAGGTGCTTTGCCTAAAAATGCGGACGGCGCTCCCGTTCTTTCCTTGCTCATTAACAATGGGTGGGTAAAATTAGGCTTTTTAAAACTTGGTCGTCTTGCTCCGCTTTAGGTGTTGTACCAAAGCCTTTTTTAATTTTTACCACAAAATTTCGATTTTTTCTGATTTTCATACTTTTTTGCAATTTTAGAGTGTCAAAATCTATTTTAACAAAATGCGTATTTAATGGTAAAAAAAATAGCTATAAAAATAAAAAATTACCACCTACTCCTAATTCGTCCAACCTCTTTTCACTTAGTACAAAATCTTATATCAAACTACATATAGTAACAGTGTTTGTATGGAAAAAGTGGCATTTTAAAGTATGCTGAATTGCCTTTTTATACAGGTGGTGTGGTGCTTGTTAGGAACCTTTTTCTTTATATATGGAATGAGTATATTGCATATATCTGTTTGGGAGTAACCTCTTAAAACCAGTAAATAGCCTAGTTGGAGGAGAATATGAAGTTGTAAAGGGAAAAATCAACATCCATCTTTACTGTCATTTTTTATTCGATTTTACGCATTTCAAAAGCAGTTACAGTTATATCATTTTAAATGATAGATTAAGCTTATCCTTTTATTTCTGATGTTTTTTAATGAAGCTATATGTCTTCCACGTAAAACAGAATATATTTGTATTGCATATTTACGCATTTGTTAAAAAAAATATTTCTCAGTGCTTCTTATTTTACGATGTCGCCTATGAATGGTATAACGATAGAGCCATTAAGGGCTACCATCTTTTCGGTTATGGAGTAATAAGCTGGGGCAACACCATCATATTATATTTGCTAACTCCCAATGTTACTGCGGATTTTGGCATTTGAGGCGGTTTATGAGGGGCATTTTTAGTCTTTTCTTTACTGTTTTTATCTATTCGGCTTTCCCATTTGCAATATGCAAGGGGAAATGGGGTTAATTGATTGAATATAAACAGATTTTAAATGAGACAAATTTAGAATATCGGATTATCAGTTATCATAAAAATGATAAAATTATGATTGTAAATCAATATATTATATTTTTATGATGAAGGATATTTGAAAGTAAAATCTGAATTTATTTTTTATTTTGAGTGCTCTGTCTAAAAATGCAGGATAGGGCTTTCGTTCTTCCCTTGCTGATTAGTCATGGGGGGATAGAACGGAGCAAAAGCTTAGCTGTTTTGTACTGCTTTTAAGTCTGAAAGTTTATGTTTTTAGGGTGAGAAATCAATCCTACTGTTTTTTTGAAATTGTTGCAAACAATTCTATTGTGATAAATAGCGAGATTTTTATTGTTGGTGTTATGTCTAAAATGCAAACTTCTGCTCTGTCTTAGTTGGTTTGTCGTGGTGGTGGGATAGAACGGGAGATTGAGTGGGTCGTTTTGTATTTGCTTTAGGTTTGAAAGCCAATATTTTGAAGTTGAGAAATCAATCCTGCTGCAAAAGTAAAACGAGAAATATTGAGATCATTTTCAATAAGGGCGCTAATGCGGTTTGTAATGTTGTGAATATGATCTTCTTCTGTTTTTTTCCAAGTGTCAAAAGGATCTTTTTTCTTTCCATAATTTTTGAGGATTTTCATAACGATTTGCCGAAAGCTTTCAGAAACATTTTCTTTGGCTTGGCTTAAAGCCATACTATCATAATAATCTACTACAGGGATTATACGACTTGCTTCGTTAATGCGGTTTATACGAATGATTTGCGCAAGTGAAAAGTAGATCTCTGCGGTTTTAATAAGATCACTGTTGCTTTTTTTTGCAATTAAAGAAATATCACAGATTGTTGAAGCAGCTTCCAAGAGAGCTAATTGTTTCGCTAATGCTTTTGGTGCTCCCTCTTCACTGTAGTGTAATGCTTTTTCTTCAATCTTTTGCTTAATATCGTTGTCGTGAGAATGCATAAGCTCTTTTTCAATAACGCTACGGGCTTGCTTTATTGTTTTTACAATTTCTTCTAATGGACGTGAGAGATCTATGTTGTGCAAACCCCAATTGGTTGTTTCAAAGAGCATTGGGGTCATTGCTGCGTAGAATTTATTTTGGACAAGACCGGGTATTTTATTATCAAGCTTATCAATTTGCTCAGACAATTGAGGAATTTCGAAACCATCGCGGATAGCAATGAAAACGCGAATAATATTTTCAGTCTTTTGTTCTGTTGCATCGTGTAGTCTATTAACAAAAGTGGGGCCTCCACGATTTACAATATCGTTGGCAATCAGCGTTGCGATAATATTACGACGCAATTGATGGTTAATAACTTCCTTCTTAAAATTTTCTTGAATTTGGGTTGGAAAATAGTTCAGCAAGGTTGTATTGAAATAGTGATCATCAACAATGGGGCTATTAGCAATTTCTTCTTTTAAGGTCAATTTAGCATAGGCAAAAATAACGGCGAGTTCTGGACGGAGAAGACCTTTGCCTTGGGTTGTTCTTTGTCGTAAAATTTGCTCATCAGGGAGTATTTCAACTCTGCGATCTAGAAGCTTTTTTTGTTCCAAGTCGTGCATAAAGCGTATTTGATAGGGCAAATCAGCAGTGCTCTGGTTTTCCGCCAAAGAAAGCGCAAGAGGTTGTAGATAATTGTTGCGCAAGACGAGTTGCTCGACTTGAGGCGTCATTTTTTTCAAGAGCTTATTGCGATCTTCGCGGGTTAACGTTTTGGCACGTAGTGCTGATGCAAGAACAATTTTGAGATTGACCTCAATATCAGAACAATTAACACCAGCAGAATTGTCAATGGCATCCGTATTGCATCGACCACCATTTGAGACATATTCAATTCGTCCACGTTGTGTAACACCAAGATTAGCCCCTTCGCCAATAATTTTTGCACGCACTTGTTCTCCGGTAATGCGTATTGCATCATTTGCACGATCACCTACTTGGGCATCGTTTTCTGTTGCAGCACGGATATAAGTACCAATGCCACCGAACCATAAAAGATCAACAGGGGCTTTGAGAAGAGCAGAGATAATTTCAAAGGGTGTTCCTGTTTGTTTTTCGAAACCAATGGCTTGTGATGCTTCAGGTGAGAGAGTAATGGTTTTTTCTTTTCGTGAGAAGATACCACCGCCCTTTGATAATTTGCTTTGGTCGTAATCCTGCCAGCTTGAGCGAGGCAGTTTGAAGAGACGCGTACGCTCTGCATAGCTTTCGTCTATGTTCGGATCTGGATCAATAAAAATATCGCGGTGATCAAAAGCGGCAATCAATTTTGTTTGTTTGGAAAGCAGCATTCCATTGCCAAAGACATCACCAGACATATCGCCAACACCGACACAGGTGAAGGGCGTTGTTTGAATATCGTGATTAAATGATTCTCTAAAATGTCTTTTGACGGCTTCCCATGCACCTTTAGCTGTAATACCAATGTCTTTGTGGTCGTAACCTGCTGAGCCTCCAGAGGCAAAAGCATCATCGAGCCAAAAGTGATTTGCTTGGCTGATGGCGTTGGCTGTATCAGAAAAAGTTGCTGTTCCTTTGTCTGCCGCGACAACAAAATAGGGGTCAGGGTCATCATGACAGATGACATTATGGGGAGAACTTATTTTGCCGTTAATCAGATTGTCTGTGATGGAGAGCAAAGCTGTGATAAAGTCTGTATAAGCTTGTCGTGCTGCTTCTATGATGACAGCACGGTCATTTGTTTGGGGAAGCCGATGGGGATAGAATCCACCTTTTGCACCTGCAGGAACGATAACTGCATTTTTAACTTGTTGGGCTTTGACTAAGCTAAGCACTTCGGTACGATAATCTAATGCACGGTCAGACCAACGAATGCCGCCACGAGCGATAGGTCCAAAACGCAAATGGACCCCTTCAACTTCTGGTCCATAAACAAAAATTTCTCGGTAAGGGCGCGGTTCAGGCAAACCTTCAATCTGGCGTGGATTTAATTTGGTGGCTAAAATACGCCGTGGATTTCCATCAGAAAGAGGCGTAAAGGCATTCGTTCGTAAACTCGCCTCGATAAGGTTACAATAACGGCGTAAGATCAGGTCATCATCTAAACCAGAGACTTTCCGTAATTTTTCTTCAATGCGCTTTTGAATAACTTGTTGGTTTTTTTCCCGTTCTTTTTCTGTATGGCTTTGATGAAATTTTAAATGAAATAAAGCATAAAGATCTTGGGTAATGTCAGGATAAGCATTTAAAGTTTGGGCAACGCGATCTTGCGAATAAGGAATTCCAGCTTGTTGGAGATAGCGCCCATAATGGCGCAAAATAACAATTTCATGCCAATCAAGCTCAGCTGTTTGTGTGAGAGCATTAAAGCCGTCATTATCAGCATTTTGTGCCCAAATGGCTTCAAAGGTTTCGGCGTGTTTTTGCCCGTCTTTTTCAAAATCGATACAGCGCTGGAAAGTACTTTCCAGCTGCATATCATGAAGATACACAGAGCGCCCATTGCCATCTGGTAATTCAAGGGTTTGTTCAGCAATAACGCGAAACCCCATATTTTCAAGGAGTGGTACACGTTTGGAAAGGGCAAGAGCTTCATGGCGGTGAAAAAGCCGAAGAGAAATGTACTGTTTTTCTTTGTTTTGTGCGTGATAAAAGATCACGAAAAGGGGCTTTTCATCATGAAGACTTAGAATATGTCCGGCATCGTTAATAGCGTCTTCAGCTGAAAATAAATCACGATAGCTGTTGGGGAATTCACTGGCTAGACGTGTTTGTTGCTCTGTTATTTTCTGGGTAAGAGCGATGGCTTGAACCCTGTCTTCCCAACTTCGTGCAATCGAACGTACATGTTGTTCAAGTGTGGAGCGCTCATGAAGGGGAACAGTTTCGTTTCCTTTGCGATGGATGATATAATAGACACGTATAAGGGTGCTTTCCAAAAATAGCGGATAAGATTCAAAAAAGTCACCTTTATAAAGCTCAACAAAATGTTCGCCAACTTTTTCACGCAAGCTGCTGCTATATTGGTCACGCGGTACGTAGACAAGGATAGAAACAAAGCGTCCAAAAGAATCAGTGTGGGCAAGAACCCGTAAACGTGGGCGCTCATCTAATTGTAGAATAAGCTTAGTGTTTTCTGTCAATGTATCAACATCAGAGCGAAACATTTCATCTCTTGGATAGGTTTCTAAAGCACTGATGAGTGCTTTTCCTGAATAATCGGCGTGATTGTGTCCAAGTCGTTGAATAATAGTTCGGGCTTTTTCTTTTAAGAAAGGAATTTGCAAAATAGAACGTGTATAAGCTGAGGAGGTAAAAAGCCCTACAATGCGTAATTCTCCACAGAGTTGGTTTTCTTTATCAAAGATTTTAAGACCAATATAATCGAGCCAAACAGAACGGTGAATTTTGGAGCGGCTGTTCGCTTTTGTCACGATAAACAGATTATCGCTTTCCATGAAGGATAAAACTTCTTGAGGAGGTTCTTTCATGCTTTTATCGTCAACAATATGAATAGAAGCATCCGTGAGTATACCAAGTTCAATATTACTGGCTGTAAAGGATTTTAGGGGTTTTTGGTCTTTGATGAAGTTGTAAGTGCGCATACCAAGGAAAATGAAATTATCGTCCATTAGCCAGTGAAGAAATTCAATAGCTTTTTCGCCTTCTTGTTTGTAGTGTGGGGGAAGACTTATTTGGTAGGCATGAATCTGCTTTTCAACTTCTTCAAGCATAGGTTTCCAGTCTTGTACAGCAGCATTAACCTGTTCAAGAACTAAGGTGAGTTCATTTTCAAGTTTTTGTATTTGCTGTTTGTTTAATGACTCGATGTGAATTTGCATCAGACTGATGCGTTTTCCAGAAGCACAATCAATAATGGGGTGTGCAATCAAATAGATATGGTTTTTGTGTTGATTAAAAACATTTAAAATAGAATCGAGAAGAAAGGGTTTGTTATCATTGACAAGCGTGATAACGGTTATAGGTCTGTTACTACGGGTTAAATTTTGCTCAAAGCAGATGGTATTTTTTCCCGTCTGATGGAGATTAAAAGCTTTTACCGCGATGGCTGTGGCTTTTTGAAGTTCTTCATTTTCGTAATAAGCAATATCTTCTTTATCGGTTTGGGCAAAAAGGATTTGTTCTATTTTATCTTGGGTGTTTTTTGTCTCTGTTTTTTTTTGTTGCAACACATTCACTCTCCCTTTTTGCTCTTAAGGAGTCTTTTCTTCTCTTTTTAAAAGCAGACCATATATATTTTTTATATACTGTAACACCTTCTTTCTAAAGAAAATAGCTCTTTATTTGGAAAGAATGAGTTTGTTTTTGCTATTTTTTAGTAATATTTTGCACTTTAAAGAAATATTTTGCTTCAAGGAAAGGGCACTTTTAGTATTTTTGTATGTTAATAGTTTGTTTTTTAAAATATACAAAATAAAAGTAAAAAAAGAAGCAAAAGTAAAGAGAGAATGGCGCGTTTACCAGAAAGACTTTTAAGTGGTTACCAAAACTTTATAAACAATCATTTTTTATATAAAATAGCAGATTATCAGCAATTGGCGATTGAGGGGCAGAAACCTGAAGTTTTGGTCATTGCTTGTTGTGATTCGCGTGCAGTACCAGAAATGATTTTTGATGCTAAGCCAGGGGAAATTTTCACCCTGCGCAACGTGGCGAATGTGGTTCCTCCTTTTTCTCCTGATGACCAATATCACGCAACATCAGCAGCTCTTGAATATGCTGTGCAATTGCTTGAGGTGAGACATATTGTCGTTTTTGGTCATGCCCATTGTGGAGGCATTCGTACTGCTCTTAATGAGACATATAAATCTTTATTATCAAATGATTTTATCGGTCAATGGATAAGTCTCTTAGCACCAGCAGCAGAAATCGTTTTGAATAATAAGTCGCTGTCTTGGCCAGAAAAACAGACGGCATTAGAGCAGCTTTCTATTCGCCATTCGTTGAGAAATTTAGAGACGTTTCCGTGGATTAAGCTTCGCAAAGATCAAGGTTTTTTGACATTGCATGGGGTTTGGTTTGATATCTCTAGCGGAAAATTATGGAGCATGGAACAGGAAACAGGTTGTTTTATGCGTGTTGAAGTTGAAAGTTTTGAAGTATAGTATTTGTTGTTTTTATTTCTTCGTATAAAAAGATATTTTATGATAAAACTTGACAAAGCTGGGGTTTTATTGTTTGAAGGAGCAAGCTTTCAGTGACAAAATTAACTTGGAGCCACCGACTGAGACCCCAGTTTAAGGGTATAAAGAGATCTCAGAGGTCAACATCCGACGGCGCGATGCGTTCTCGGATGCTATTTTGGTTTGTTTGTTATGCAACAATGAGGTAAATGATGTTTGAATCCTTGCAAGAGCGACTTGGTTCTATCCTGTCTCATTTGACGGGACGTGGCGCTTTATCGGATCAGGATGTTGTAGAGGCGCTGCGTGAAATTCGTCGCGCTTTATTGGAAGCTGATGTTGCTCTTGATGTTGTGCGCTCTTTTACCGATAGAGTTCGGGAAAAAGCTGTTGGGGCCGAAATCGTTAAATCAATTAAACCAGGCCAAATGGTGGTTAAAATTGTTCATGATGAATTGGTTCATATTCTTGGAAATGAAAGCGTTCTGAGTGATTTAAATGCACCAGCTCCAGTTGTTATCATGATGACTGGTTTGCAAGGTTCCGGAAAAACAACCACAACAGCAAAGCTTGCAAAACGTTTTACTGATAAGCACAATAAAAAAGTTCTCATGGCGTCATTAGATACACGCCGTCCCGCTGCACAGGAGCAATTGCGCCAATTGGGAGAGCAGGCAAAACTTGCAAGCTTGCCTATTATTGCGGGTCAGCTGCCCGTTGATATTGCATCACGTGCCGTGCAGGCTGCTAAATTAGGTGGTTATGACGTGCTTCTTCTTGACACAGCAGGACGTAATCATATTGATGAAGCTTTGATGCTCGAATTGGCTGAAATTAAAGCATGTTCCCTTCCTCATGAGATTATGTTGGTGGCTGATAGTTTGACGGGGCAAGATGCCGTTCATCTTGCTCGTTCTTTTGATGAGCGTGTAGGGATTACGGGGATTATTTTAACACGTATGGATAGTGATGGGCGTGGTGGCGCTGCTCTTTCTATGCGTGCTGTTACAGGTAAACCAATTAAAGCAATTGGAACTGGTGAAAAAATAGATGCTTTAGAAGAATTTCATCCCAGTCGTATTGCTGATCGTATTCTCGGAATGGGGGATATTGTTTCTTTGGTTGAAAAAGCTGCTGAAACAATGGATCATGAGAAAGCTGCTGCTTTTGCAAAAAAAATGCAAGCCGGAAAATTTGATCTGAATGATCTTGCGGAACAGTTGCAGAAAATGAAAAAACTGGGTGGAATGGGCGGTATTATGGGCATGTTGCCAGGAATGGGGAAAGTCAAAGAGCAGATTGCGGCTGCGGGGTTTGATGATCGTTTGTTTGATCGTCAATTGGCCATTATTTCATCTATGACACCCAAAGAGCGGGCGAATCCAGAGCTTTTAAAACATAGCCGCAAACAACGAATTGCTAAGGGGTCTGGTACGACGGCGGCTGATATTAATAAACTTTTGAAGATGTATCGCCAAATGGCTGATATGATGAAAGCCATGGGTGGTAAAGGAAAAAGTGGTTTTATGGGAAAGATGTTGGGAGGCCTTGGTTCCAAAATGGGTTTTGGTGGTATGGGAAACTTGGGAGGGGATTCTCCAGCTATGCCGGATTTGTCGGGATTGGATCCAAAGCAATTCTCAACGCTTCAAAAGCAAATTGAAAATGGTAATGGAGGGAAGCTCTTGCCCGGACTTCCCAAGCGTGGACCTACTTTTCCTGGTCTTTCCAATGGCATTGTCGATGGGGGAAATTTTCCTCAGCATCCTAAGAAAAAATAAGATGTAAAGAGGGAAAGGAATATAATGCAGGAAACAGTATTAAACGAATTGGCACATTTACGAGCATCCATTGATAATTTTGATGCAACTTTGATTCATATCTTAGCAGAGCGGTTTCGTTGTACGAAAGCTGTTGGGCGCTTAAAAGCGCGTTATGATTTGCCTAAAGTAGATCCTCTGCGTGAGCAATATCAGGTAGCGCGTTTGCGGCAATTGGCTATGGATAGTGATCTTGATCCTGATTTTGCTGAAAGATTTTTAAAATTTATTATTAAAGAAGTTGTGCGTCATCATGAAGTTATTGCTGAAGAGCAAAAAACAAAAAAGTCAATTTAAACGAAAGCCAGAGCTGACAATAGGAGATAAAATATGGCATTGAAAATTCGTTTGTCCCGTGGAGGTTCAAAAAAACGTCCTTACTATCATATCGTCGTTGCAGATGTTCGTAGTCCGCGCGATGGGCGGTTTCTTGAACGTGTTGGTGCATGGGATCCAATGTTGCCTAAAGATGGACCGAGGGTGAAACTTAATGAAGAACGTATCCAATATTGGCTTGGGCAAGGGGCTCAACCAACAGATCGCGTTTTACGGTTTTTAGATGCAGCTGGCTTGAAAAAGCGTCCAACTCGTAATAATCCACATAAAGGTGAACCGGGTAAAAAAGCACAAGAACGTATAGCAGCAGCAAAGCAAGCAGCAGAAGAAGCAGCGGCAGCGGCTGAAGCAGAATCTGCTTCAGCATAAGAAGCATGATTGTTTAATCAATGTGTTTTTAAAAGCTTTAGAAAAATAAATATTATCCGTTTTTGTCTATCAAAAACGGATTTTCATTAAAAAGCTGCTTGTTTAAATTGCGCCGTTTTTTTTTAAATCAATGGTTTTAAAAATCAATGGCGCGGCCTTTAATTTCCCAGTCTCCATAGCGGGAAGGGTCTTTGCCGCCGCGTCCGCCGTTTTCTAAAGGTTGTTCTTTTTTTGCTGCGCGTTTTCGTCTTTCTTCAGCTTCTTTAAGGGCGCGTTGTGCTGCGGGAGAAAGAGATTGCTGTTTAACGACAGTTGCATTTTTTTTGCTTGTTTTCTCATCTTTTTTATTCATTTTACACCTATTCCATTGAAGAAGCAGAAAGAAAACACCATCATATAGTATTGATTGACTTTTATCATGGAGTTTTTTGAGTAATGAATATAATGCGTACAGCTATGCTTTTGGCTTTTTTAACTGCTCTCTTTATGGGAGTTGGTTATCTTGTTGGAGGGGGCGGTGGCATGGTCATTGCTCTTTTGATGGCAAGTGGTTTAAACTTTTTTTCTTATTGGAATTCAGATAAAATCGTTTTACGCATGTACGGGGCGCGTGAAGTTGATCAGCATTCAGCACCAGTTTATTATAAGATTGTAAGCGATTTAGCACAAAAGGCTTCTCTTCCTCAACCAAAGGTTTATGTTATTGAGAATGCACAGCCAAATGCTTTTGCAACGGGACGTAATCCGCAAAATGCAGCTGTTGCTGCAAGTACTGGGTTGTTAGAGCGGTTAAGCGCTGAGGAAATTGCCGGCGTTATGGCGCATGAGCTCGCACATATTGAGCATCGTGATACGTTAACAATGACTCTGACCGCAACGATTGCAGGGGCAATTTCAATGCTTGGTAATTTTGCTTTCTTTATGGGAGGACAGCGTAACTCTTCAGAAGATTCTCATGGCGCTGGGGCAATTGGAGGATTTATTGCATTGCTCGTGGCGCCTTTTGCAGCGATGCTGGTGCAAATGGCGATTAGCCGTACACGGGAATATGCTGCGGATCGGAGAGGGGCTGAAATATGTGGTAATCCTTTATGGTTGGCTTCGGCATTGCGTAAGATTGCTGATGGGGGACGTGGGGTATATAATGAAGAAGCAGAGCATAATCCAGCAACCGCGCATCTGTTTATTATTAATCCTTTGAGCGGTGAGGGAGCGGATAGTCTTTTTTCGACACATCCAGCAACTGCAAATCGTATTGCTGCTCTTTATCAGCAAGCAGAAGAGATGAAAGGGGCTCTTGCCAAAAGTGTGGGATGGAACAAAGAAGACGCTATACATGAAAAAAGTAGCGGGATGAACTATGGAGATTTTCATAGTGGTCAGGCTCATGCATTAGGTGAGAAAGAAAATAGTTCTTTTCAGCGTGTTACAAAACGTCCTTCTTGGCTGCGTTATGAAAATTCAAAAAGATCTCGTTCATAGAGTTATTGAGGGAGTTTTTAAGGAAGCAATAATATAAAGGTGGTGGTTTGAAACACAAAAAAGCGGGGCATGTGTCTGAAAAAAATGTTCCAGGATTAGCTGTTCGACAGGTGTGTGTGCGTCTTTTGGGGGCGGTAGTTGATAAGTACACGCCTCTGTCTGGTTTGACGGATAATGAACACGGACATCCACAATATTTGAAGCTTTCACAACGAGATCGTTTGTTATGTCGGGCTATTTTAACAGCTTCATTGCGTCATCGAGGGCAGATTATGGCGGCTCTCTCACGCTTTTTGGTGCGTCCTTTGCCTTCACAAGCACTTTCACTTCAGCATCTTTTGCATATCAGTGTTGCACAAATTCTTTATCTTGATATTCCCGATCATGCGGCTATTGATTTAGCTGTGCGTGTGGCGAAACTTGATCCTCGAATGCGCCGTTTTTCAGGGGTGGTGAATGCTCTTTTGCGCAATGTTGCACGTGAGGCAGAGCCTTTACGTCAACAAGTTCCTACCATTGAAGGTGTGCCAGCGTGGTTTGGACAGCTTTTAATATCAGCTTATGGAACAGAAAAGGCACATCAGATTATCGCAATTCAAAGTGTGGAACCTCCTTTCGATTTGACAGTGAAATCTGATAGTGGTGGATGGGCTGAAAGGCTTGGCGGTGTGGTATTGCCCAATGGTTCTGTTCGATTGAAGCGTCTGGAGTGTTCTGTTTCTGATTTACCAGGCTATCGTGAAGGGTCTTGGTGGGTCCAAGATTTTGCAGCAGCTTTGCCTGCTTGTTTACTTGGGAGTATTGAGGGTAAACGCGTTGCTGATCTTTGTGCGAGCCCTGGGGGAAAAACAGCACAATTGGCTTTGCAAGGGGCAGAGGTGACAGCAATTGAGCTTTCTGCTAACCGCGTAAAGCGTTTAAAAGAAAATATGGAACGGCTTCATTTTTCAGTTCACATTTGGCAGGGCGATGTGAGAAATTTCTATCCCACACAGCTTTTTGATGCAGTTCTTCTTGATGCTCCTTGTTCTTCTACAGGAACAATCCGTCGTCATCCGGATATTTTATGGACGAAATCGAGGGAAGATATCGTCAAGTTAGTGGCGTTGCAATATGATTTGCTTGTCGCAGCAATTTCTTTGGTAAAGGAGGGGGGACGGATTGTTTTTTCCAATTGTTCATTGGCAAGAGAAGAAGGTGAAGATCTTATTGAAAAAATTTTATCGACACGCAATGACATTGTTTTAGACCCTATTTATCCAGAGGAAATGGGAGCACTGGAACATTTGCTTTGTGGGGGGATGTTACGGACAACGCCTGCGGATTTTTGTCATAAAAATTTTGATGCTGAGAAAACCGTATTTTTAGGAATGGATGGTTTTTTTGCTGCGCGCTTACGAAAAATTGCTTAATTAACGCTTCATTTACAAAAATGGTCGAAATTGTATTTGATTCAGCATAAATGGAGATAAAATTTTGGCGGTTGCGGTAAAAGCTCCTCAGGTAAAAGTGGCAGCCTGTATCGATACGATACAGAATGTTATGCGGCGTTTATGGGTTGGACCATTGTTTCGTTGGCGGTTTTCAGGGTTTCGTCCTCATAAAATTTTAGCGCATCCCATGGATTTGCATGTAGCTGATCCGATGATGGCGCATGAATTTTATCATGGTCGTTTTGCTTTTGCTGGTCACATTGTTCATTCTGGTGCTGTTTCTCCGTTTTCATTGGTTCCACCAACGCTAGAATGGGAAGCGGCTCTACATGATTTTCATTGGTTGCGCCATATGGAGGCAGCAGGAAGTGATTTAGCTTCTGCACATGCACGCTCTCTTTTAGAAGACTGGTTTGACCATGCTGGTAAGAAGGTAAAAGGGCTTGCTTGGAGTGATCCTGTTGTGGCGCGGCGCTTGATTTCATGGATTTGTCATTCGAAAATGTTGTTAGAAGGGGCAAGTGAACGGTTTGAAAAACGCTTTTTACGTGCACTTGGTTTGCAATTTCGTTATTTGCGCGTAACAATTTGTAGTATGGAGCACAATGATCAACGTTTACAAGCAGCAGTGGCTTTGACATTCGCATCTCTTGCTTTGCCTGTTTCAGCGGCAGTGAAAAAAAAGGTACAAACCACACTTATAGAGGAGCTTTCCCGTCAAATCCTAGTTGATGGTGGGCATATTTCCCGTAGTCCTGTTATTTTGCTGAATTTGTTATCGGATTTATTGTCGTTACGGCATCTTTTTATGCGTAGCAATGAAACAGCACCCCGTATTTTGATTGATTCTGTTGAGCGTATGTTGCCAGCTTTACGATTCTTTATCCATGAGGATCAAACGTTGGCCCATTTTAATGGGGTTGGTCCCCTTGTATCGGAACGGTTATCATCACTTTTGGAGCTTGATGAAACAGGAGGACATCCTTTTAGTTATGCCCGTTATTCAGGATTTCACCGCTTAAAAGCCAATCAAACAACAGTGCTTGCAGATACAGGAAAGTTTCCACCCCGCTCTGTAGCACAGCAGGCTTGTTCGGGGTGTTTGTCTTTTGAAATGTCTTCACAAGGGCACCGTTTTATTATCAATACCGGTGTTAATCCTGATGGGCGGGAAGATTATCGACATTTAGGGCGTGTTACTGCAGCACATTCAACAGCTACGCTTAATGATTGTTCAGTAGGTGCTTTTTATCATAAAAAGAAAAATGGCGCGCCATTTTTGTTTGATGGACCAACAGATGTTCAAGTGTGCCGTATAGAGGATTCAGAGAAGACGGGTTTTATTGCGAGTCATAATGGTTATATGCGACCCTTTAATCTTATTCATGAGCGTGGTCTTATTTTGGCGACAAATGGAGATATGATTGAGGGTTTTGATCGCTTTTTTATGCCCAATAAAGGGGGAAAGAGACACAAGAGTGTGCAAAATGAAAAAAATCATGTTGCTGTTCGGTTTCATCTTCATCCACAAGTTGAAGTTAACTATGATGGCAAACGTGTATGTTTAACCGTAAAGAATGAGAACGTGAAGAGCGAACAAGTATGGTATTTTATATCGCCTGACGCAGATATTTGTCTTGAAGATTCGATTGATTTTGCAGAATTAACAGGTCCACAACGGACACAACAGATTGTTTTATATTTTCGTCCAGCATTTCAGGAAAAAGTTCGTTGGCGTTTTATCCGTAAAGCGTTTGATAAAAAATTAGAACATTATTCCAACCCATAGTATATTGCGTTTTATCTTGCGTGTCGCAAAACATTATCGTTTATTGTGGTAATATTCTCAAAATTTGAAGATCATATCAATTTTATACATGAAGAGTTTTGTTAGAGTATGGGTTGGATGTTTTTAGGCAAGGTTTGCTCATAGAATCTCATGAGGTGATGCTAAAAGGGATTGGCTCCAGAAAAAAAGTTTTTGGAAAGACCATTGTTGACAGATGAGTACTGGTTAAGGATCTTCATATCTTTAAAGATATGGAAAGAAAATTAAGCCGTTGCTTATCTTCGATAAGTTTTTAAGTGTGCTGTTGGGATCAATATTTATCTCTGAGAGAGTTGCATTAATAGGGCTACACTCCTCACGAAAAACAGAGCGCTATTGTATTGTATATTCACGGACTTATTTTAAAGAAAAATTCCTTAATGCTTCCAAGCCTATTTTGCGACGATGCCCGTGATGGGTATAACGGTAAATCCATTAAGCACCCCCCATCTTTATGCTTATGAAGGAGCAGTTCGGCACTATCACACTATTTATCAGTGCCCAATGTTTGTAACAACTCTTGGCACTAGAGATGGTTCATAAGAGGCATTTTTAGCCTTTTCTTAATAGTTTTTATCCATACAGCTCTCCCCGCTTGTAACGTGCAGGCGAATGGTTTTGGTTGATTCAACATACATAGATTTTAAATGGAAGAATCTCACGGTATTCGGAGTTCTAATTCAATATGAATAACGCTAAATTATCATTATAAATCAAATGTTGTATATCACAGAAACACTGAAAATTTGAGAAACAATACACAGCAATGGCTGAGAAAAACAACTCTTCTGCTCTTTATTATTATTATACTACAAATGAAGGCGTAATAACAAATCACAAAATGCACGCTTTTTCAGAGCAAAGCATTCTCTCAAATATCTCAAACAACTTTCATAAAGATTTACGCGAATAACGTCGTGCAATTGAATCAATATCACCTCGACAAATTCCAAGATCGCTGAGTTCATATGTTGAAAGACGACTTAACGCATTAACGGTTCGACGATAACGGCGCCAATTACTATAAAAACGTAGAATATTCATATCCTCTACTCAAACTTTTCATTACACTCTTTAGTTTAAGAATAGAGCATATTACTAAAAAGAGTTGTGTTATAATATCATAACAGGTATGCATCTACATACAAGATAGCATCCCTTTAACATTTTCCTCATGTGAAAGGGCAACCATTAAAAATATCAACAAGAACAATATTCTTTCCCTAAACAATGGCTAAATTATGTGCATTTTCTTCGGTGATAAACTTCTTCACGTGTAGATTCTTTGGATTGAATAACTGCTTCCATTTCAATAGTTATCAATAGTTATACGATGATTATGAAAAATTCCTTGAAACATTTGTCTTATACGAAGAGGGAATCAGCAAAATTATTAATGGCGGAAGTGTCGTGTTCCTGTAAAAACCATTGCTAAACCCTGTGCATCAGCAGCGGCGATAACTTCTTCATCACGCATGGAGCCTCCTGGTTGAATAATTGCTGTTGCCCCTGCTTCAGCTGCTGCTAATAAACCATCTGCAAAAGGAAAAAATGCATCTGATGCAACAACAGATCCTTTTGTAAGGGTTTCTGTTAAGCCTGCTCTTTGCGCACTTTCTGCTGCTTTACTTGCAGCAATTTTTGCTGAATCGATGCGGCTCATTTGTCCGGCTCCAATTCCAACTGTTGCGCTATTTTTCGCGTACACAATAGCATTTGATTTAACGTGTTTTGCTACACGAAAAGCAAATTGAAGATCACGCATTTCATCTTGAGTTGGTGCCCGCTTTGTCACTACTTGCAATTTAAGATCATCCACCACCACGTTATCACGTGATTGCACTAAAATGCCTCCTGCAAGTGTTTTCGCAAGAAGTCCTCCACAGCGTGGATCAGGAACTCCACCTGTAATGAGCAAACGAAGATTTTTTTTCTTGGCAATAATTTCACGTGCCGCCATTGTGGCATCAGGAGCAATAATCACTTCTGTGAAAATTTTAACAATTTCTTCAGCACATTCTTCATCAAGGGTTTGATTTAAAGCAACAATTCCACCAAATGCCGATACATTATCACACATAAGAGCTTTCAAATAAGCGTCTTTCAAATTTTCTCCTTCCGCAACACCACAAGGATTGGCATGTTTAATAAGAGCGACAGCAGCGGTTTTTTGCGGATCAAATTCTGCCACAAGCTCAAAGGCTGCATCTGTATCATTCAGATTGTTATAAGAAAGCGCTTTGCCTTGTAAAAGTTTTGCTGTTGCAATACCAAAACGTTTTTCATTATTGCGATAAAATGCTGCCTGTTGATGTGGATTTTCCCCATAGCGCATAACACTTTCAAGATGACCGGAAAAACTCTGCCATGATGGAATTTCAATTTTTAAATCCCGTGCAAACCACGTTGCTATTGCCGTATCATAAGCAGCGGTGTGTGCATAAGCGCGCATTGCTAGCTGATGACGCATAGATAAGCTTAAACATCCATTATGCTGCTTTAATTCAGCTAGAATCGAATCATAATCTTTTATCGCTGTTACAACACCGGTATAAGCATAATTTTTTGCCGCGGCGCGAATCATCGCCGGTCCACCGATATCAATATTTTCAAGAATCGTTTGTCCATCAGCTCCCGATAGGATCGTCTCTTCAAAAGGGTAAAGATTCACCACCAAAAGATCAATTCCATGAATGCTGTTCTTTTCCATAGCTTCCCTATGGCTAGGATCTTCTCTTACCCCTAACAAAGCACCATGAATCAAAGGATGGAGTGTTTTTACACGCCCATCCATTATTTCAGGAAATCCGGTAACTTCAGCAACATCTTTTACGGGTAAACCAGCTGCTATGAGGGTTTTTGCTGTTCCTCCTGTTGAAATTAATTCAACATTGTAAGTAGCATGAAGGGCTTGTGCAAAAGCAACCACACCCGTTTTATCAGACACAGAAAAAAGAACACGACGAACCCGATGAAGATCAGGTATGGGAAAATTTTTGGCAACAACACCCATAACAGAAGCCTTAAAAATGAAAGAGTTAAAATTCTAGTAAAACACGCTTATACGTTTATAGCATAAGCCTTTAGCAAAATACACTGAAAGGATAAACTGTCTTTTTAGAATATAGGATGCTCACCTTTTTCTATTATCCTGTAAAAACCTCTCATTTGAGGTGTGGTGATAGGTATAAAAGTCGCGTTGAGAAATTAAATGTTTTTTTTGTTGCTTATAACTCAACATCTCATCTTCATAGCAGTTGTGAAACAAAAAATGCCTCCGTATGTTCTCTGCTATATTAGCTTTTATACTATATGAAGGCGAAAGTATTACGTATATCAATTGGAATAATCTCTGAAATGGGAAACAATCTAATGAAACAAGAATATAAAATTATAAAGGCAAAAATGAGTGCCTATCTTTCCTATCATTTTTAAATTTGGCTTTATGTTTTTCAAAAGCGTTTATGACAATGTTTTTTAAGAGTGAATTTTTTATAGAGTGGAGATAATGCATTGCTTCACATTTTTGGGCATTACATTTTTAATGAATAAACCCTCGTTTTATGATGATTTTTTAAAGAGTGTCGCGTAAATCTTTTGTGGATTGTATAAAGTTCATTGTATGCCTATGATCTTTATTTAACAAAGGTGAAAGTTGGTAGATTTTATACTCTTTATCAGTTTTCAAGATTCTAAAAATTTTTGTTACTTGAGATGGAAGAGGTATTTTTTTAGTTTTTTTGCCGTAGCAGAAAAAGAAAACCTCCTAACACACCAGCAGCTAAAATAAACCACGTGATTGCATAAACGAGATGATTATTTCGAAAATGAATAATCGTAAGACCAACGACGGGAAGATTTGCTTGTGGAGATGTTTTTCTGGCATCAATGAAATAAGGGGCAACAGTGGACAAACCAAGTTTTTGTGCCATAGCGGGGAGATCGCGCGTATACCATAAATTTTTGTCAGGATTATTTTTACGCGGGAAAAATCCATTTTTTTCACTCATGCGTAATAAACCTATAATCATTGTTTGTTCTGTGTCCGTGGTAGAATTTTGCTGAGATGAGGCATTTGTATGCGATTTCTCTGAGTTTTGAAAATTATTACGTTCATCCATGGGGATAAAGCCACGGTTGATAAAGATCAGTGTATTATCAGCAGTTTGTAAAGGAGTCAAAACCCAATAGCCTGTAGTATTTTGAGCGGCAGCAGTGACTAAAATATTTTTATCTGTTAAAAATTTTCCTGTGATAACAACAGGTTGATATTCATATTTTTCAAAAGTAACATCTGACCATTGATTTTTTTTGGGGGCTTTTATGGGGGGTAAATGAATGCGCTGATTAGCACTGGTGATAAGATTTGTTTTCCAGTTTAACCGTTGTACTTGCCATATACCTAATGCACTGAAGAGAAGAAAAAAACAAATACATAAAGTTCCAAATAAAAAAGAAGAAAAACGGCAAGAATTTCCCTGAAGCTTTGTCATGGGGGGCTCTTTTTTGCTCATGATTTATGCTTCCTTTCGGGACAATAGGCTTTTATTCTAACATGGTATATATTTAAAAAAAACATTTTGTACGCTTTTTGGCGGAATTTGCACGTCTTATTGAGGAAAAAGATGAAAAATGAGCCAACAAGAGATGAAAAAGGTTTTATAAAAGACTTGACCTTTTGTTGTCGACCCCCTATTAGAAAGAAACTTCCCAATGATGCCCGTTCAAGGTTGCATTGCGCGTGTTTTGCGTTCATTGTGTCCTTTGGGTATGGGGATTTGAAAGTTTCTTAGAGTTTAAGGGTGAAGTTTATGTCTCGTGCATGTGAATTGACAGGGAAGACGGTTCTGTATGGTAATAATGTTAGCCATGCAAATAATAAGACTCGGCGTCGTTTTTTACCAAATCTTTGCAATGTGACATTGATTTCAGAGGTGTTACAGCAAAGTTATCGCTTGCGTATTTCAGCAAGTGCATTGCGTTCTGTTGAGCATCGTGGTGGCCTTGATGGTTTTTTAGTTAAAGCAGATGATAAAGAGTTGTCGCAACGTGCGCGTTTGCTAAAACGCCAAATCATTAAGAAAAAAGCTGAGCAAGAAGGTGAGCAAAAGGCTGAACAGGCAGCGTAATTGTTAGCGCCATTCTTTTTGGTTTATTAACGCTTTGATTTCGGTTTTCTGTTCTAGAAGTTAAGTTTTTTGCAGGTTGATCGTTTCATTTTATTGGTTCCATATCCCAGGTTAAAAAAAATGTCTTCAAGCGGTCCTTTATTAGAACAGCAAAAGAAAAGGTATGTTGTTTTTTCTATTTTTGCAATGTGCCTTGCTGTTACGGCTTCTAATATTTTGGTTCAATATCCTGTCTATTGGTTTGATTTAAATGAGCTGTTGACTTATGGGGCTTTTACCTATCCATTTGCTTTTCTGATCAATGATTTAACCAATCGTTTTTATGGTCCATCTGCGGCGCGGCGTGTGGTTTATGCTGGTTTTTTTGCGGGGGTCTTTGTTTCTTGGATATTGGCGACACCACGGCTTGCCCTTGCTTCTAGTTTTGCATTTTTATTTGGGCAACTCCTTGATATTGTTGTTTTTACTCCTTTACGACGTAAAACATGGTGGAAAGCACCTTTAGCAGCAGCGTTGGTTGGTTCAGCTTTGGATACAGTGCTGTTTTTTGCTCTTGCTTTTTCTAGCTCGTTTTCTGTTCTTGATAAGATAACAGGGTATGCTGATAGTTCACTGGTGGAGAGTACTGTTTTGGGAGGGATAGGCATACCAGTTTGGCTATCGCTTGCTTTTGGTGATTTTTCGGTAAAAATTATTATGAGCCTGTTGATGTTGATTCCTTATGGGACAATTCTTAATATTGTAAAGCTTCCTCTTTATCAAAGTCATTCAAAGGATGATTCTTCTTTTGTTTGTCATAAATAATGATTTTTGTCTTTTTTTCATGAAGCCAAGAAAATTGTACGCTATGCTTGGTGTGGCACGTTATTTATAATGGATACTTTATCATTTTCCAACTTAAGTAAGAGTTCCAACACAAAACGCGTTTTTTATTTCAAAATTCTCTTGTGAGGAAAAGATAAAGTCATTTGTTTGAGAAGGGGCTAATATACTTTTTACAAATGATTAAATGTGACAGAAATTGCAACTGATGTTTATTAATAGATTGATTTAAAATGATAACTTATATTTTTCATTTGAGTGAAAGAGCTCAATATCATAAAATTTTACGCGTTTTAAATACTCTTATATTGAGTTAATAAAAATCATTTGCTTGCCTATGTTATAAGAGGAATTGGCGTGCGGACAACGTCATTTGAGAAAGCAATACTCTTATGAAGAGCTTTAATGTAATAGAAGTGCAATATTAGGCGCTGGAAGTATATTGATTTATCTTAAAAACATTGGAAGCTTGAAAGTAGGATTTTGCTTTTGGCTTGTAGCTTGTAAAGTAAAGGATGATTCTGGATTTTGCATTATGCCATATATGGGCGCTGTCGTGAAATAAGCTTGGAAGCAAGGAAGAATGTTTCTTTAAAGTAGGAGTGCGGATAAGATATATAATGGTGTGTTCTTTTTCGTGAATGAAGTAATATTCTTTTTTTCGTGTTTTTCTTATATTTTATGTGAGTAAAGATTTTTTCTTTTATCTAGGAGATGGGAGCTTATGTTGATAGATCACCCGTGGTGAGTACTGTTTTGGGAAGGTTAGGAACAGGTTGGCTCTCGCTTGCTTTAGCGATTTTTCGGCAAAAATCGCTATGAATCCATTTATGCTGATTCTTTTATAAAATAATTCTTAGTGTTTAAAATATCCTCTTTGGATGATTCTTCTTTTGCGTATAATAAATACAACTTTTATCTTTTTGTTTTACTGAAGGTGAAAGTCTATGCATTATATTTTCTGTGAGAGCAGCACTTTAGAGCTATGTCTAGTGGAGATATTTTTCTATATACGTGTATTTCAATATTTAAATATAATGAAATAACACAAGATCGAGACAAAAACGGGTAATTATTCAGTCTTTTAATTTGAATGGCACTCTGGGATATGGACGTAAATGAAAAATTCCAAGCAAAATTTTATCAGTTGCACTAAAACCAGAAAGTAAAAACAAACTCATTATAATTTTTGAAGATGGTTGGAGCATTTCTTTTAGGATTCATAATGCATCCAGTAAAGTAGAAGCTTCTTTAAAGTTCGATATTCAATTTGTGGGATTATCTTCTCAGGTTGTTAGCCATCAAATTCCGATGGTTTAATGATAGAAATAATTTTTTAAATGTAATCGTTGCTGATTTAAGGCAGGTTTATTTCTTATGAAAATGAGTCCTTTTATCACTAAAAAGTATTTCTAATTGTTTTGTTATGGCGTCGGCGAGTTCTTCAGCATTCATAATTGTTACAGCACGTTGATAATAACGTGTGACGTCATGACCAATTCCAATGGCAATGAGTTCGATGGGGGAGTGTGTTTGGATTTCTTGAATCACTGCGCGTAAGTGTTTTTCTAAATAATTGCTGGCGTTGACCGATAGTGTCGAATCGTCAACAGGAGCGCCATCAGAAATGACCATGAGGATGCGACGTTGTTCACGCCGTGATAAAAGGCGTTGATGAGCCCAAATCAAAGCTTCTCCGTCGATATTTTCTTTTAATAATCCTTCTTGCATCATCAAACCTAAATTGCGTCGTGCGCGACGCCATGGGGTATCAGCACTTTTATAGATGATATGGCATAAATCATTGAGGCGTCCAGGATTATGGAGTTTGTTTTGGGTAAGCCATTGTTCGCGCGATTTGCCCCCTTTCCAAGTTTTGGTGGTAAAACCTAAAATTTCAACTTTGACACCACAACGCTCAAGAGTTTGTGCCAAAATATCAGCACAACTTGCAGCAACGCTAATGGGGCGTCCGCGCATTGAGCCTGAATTATCAATGAGAAGTGAAACAACTGTGTCCCGAAATTGGGTGTTGCTTTCCATTTTAAAAGAAAGGGGTTGCATGGGGTCAATAATTAGACGTGGAAGCCGTGCTGTATCAAGATATCCTTCTTCAAGGTCAAATTTCCAGTTGCGATTTTGTTGCGCCATCAAGCGGCGCTGGAGACGGTTTGCTAAACGTCCAACGATGTTTTGGAGATGATTGATTTGCTTATCAAGATAACGGCGTAAGTGATCTAACTCGTTCTCAGAACAAAAATCTGTTGCTTCCAAAATTTCATCAAATTGACGGGTGAAGATTTTATAATTGCCAAGTCTTTCCATTTGTTCCGAATCAGAAAAAAGGTGTTTGGGTTTGCTCGGCTTTTCTTGCCAAGGTCCATTTTTTTGCTCGCCGTCAGCTTGATCATTGTTGTTTGATTGTGTCGCTTGTGTTTTTCCGTCATCTTGCACATCACTTTCTTGTTCAGTGCTGGTTTGTTCTTCACTTTGAGCGTGTTTTTTGTTTTTACTCTCTTCTTCTCCTTGGTCTTGAGGTTCACACGCATTTTTTAATTTTTTATTGTTTTCACTGTTAGAAGCTTCAGCTTGTTGCACTGTCATTTTGAGTGTAACAAGCATTTGGCGAACAATCTGTGCAAAATCTTGTTGGTTGTAAATATGATGTGGGAGTTCATTGAGTTCTGCTGCTGCTTTTTGTTCGAGTTCTTGACGCCACAGTTCTAAGACAGGACCCGCTTCTCTTGGAGCTGCGCGCTTTGTTATTTTTTCACGCAATAAAAGTGCAATTGCTTCTTGGATGGGGGCTTCACTTTGGTTGCTAATCTTATGATAATGGGCTCTTTTGTATTTATCGGCGAGCATGATATCAAGATTTTTTGCAAGCCCCTCCATGGCTAAAGTACCAATTGCTTCAACACGTGTTTGTTCTAAGGCATCAAAGACAGCACGTGCTTCTGATTCTAGTGGAGAAAATTGCATGTGAATGCGGTTATCATGCCATGCTTTGCGCAGAGCCATGGAATCACCTAATCCGCGGGTAATGGTGATGTCTTTATTCGTTGCGTATTGAGGTAATTCTGGTAAACGCGCGCAACTTTCGCTTAAAGATGGTCGGTTATGACTAAAGGAAACTTCAAGGTTGTTTGTGCCTGCAATTGCACGCATACAGGTGGAAAGTGCTTTTTTAAAAGCTTCAATATTAAGAGTGTTGTTGGAAGAATCTTTTGCCGGATTTTTGTTGTCGCCAATATCGGTAGCCATGAGTGACAGATTCCTTAAGGCGAAACACCATGAATAAGTGATTCGGGAAGCTCTTGTCCAAAGGCGCGTTGATAAAATTCTGCAACAGTGGCACGTTCGAGTTCATCACATTTATTGAGAAAGGTTAATCGGAAGGCAAAGCCGACATCTTGAAAAATTGTTGTATTTTCTGCCCAAGTAATGACGGTACGTGGACTCATGACAGTTGAAAGATCTCCATTGATAAAAGATTGGCGTACCATATCAGCAACATGAACCATTTGTGAAATTATCTTTTTTCCTTCAGTCGTTTGAAAGGATTTGACCTTTGAACAAATGATATTAACCTCTTTATCATGGGGTAAATAATTGAGTATCGTAACAATAGACCAGCGGTCCATTTGAGCTTGATTGATCTGTTGGGTACCATGATAGAGACCAGTTGTATCACCAAGACCAATGGTGTTTGCTGTTGCAAAAAGACGAAAGGCTGGGTGTGGAGAGATGACTCGGCTTTGATCAAGTAAGCTTAGTTTTCCAGAGGTTTCAAGAACGCGTTGGATGACAAACATAACATCGGGACGCCCCGCATCATATTCGTCGAAAACAAGAGCAATATTATTTTGATAAGCCCATGGCAAAATGCCTTCTTTAAATTCAGTGATTTGTAAGCCATCTTTTAAAACGATAGCGTCTTTTCCTACAAGATCGATACGACTTACATGACTATCGAGATTAATGCGAAGACAAGGCCAATTGAGACGTGCAGCAATTTGTTCAATATGCGTTGATTTCCCTGTACCGTGATAGCCAGAAACCATTACACGGCGGTTGAAGGTAAAACCTGCGAGAATCGCTAAAGTTGTTTGCTGATCAAAAAGATAATCAGAATCGATATCAGGAACATGGGAACTTTTTGTGCTAAAAGCAGGGACTTTCAGATCTGTTTCAATATGAAATAGATCGCGAGCACAAAGTGTAATATCGGGCAAATTTTCAACGGTAAGATTTGTCATTATGTTTCTGGAAGGGAGAGGATGCTATTTATTCATTAGAAACGATACAAGAGTTAGAGTATTTATGCAATGCTCTATAATGAGAGCCTTAGATATTGAAGAAAGATTTTTTACGTATTCTATAATGTTTTGCAAAAAAAGTAACATTTTGCGCAAATAATGATGGTCTAAATGAAAATAGACTCATATAAGCGCATGTTTTCAGCACAAACCAGACTTTTTTAGCAAATTATAAGCATGTAAAACATCACGAAAGCGCTCTTCTGAAGCACGATTACCACCATTGGAATCAGGATGGTGCTTTTTTACCAACTCTTTATATTTCATTTTGATGTCTTCTGCTGAAGCGTTTGCCTGTAGTCCCAGTGTATCAAAAGCTTTTGCTTCTAAGGGCTTTAATTTTCGTGAGAATTTATTGCTTGAATGCTGCCCAGTAAAAAGCGTGAAGGGATCGCGCATACGATTTTGATAGGCAGCTGTTCCAGAGCGAATCTTTGCATAATTAGCGGCTGTTTTTTTCGATGTACCATTGCTCAGATCTGTAGGCCATGTCGGACGATGTCCTGTGAGAGCATCCTTTTGAAATTTTGCGATATCTTTATTGCTAAGACCAGAGAAGTAATTAAAATTTTTATTATAGGCGCGTACGTGTTCAATACAAAAATATAAATATTGTCCTTCGTGATTTCGACCTGCTGGTGCTTTATGGGCCCCTGTTTTTTCACAACCTTCCCACTGACACTGTTGTGCTTCTGGCTCAGCGTTTTGTTTTTTATTTGAGCTTATGCGAATTGAATCGAATAATTTAGATGTTATTGTCATATTATTGGTTTATGCAAAATTGATTAATTTTACAAGAATTGACTTTTGAAAAATTTGTTTTCACACTTATTCTATTATGAAAAAGGTGTATTTTTGCACGTTCATTTTGTTTGAGGAATGAAAAATGTTTATAGAAACAATAATCCAGAGAAAGCTTCAGGATGCTTTTCATCCGCAAAAGCTTGAAGTGATTAACGAAAGTCATCTTCATGAGGGGCATTCTCATAATGAACATGCTTTTGATGGTAAAGGAGAAACACATTTTCGAGTGAAAATTTTATCTTCTTCTTTTTCTAATATGACACGCGTAGAAATACATCGAGCGATTTATAAAGTTTTACAAGAAGAGTTAGCTACTTGTGTCCATGCTTTGGCACTTGAGGTTGAAACACTCTAATTTTTTGATGAGACACTTTTAGGAACGGGGATGGGCCTTTTGATAAATTTTTAACAAATGGTCTGTATCGACATGGGTATAGATTTGTGTGGTGGAAAGACTAGCGTGCCCAAGAAGTTCTTGAATCGTGCGCAAATCTCCCCCCCGTGATAAAAGATGGGTGGCAAAAGAATGGCGCAGTGTATGAGGCGTTGCAGTTTCTGGTAAACCAAGGCTTGCTCGTAAGTTGCGTACAGTTTTCTGAATAATGGCGGGCTGTAGGGGACCGCCTCGTGCCCCGCGAAATATGGGTTGGTTATCCACTAAAGGATATGGACAACATTTGAGATAATTTTGTACAGCTTCGGAAACAATTTTGATGAGAGGAACAAGGCGTGTTTTTCCACCTTTTCCTGTTATAAATAAACTTGTTTTTTCAGGATCAGAAAATTGTTCTGGTGTGAGGCTTAAGGCTTCTGATATTCGCATTCCACAGCCATAGAGAAGCATGAGGACAGCCGCATTACGAGCGCTAATCCAAGGTTCATTTTCTAGCTGGTTTTCTTGTTTGACTATGTGAAGTGCTGATTTGATCGCTAAAGGTTTTGGGAGCGATCTTGGGTGTTTGGGGCTTCGGATAAGTTGAGCCGCCGGAACATTGACGATTCCTTCACGTGATAGGTACTTGAAAAAAGAACGGATGCCTGCTACTCCGCGGCTTAAAGAACGAGCACTTACATTGTTTGTACGCCGATAAGCAAGATAAGCACGCAAGTCACTGATGCGTAAATGAGCAAGATCTGTAAGGGTTGGTGTATGACTTAAGTGTTGACAGAGAAAAGACAAAAATTGCCGCGTATCACGTTCATAGGCTTGCACTGTTTGTGCTGACATACGACGTGTTTGGGTAAGACACTCTAACCAATTTTTCCTTGCGTTTAAAATTGCATGGTCTGCTGGAATGAGAGGAATATTTTCATCTTTTCTCTTGTCGTTTTTGATAGGCATTATCTAGTTGAGAGTTTCTTTCTTTTTAGATTTTTCATCGTTAGAATGACCATTCTTGTTTTGGGGTTGCTCTTCACGATTGATAAGTTGCTTTTCACCTTTGAGAGAGAGTATTTTCACAAGATTGTGCGTTGACATCAAATGCGCAAAAATTAATCCTAAAAAGCCATTTTTATGAAGTTTGGCAAGTTGGCTTGCTGATAATTTATTCAATTTTTCTTCATCAACAACCCAAAAATGTTCTAATTGAGCTGAGAGACCTTTATCGTTTTTCACATTGATAGATTTTTGGCTTAGAAGATCCATTTCTACAAGAGCATCAATAAACTCAGAGGTTTTTTCCATAGCGATTTTAAAACTTTCAAGAAAACGAATACGTTCTTCCATAAAAGGAGAAATAGAGCCGTCGGAATTAAAAAGTTCTGTTCCTGCAACTTCATTAAACATACCTGACTGTTGATCAAAGCAAACAGAAAGTTCTTTTTCATTGCTAATTTGTGCCAAAACAAAAGGATAGCGACGGACAAAAGCAGGAACATAAGTATTATTTTTCCAACTTTTATCAGAAGCGATATAGTCATTTTCGTCATTAGAAAGGCCGACAAGAGCTGCGGATGTGTAGTGCCGTTTTTTTTGTTCATCTTCGGCGCACATAAATAAAATAGGATAGTCTAGTGCTGCTTGAAAATATTCAGTACTTGCTAAAGGAACCCAGTGAGTATCCTTGGCAAAAGACATATCACTTGGAGGAGCAAATTTTAGATTTTTATGGGAAACTTTGTTGATTGGCGTGATATCTTTGTAAAATAGCATAATATTTGCCATAAGACTTTCTCCTTTATTAATTTGTTTTTGTTACCAAGAAAGGTCTTTTAGAAGATTGTCTCATATGGCAACAAGATTGAATAGAAAACTATAAGATTGAAGGGTTCATTTTTGAGAGATAATATTTTCGTATGAAGTATAATAAAGAAAAGCTTAAAAATAAAGTCTATCTTGCCATTATTGGTATGCCTCATGGTATAAAAGGAGATGTTTTTGTTAAAATTCTAAGTGCTGAGCCACAGCGTTTCAAGTTTTACAGCACTCTTTATGATGATATGGGGCGTTCTTATGAAATTGTAACTCTTCGCATACAAAAAAATAAGGCGATTGTACGTTTTAAAGGGATAGAAAATCGTAATGCGGCTGAGTCTTTAAAAGGTATTCGCCTTTATGTGACGCGTGATCAATTAATTGATGATTTGATGGAGGATGAGTTTTATCAAGTCGATTTAATAGGCTTGTGTGTCCAAGATTGTGGGGGAAAAATCTTAGGTGAAGTGTGTGGTTTTTTTAATTTCGGGGCTGGTGATTTGCTTGAAATACGTTTGAATACGGGTAAAAGAGTCCTTATTCCCTTTAGTAAGGCGGCGGTACCAGAAGTTTGTATGAATTCTGGTTTTCTTGTTGTTGATCCCATGGCAGCTGGTTTAAGTGATGGGGGAGACAATGATAAAAAGGAAATAGCTTGAATCTAAAAATAAAGATGAAGGAAAAAATAACAGATAAATTTCGTCAATAAAAAGTGGAATGTGTGGAAATATTAAAAATGCACTTTTGAGCAGATATTGTAAGCACTTTATCTCGAAATAGTTCTGAATTTTTAGAGTCTTTTTTAGTGCAAGTATTTAGAAGGATCGTATTGAATAAAGCGCAGATCAAGGAGATTCAATTTAACGCTATAGCGTTAAAAATCTTGTTTGTGCTATTTTTGCTATTAAGAGTCTGTTTAAGAAAATAAGGATGAGAAATAAAATGAAGTTTCAGGCGCGCGTTTTAACCCTTTATCCTGAAATGTTTCCTGGTTTTTTAGGGTATTCTTTAGCAGGGCAAGCTTTAGAGCGCGGAATTTGGTCACTGGAGACGGTACAGATTAGGGATTTTGCTTTAGACAAACACCATAGCGTTGATGATAAACCTGCTGGTGGGGGGGCGGGTATGGTAATGCGGGCGGATGTATTGGCGGCGGCTCTTGATTGTTGTCCACAGGATTCGCCAAGATTGTTGATGAGTCCACGTGGGCGCCCTTTTGACCAAGCTTACGCGCATAGCTTGGCTCGTGATACGGGTGTAACGTTAGTTTGTGGACGTTTTGAAGGGGTTGATGAGCGAGTCATAGAAGCACGAGAATTAGAAGAAGTTTCTATTGGTGATTATATTCTTTCAGGGGGTGAAACAGCCGCATTGGTTATCTTAGATGCTATTATACGTCTTCTGCCTGGAGTGATGGGGAATGCAGCTTCTGCAAGGTGTGAAAGTTTTGAAAATGGCTTGCTGGAACATCCGCAATATACACGCCCTTCTCTTTTCGAAGGGCGGGGTATTCCGCCTGTATTGCTCTCAGGTCATCACAAAGCGATCGCAGATTGGCGTCAAAGCCAAGCCGAATTGTTAACACGTCAACGTCGCCCTGATCTTTATGCGCGTTATGATAAAAATCATCAGAAAACTTGATTCATATGATAAGGTAGTGTATTGCATGGCTCTCTTTTTAGAGAGTTTTTTATAAAAGGTTTTCTGTAGTTCCAAAATTAAAATGAAGGAATGGTGTATTCGCTCCTGTGTAAGACATAGCCTAAAGAGCTCCTTATTCTTAATAAAGGCTTTTTTGGTAAGAGTTGAGCGCTCTGACTGTTCGATAAAGAACATGAAGGATAAAAGAAATGAATATTATCGCACAACTTGAAGCTGAACAATGTGCAAAAATTGAAGAAAAGCGCCAATTTCCAGCCTTTAAGCCAGGAGATACAGTTCGTGTCATGGTGCGTGTGACGGAGGGTACGCGGACGCGTGTTCAGGCTTATGAAGGTGTTTGTATTGCACGTTCAGGCGGTGGGTTGAATGAGACCTTTACAGTGCGCAAGATTTCTTATGGTGAAGGGGTGGAACGGGTGTTTCCTGTTTATTCTCCGTTGATTGAAGGTGTTGAGCTGGTGCGCCGTGGTAAAGTGCGCCGTGCAAAACTCTATTATCTTCGTGGTTTGAGAGGTAAAGCTGCGCGTATCGCTGAAAAGAGAGATTATCGGAAAAAAGCTGAAAAGGTTATTGAGAAAGTAGAAGCAGCATCTGTCAGCACAGATGTTGAAAAGAAAGTTGCTGAGTAAAGATTATATCGGCTAAACTTTATGCAAAAGCGGCTTTTATGCCGCTTATTTGTGTCTTTCGTGATTCGTTTTGCCTTTTAAAAGGCTTGGAGGGGACATAAAAATGTTTAATCTATCAATTTTTTCCTCTTTTTATCCTTAATCATGGGTGCAATTTAAGATACCATTGCATATATCATGGATACTCAAAAGGATAAGTTTAATCTGAAAAAATGCCTGTTTATATTTGAGAAAAGATGTTAGACCTTTGACGTGAAGATAAAATTGTATTAGATTAAAGCAAGTTTTGCGGATCATATCCGTGGAGTAATCGGTTTTTTTATGCGTGACCTTTAATCCGTTATTTGAGACAACCGACCTGTAGTATCGGTATCTTGAGATGCCAAACAAGTGAAAACGAGAGAATATATTTAGTCGTTTTGCGCGAACTTTCTCGTTCATTGCGGTTGCAGTAAAAACCAGGTCAGGATATTTTATGACAGAGACAACTAGGATAAAAGAGCGCCCTCGTTCCCCTCATATAAGTATTTATCGTTGGACAATTACTATGGCTATGTCCATTGCACACCGCATTACGGGTATGGCACTTTATATTGGAACGGTTTTTCTTGCTGTTTGGTTAATTGCTATTGCGTGCGGGGAGGAGGCATTCAGAACGGTTCACGAGATTTATAGTTCTTGGTTTGGATTGTGTATTTTGTTTCTTTATACTTTGGCAGGGGTTCATCACATGGTTGGTGGTGTTCGCCACATTGTTTGGGATCTGAAACCTTGCCTTTTGGCAAAAGAAAAGGCAACAGTCACTGCTTGGGCGACAGTGTTTATTTCTCTTATTGTTACTTTTGCGATTTGGATTATTGGATATACCGTTGTTTAGCTGGGGGTGAAAAGAGATATGAAAAAAGATTTTCGAACGGAACTTGGAAAAGTACGGGGGCGTGGCAGTGCTCATGAAGGAACAGAGCATTTTTGGCTAGAACGTTTGACAGGGTTTATCAATCTACCACTTTTGATATTTTTTATTGTTCTTATTCTTTCGCTTGTGGGAAAGGACTATAGCATTGTGCGTGCAAGACTTGCACATCCTATTGTTGCTATTTTGATGGGATTGATGACTTTTTCGGTCCTTTATTATATGAAACTTGGTATGCAAGTGGTGATTGAAGATTATATTCCACGTGAAGGTTTCCGGATATTCTTTTTGACGTTAAATATTTTATTTTGTTTTCTCATAGGTGGTATCATTATTTTTTCTCTTTTGAAAATTGCATTAGGGGGTTAAACAAATATGGCGGGTACAGGATCATCTCTGGGCGCTAAAGCAGGTAACGCCCCTTATCGCACTGTAGATCATAAATTTGATGTTGTTGTTGTTGGGGCAGGTGGTGCAGGATTACGTGCAACATTGGGTATGGCGGAACAAGGATTAAAGACAGCTTGTATTACGAAGGTTTTTCCAACGCGCTCACACACGGTTGCAGCACAAGGGGGAATTGCTGCATCGCTTTCAAATATGGGACCTGATAATTGGCAGTGGCATTTATATGATACCGTGAAAGGTTCTGATTGGTTGGGTGATACCGATGCAATGGAATATTTGGTGCGTAATGCTCCTGCTGCTGTGTATGAATTAGAACATTATGGCGTTCCTTTTTCGCGGACGCAAGAAGGCAAAATTTATCAGCGTCCTTTTGGTGGACATACGACACAATTTGGTGAAGGTCCACCTGTTCAGCGTACTTGCGCAGCCGCTGATCGTACAGGCCACGCCATTTTGCATACGCTTTATGGACAAAGCTTAAAGCATAATGCGCAATTTTTTATTGAATATTTTGCACTCGATCTCATCATGACGGATGGGGTTTGTACGGGGGTTGTGGCATGGAATCTCGATGATGGTACAATACATCGTTTTTCTGCTAAAATGGTTGTTCTTGCAACCGGTGGTTATGGACGCGCTTATTTTTCCGCGACATCGGCGCATACCTGTACGGGTGATGGTGGTGGAATGATCGCACGTGCTGGATTGCCACTTCAGGATATGGAGTTTGTGCAATTCCATCCGACAGGGATTTACGGTTCTGGCTGCTTAATTACAGAAGGAGCTCGTGGTGAAGGAGGTTATTTAATCAATTCTGAAGGCGAACGCTTTATGGAGCGCTATGCACCTTCCTTTAAGGATTTGGCTTCACGTGATTTGGTTTCGCGTTGTATCACACTTGAAATTCGTGAAGGACGTGGTGTTGGACCTAAGAAGGACCATATTCATTTGGTTCTCAACCATATTGATCCTGCAATCTTGCACGAGCGTTTACCGGGAATTTCGGAATCAGCTCGGATTTTTGCAGGTGTGGATGTAACAAAAGAGCCTATCCCCATCTTGCCAACGGTCCATTATAATATGGGTGGGATTCCTACCAATTACTACGGGGAAGTTCTCAATCCAACGGCTGATTCGCCTGATCGTATTCAACCAGGGCTGATGGCGGTAGGAGAAGCAGGATGTGCTTCTGTTCATGGGGCTAATCGCTTGGGGTCAAATTCATTAATTGATCTTGTGGTGTTTGGTCGTGCTGCTGCCATTCGCGCGGGGGAAGTTATTGATCGGAATGCAGAAATTCCACCCCTCAATGAAGAAGCTGTTGACGAAATTATAGCGCGTTTTGATCGTTTACGTTTTGCACAAGGGGCGATATCAACAGCTCTATTGCGTGAAAAAATGCAGCGCACGATGCAAGAAGATGCGGCAGTATTCCGTACAGAAGATTCTTTGCAACAAGGATGTCAGCGGATGAATAAAATCTGGGGGGAATTGTCGGATCTCAAAGTCACAGATCGTTCTCTGATATGGAATTCTGATTTGGTTGAAACATTAGAGCTTGAAAATCTCATGGCGAATGCAATCATGACTGTTCATTCTGCCGAAGCACGTTTAGAAAGCCGTGGCGCTCATGCTCGTGAAGATTATCCAGAGCGTGATGATAAAAACTGGCGGAAACATACGCTTTCACATTTGTCAAAAGAGGGTAAGGTGACATTATCATATCGACCTGTCCATGTGGACCCATTAACATCTGAAGCTGATGGTGGGATCGATTTAAAGCGCATTGCACCTAAAAAACGGGTTTATTAAGGGGAGAATGAAATATGGTACAAATTAAGCTTCCCAAAAACTCTCAAGTAAAACCGGGAAAGGTTTGGCCTAAACCTGAAGGTGCTACAAAGCTGACGGAATTTCACGTGTATCGTTGGTCGCCTGATGATGAGGAAAATCCTCATTTAGATACTTATTATGTGGATCGTTCTGCTTGTGGTCCTATGATTCTTGATGGGCTTTTGTTTATTAAAAACCATATTGATCCAACTTTGACACTTCGTCGATCTTGCCGTGAAGGCATCTGTGGTTCATGTGCGATGAATATTGATGGAACCAATACATTGGCTTGTACCAAAGGTATGGATGATGTAAAACACCCCATTAAAGTCTACCCTTTGCCTTCCATGCCGGTTGTTAAAGATTTGGTTCCTGACTTGAATCGCTTTTATGCGCAACACCGAGTTATTGAGCCTTGGTTACAAACAGTTTCTCCTGAACCTGCAAAAGAATGGTTACAAAGTCACTCCGATCGCCAAAAAATCGATGGTCTTTATGAGTGTATTTTGTGTGCGTGTTGTCAGACTTCATGTCCAAGTTATTGGTGGAACGGTGATCGTTATTTGGGTCCCGCTGTTTTGCTTCAAGCTTATCGCTGGATTGCGGATTCACGTGATGAGATGTGTGGTGAACGTCTTGATAATTTAGAAGATCCTTTCCGCCTTTATCGTTGCCATACGATTATGAATTGTGCGCAAACTTGTCCAAAGGGATTAAATCCAGCGAAAGCGATTGCTGAAATTAAAAAACTCATGGTTGAACGCCGCCTTTGAAAATTTACTGATTGATGAAAATAAAGCGCAAGGTGGAAAATTGTATCTCCTTTTAGCAATTAAATCTCTAAAAGAAGATCGGCTGCTTATGGGGGCGCAGTAGCTATAATCATTCTAAAAGTGAAGTAATCCCTAAAAAGTTAAGCAATTCTTGCAATGGCTGAGCAGAAAACTCATAGTTGAATATTATCTTTGAAAACTGACCTTTTAACGAACAGTAAAAAGAAAAATAGAAAATTGTGCGTGTTTTTTGTGCCTCTTTGAGGCTTAATCTCTAAAAATTTATTGGCTTCTATGAGGCGGTTAGCATAGTTATTATTGCCTTTAAAAAGGCAATAGTCTTTTGGGTAGACTATACTTTAAATAGCGTTCTATGTAAAAACAATAAAATCAATATGCTATGTGTTTTTATTTTTATTAAATTATTATCATAATTTATATTTTGATGCAGATTCAATTAATCATTTTTTATAAAAAATGATAACTCTGTATAAATATAGAACAAAAAATAAATCCTGATACAAACATTAAACGCATGTAAATTATTTAAATGAAATACACAGGAGTGATTATTATGACAGTTCGTCATTTTACGACACATTTATTATAATATCGAAAACATTGCTAATATTCATGGATTAGGAATTTTTGATAAAAGCATTATATATAAAGGTCATATTTTTTATTTTAAAGATTTTATTGTTAATCGCATTAAAAAACAAAATTTATAGTTCTCAAAATGGAGAACGTAAAATCCCTCTCTTTTGTGTAGAGATAATCATACAGTTAAGGGGGCTGTAATTTAAAACTATTGTAACGTCATAGATTTAAATTCATTAAAGAGAAAATAAGACGTTTTTAAAAAATATCAAATTTATAGTTTTTTCCAAAAATTTGGAAAACGCTAGTGAGAATTCTAAGAACACGTGTTGCGAATGTGGAATAGGGATGTTTATAGGTTCGTTTGAGTTGAGTGAATTCAATCATCAAAGAAAACATGTTGTGTTTTTATGAGTTTCATAGGTTTTGATTTTATATGTTTTTATCTATAAAAAATAGAGGTTTCTAGGTTTAGGTCTCATTTATTATGTTAGGGGATTTCATTTTTTCTTGTATATATGCTGAAGAAAGTTATTTAAGCAGTAAAAGTGTTTTTTATTTTATTTTTTAGCATAAAAGATATTTCTTAACATGAAAGAGAGGTGTCCAAGTATTAACGGTATAATCGGTCATTGTTTTGATATTTATTCTGTTGTGCTGTAAAACACTATCTTATTTAGGATGTGGTAATTAAAGTGGTTAGAAGGTGAAATCTGCTAGGCGAGGAGGCGGATAATTTGCAGCTCAGTGCGTGTAAAAAGCTTCACCCTTTGAGGTGTGATAGGTGGAGTCTGTTAGCCAATTACGTAAACTAGAGCGAAATCTACGTGGACAGGTTTTCAGACTAATCTCTCTTATATATTGTGATAGGAAACTCACATTAATAAGGACCACGACCGGTTGCAGAAAAAAGAAATCATTGCGAAAAAACAAGCACGCTTGTTTTAAAATTTTTAATGCTTCTGATCATAAGGGTATGCTGAAATCTCCTGTAGTATTACACAGACCTTTCATATTCTCGAGCCAAGAATTGTCTATATATCCTCTTCAATCTGATCTTCACGAATTGATGTAAGAGATGGGTACGAGCACCTGTAAGAATAAGCAGACGCAAAGCCAGTTGTATCATTATTGTTGCTTTGCAGAGTGTTTGATAAAAATCTGGAACATTTCTCTAATTCATTGCCTGTTCATTAATGACTTTATGGCGTTGTTTTTCTAAAAGAGCTTTTGCTGTTGCCGCTTTTACTTACCAGATGGGAGTTAAGAGTATTACGTATCTCTCTGTTGGCATAATCTCTGAAACCGGTATACAGCCTCCTAATTTGAGGAGAATATGAAGCTGTAAAGGTGCAAACCAGTTTCTATTTTGCCGTCATTTTTTAGTTCAGTTTTATGACTTTCAAAAGTATCTAGAGTAATGTCTTTTAAATAATAGAGATTATGCATTGCTTCACGCTTTTGTTTCTCTCGTTTTTTAATAAGATCACAATCCTTATACAAAACAGAACGCCCCAACCCAAATACACCTGGCTTGTCAATTTATGCGCTTGTTTTAAAGAAACCTTTCTTTAAGGAGCCCCAGCTCATTTCGCGACAGTGCTCGTGGATGGTATAATGGTAAAGCTCCGATGAATAATATAAAATTTATAGAGCATCTCCATTTTTACACTTCATAAAAGAGCAAGTTGGGTGCCATTAGACACTTTGCAAACTCCCAATGTTGCGACAGTTTTTGGCATTGTGGATGGTTTATAAAAGGTATTTTTAGTGCTTTTTTGTACAGTTTCATTCTATACGGCTTTATTCGCTTGTAATGTGCAAGAGCATGGTTTTGGTTAGTAGACAGCTTTGAAATGAGAGAATCTTACGGTACTAAGATCTTTTATCCAACACGCAAAATAATGAACACTCTTTATAAATCAATGTGACGTGGCTTAAGAAGAGGGATTGTATATCTGTGCTTTTAGGAATTTTTGCTTTTGAGGTGCAGAGAAGAGAGCAGGAATATTCAGAGAGTAGAGCTTACCTGTGTAGTCTATGGATATCCTCTTTAGGATGGGGACATAAGCCACGTGATATGGTTAGCAAAGCTTGCTTAAGAGAAATTTAGTTGTTTACGAACAGCCGCAGGTTAAGAATCTTTCTTCGTCCGAAGAAGACGTCGATATGCGACTATACTTTTTATTACCAAATAGAATGTGGTTTATGGATGCTAAATCGAAATGATAGTTTATTTCGTATGAGGTTTTCCGTATCTGGAGATTGTTTGGTGAAAAAACATATTTATTAATCACTTGAAAATAGCACTTAGAATTTTTAAACGGTAAGTTTTGGTCTTGATGACGATAATTATTTATGATGATTGAAAGGACCTGTTTTACGAAGCTTTCATTGATATGCGAATCAAAATTTCTTCTTTTCTTTTGTTGAAATATGTATTTTATAGCTATTTTTTTTGCATTAAACATACTTTTTCAAAAGATAAATGGGAAGAATGATCAAAGGTAAGAGAATAGAGAGAGCCTTATGTATAATTTGGTTTTCTCGTAGAGTTGTTGTCTATTAACTTTTTTCTTCTTTTATTCATGAAGAGTGTAGAAGATCCATTGGAAAAGAAAAGAGAATAGGAAAAGTTAAATAAATAGCCGTAACAATTAGTTACGGCTATTGTTTGTTTGTATCATATTACCGAGAGAGGAAGCTTCCCTTAAGCGATTTTTGATTTAGCAAAAATTGGGTCGTAAAAGACTTCAGAGAGTTTTCTATCTTTAAAGAACAACACTACGTCAACTGTTGTATAGAGAACGATTTTTATCATTTCTAACTCGAGTTGCCGGCCAACTTCTGATCTCTTAATCAAGGTGGCACATCGTTCAAATGTCTGCAAAGCGCTGTTGGCATGCGTCGTTGTAATCGATCCGGGATGGCCAGTGTTGAGCGAATTGAGATATTCCCATGCTTCATTGCCTCGCAATTCAGCGAGAAAAATTCGGTCGGGCGACTGACGCATACACGCATCTAGACACTCTTCAGCTGAAACACGGCCTACATTGTTACCATAAATCATATGTACATGATTGGGATGATTGGGTAGAAAAAGCTCATGAACATCTTCAATTGTGATAATACGCTCCTCTACAGGAACCTTTTCAATTAAAGAGCGGGCAAATGTTGTTTTACCAGATCCTGTTTTACCCGCAATAATAATGTTGCGTTTGTGAAGGACGCATTCTTGTAAAAATTCAAGAATTTTTCCATCACGTTTATGTTGCAAAAGTTGAATTTCAAATGGTTCCAACCGTGTGAAGTCCTGCTTCGATAACAAGTTATTGGCTTCTTTTGCTGAAGGCTTATTAAAACTTACATCAGAAAAATCGTCAAATGCCCCTTCTTCTTTGAGTTCTTCTAACGTCTTAACTATAAGAGAATGTTTACGAATTACAAAGGAAAGAGCACCATCAACAACAGCTGGTGTTTGTATAATTGTACCACGTTGTCCACCAGGCAAGAGCACATAATTAATACTTCTGGGAGCCATATCGTTATAAACGATAATAGCTGTAATAAGCGTTTGCAAAAAAGTGGTTGTTAACTCTGGTACGCTATGTACTTGCCAACCCTTAAAGCTTTTCGTCCATACTTCACAGGGGCGGCAAATCGATAATTCAGTGATCGTGGGATCTTCTAAGAAACAATCAAGCGGTTGCAGAAGCTGAAAAACTGCTTGATCTTTCTGTATCGGGTTAACGTGTGACGAGACTGTAGACATTGCTGAAATCCAGATCACGAGCAACAAAAATATTTACTCGTTCGCCTTGGTTTTTGTAAAGTGTTGGTGTGATATTGATGGAATTTTGAAGAACATCGATTGCTATAGATTCAGCATTCTGAGCATCTTTATTTTGTGAATTCTCTTTATTTTCTTTGCTGCTTTTATTAACTTTTCCTCTTACCCATTCTCCTAAATCACCGATAATGCTTACCATAATTGCACTACCAAATCTCTCCCAAAAATGTCTGTCAACCCAGCCACCAATACCCGCTTCACCCAGAGGACCTGTGCCTGGTGAGTCAAGATTGACAACAACACCAGAAGGCGTTTCGATGCGTAACCATTGCACAAACACGCGCGTTTGTCCTTGTTGTATGCCACTTTGGTAAAAACCAACGACTTTAGAACCACGGTCAAGCAAAACAACACGTCCACTTGTGGAATAAATATCGCGTGTTAAATAGCACGTCGTCATTCCGGGTTGTGATGTAATGATCTTTGTTTCTAACGTACAATCTATTTGCGTTCCTTGTGTAATCAAAAAGTCACGGTTACGAAGTTGCATCGCATGTGATTGACCTAAACGCACGGGCTGAAGGTTATCAAATAATGCGCCATTACCTGTATCATTATTCGATGCTTTATTATTCGTATCTGTAGATCCTTCGCTACCACCGTTGTTAAGGCTAGAACTGAGCATACGTTTGCGTGCTAATTCTTCAGAATCTTGGAGCATATGTGGAGGAATGGCTGTTTGAAGAAGCTTACTCAAGGCCGGTGGAATATCTAGGTTTGAATCTTCTATTTGTGTTGATTTTTCTGCTTCTTCTACAGTCTTTGGCTCTTCTATAATCCGAGGGACGTAGTTTGGTATAATTTGCTGTACTATTTGTTGTGGTTTTTCTTCCTCAACTTCCACGGTATTACGCATTGTAAAAGCTTTCCAAGTCAATGCAATCGGTATCGTTACTATGACAATAAGTCCTACCACTAACAATGCACGGGTACCTGGAATTGTCGGACGACGTTCAGAACCTAGTTCGGACCCTCCATAGGCACCTTCAATATGTTTTTGCTCGACGTTGTCCAGTTTTGTACCTTTTCCCTCTCCTTCCTTATTGTCAAACATCATTTTCCTCCTTTATTGATACGATAAACCACCGAAGATACTGTCCCTGTTGTGTTTGGTACGCCGCCATTGGGGTCATAGGCTTCATTAAAAACAGCTAGAGCGCGTTTACCAAGCCGTATGAGCCATTTAGGATTGACCTTATGAACGGCGATAATATCATTAGAACTGCCGATAACGGTGCGTGGTATTAAGCTTTCATTTCCTTCAGCATCTACGACATAAATCGATGGCATATCCATGTTAGCGGGAAATTTGAAATAAGTAATGCGCCCATTGTCCCAAGCATTTATCGGAGCAATATCTTGGTGACCGCTCATGGTATAACTGAGATTATAGCCGTTGACGCTTTGGTGAAAACCACGTTCAATCGCAAGGCGTCGATTGTTTTCTTCTGACTTTTCATCGTTTGAATCGGGATAATGGAAAGCCAATTCATAAGTTGATCCCGCACGGTCATTCCGAAACTGTAGTCGGAATTTGTAACTCCGTTTGTCAGTTACAACGATGAGATTGGTATTGGCAAGCTCTGCTTTTGGTTTAATAAAAATATGCCGCCCTTTATGAGCAAAGGCATAGGCTTCAGAATCGCCAAAGGCATGAGTTATATACTGTTCACCTTCTTCAAGAATAATATGTGTTGCCACACCAAGAACTGTTTCAATTTGAACCACATCGGCTTCGTTATATGTTATATAGCGAATGCGGTGATCATATTGTGAATTTGATGGACTTTTGAGCGCCTGCACAGGTACCGTATAAAGAGAAGAAAACGAAGACAATAGAACAACGAACGCAAGTTTTTTCATAACAATCAATTCCTTAATCATTCAACAGTATTTCTGGGTCAGAACGGTAACTTGTTACTTGAAAACCAAGGGGGTTAAGCAATCGATCAGATGATTTCATGGGTGCACCGATATAGGTGTAACCAATTGTTGCAATCTGGTGCTGTTTTGGTCCAGTAGCAGCACCGTTGCTGTCAAGTTGCTGAGTCGTAAAACGTACAGTTGCTTGACCGAGTCCATTAGGCTGGATTGATCGTACTTTAACTGTGATACGTGCTTTGTTGGAAAGCACTTTGTCCCGTGCATTTTCTCCATCATAGATTTTATAATATTCTTGTTGAACAGATGCCGCACTTAAAAGTGCGGTTGTGTCATAGTTCAGTTGAATGGTATCGTAGTCGTAAGTTTCGCGGTTAAGCACATATTGGTTTAGCCAATACCTATCTACAACTTCACCATAGCTTTCTTCGTGTTCACGCATGATTGAGATAACATCAACTGCACCCGTCGTATTATCAACGCGCAATACTAAGGGAGTTGGAGCTGGTTGAGAAAATCCAACAACTCCACATATCATACCGAATAAGCCAAAAAGACCCACAGTACTCGCGACACGCCATGCCGTTCTGCGCGACCTTATAAATTCATTGATAAGATCACGTTCTAAGCCACGGCTTTCTTCATAATAACTTCTAAGTTGTTCGGCTTTCACTGGTTTTGCTTGTTTTGTTTTCATCTGTCTCCTCGCTTAATTTCGGCAGGGATTGTTTTATTAATAGGCACACGGTTCCTATCATTTGGCTGTTTTAGCTTTGGTGCTAATGCACAAGCCGATAAAAGGTTTGCAATCAAAATTATAAGAATGATCGACTTCATTTTAATATAACTCTTTTTTATTGTTATATACATCCTGATATTTGTTGTCATTATTATTATTTTGAACATAAAGTAAAGTACGTTGTGTGTAATTATTTTACTTTTTTATTCCATTTTAATTTATAAAAACAGCTCAATTTCAGTGCGAATATTTTTTACTGTAGGATTGGATATTCTTGTTATTTTGTCACATGGGTATTAAGGGCGTCTGTTACGGGAACCATTGCTTTTATATCCTCTAGTTTCTATGTCTCCATAGATGTCCAAATGTAATGCCTTTTGCGAGAGAATTGGCAACGCTTGATAGTTTGAGTAACAGCATGATGGATATAATGGACAAGATGAGAGCTCCCCCAAACATGAAGCTTATATTCTGGTCGTAATCGAGTTTCATATCGCTCAAATAGTTTGCAAAGATATTCATCATCAGATTAAATACAGTTGCTAAGAGTAGAAAGAGGATTATATAATTGACGACTTGGATTATCCATTGCTCGAAAAGGCGATGAGTTGGTTGCCAGAGCAAAGCAACGATGAAGAGAGGTCCCCATCCTACGAGAAGTGTAATAGCGATTTTTGTCAGGAGCACGAGACCACCACCGATTGCGACTACGAGGCTTGTTGCCAACAAGATGATGATGCCTAAGAGACTGTAAAGCAGACCATTGCCTTCGAAGAAGACGGTTTCTTGGAAAAGACGTCCTGCATATTGGAATCCTTTGGTTGCTGCTTTATCCAGTAAATTCATTAATTGTGTATTATCGAGTGGATTTGTTATGAGCGCTTTTGATAACTCATAAGGCATTTGTGTTATCAAACTCGCAATTTCATTTTGATAAAGTCCTGTGGTAAGAGCTATTGAAGTAATAATACTTATCCGTAGGAAACGATTTACAAATCCGGAGAGAGGCATATCTATAGCGCCACGAATGATGAGCCAACCATAGATGATGAAAGCGATTGTGATACCGATTGAAACAAAGGGTGTAATTGTAGCTATTGTTTTTGAGGAAATATCCGTGACATATGTTTTTGTTATCTGATCAATTTTATTGAAAAGTTGCGTGAACACTGTAAAGTCCATGGAATTCCTCTTTAACGAATTTTCAACTTTTTATCACCTTGAAACATAGATACATGCTAAACGCGTTATTCGCATTTATACATTACCTAAGTATTTTCATTACGATATCTTGGCTTTGATAAAATCTCTGTGCCTCTTTGAATTGTTCGGATAGTACTGAACCTTCTACATTGGCTTTTGTTTTTATCGTATGGTAGGCATCCCGTTTTTTTCATGGTCAAAAATTTTCATATCAAGTTCGCGTCTTTTCCTTTTGATAAGTGATTGCTCAGCATTACGTAAATGCGCTACCATTTCCATCTTTATAAATTCATTTTGGATCATGGCTAACGAACCATCGATATGTGCTTGAAGATCTGCAATATCTTTCAGGTTTTCTTTTTTTTGAATTTCATCTAATAGATGTTGGAGGTATTTAAAACGATTTTCTACGTTTTCAAAAGTTTCTAAACTTACAGCTTTATCTTGTATCGATGCAAATTGTAAACGCTCCGAAATAGCTTTGCCCATTTTATCAAAAGTCCCAGAAATTTTGTTTTCTTCCTCTAATACCTTTTGATATGATTCCTNCGCTCGGCATTACGTAAATGCGCTACCATTTGCATCTTTATAGATTCATTTTGGATCATGGCTAACGAACCATCGATATGTGCTTGAAGATCTGCAATTTCTTTCAGGTTTTCTTTTGTTTGAAGTTCATCGAATAGCGCTTTAAGGTATTTAAAACGCTTTTCTACGTTTTCAAAAGTTTTTAAAGTTATAGCTTTATCTAGAACCGATATAAATTCTAAACGGGCAAAAATAGAGTTACCTACTTGATCAAAAGTCCCAGAAATTTTGTTTTCTTCCTCTAATACCTTTTGATATGATTCCCTTGAAAGCTTATCTTTCTTATAGAGCNATGTTCGGATAGTACTGAACCTTCTACATTTGCTTTTGTTTTCATGAAAAAAAAGCAAATCTTGTAAAGAGCTTTAGTGGCTAAAATCTTATTTGAGGCACATTTTTGAGGGCATTGTTCATAACTTTTTTATACAATATACGTTTTTGTACTTCGATAAGAAACTCTTCATTACTGCTTAAATTTCTGACCATTTGTAGCTTTGTATATTCATTTTGGAGTACCGCTGACATGTTTCTGATACGTGTTTGCAGCTCGAAAACTTCTCTCAGATCTTTTGTTTTATCTATATCTTTTAAGAAATCGGCAATTTGTGTAAAGCGGTTCTCTGCATCTTGGAAAGCTTGCAAACTTACAGCTTTATCGATAACTCCACTATATTTAAGACGCGCATTAAGTATATCGTATATTATCTTATGTTGTGTCTCCGCGAGGAGGGCTCTCCACTCCTCTCCTTTAATTTGAGTCATAGGCCGTTCGAAATAACCAAAAGCTTCGAAGTTTTTCCCATATAAACGCGTGTATGTTTTGTGGGTAGGTGGGTAAAAAGGCGAATATTCTAATAAAAATTTCGATAACTTTTCTCTTGTTATTTGTTTATTTCCTGTTATAGACTGATAGACTTTTTTCGTGTTTTCGATCTGGTCTTCGTTTGCTTTAATTTGTTGTTTTAACAAATCAATAATTTTCAGATATTCTGCTTCTGGAAAAGGGGGAGGAGTTTGGACAGTTGAACCTTGAGTTCCAGAACCCCAACTAAAGTTAGACGTTAGAGTTAAATTTATCATTCCCAAAAGGGTGATCATTCCTGTTATAATAAATCGCTTTTTCATCTGTCTCCTCGCTTGATTTCGGCAGGGATTGTTTNTTTGAAAGCTTATCTTTCTTATAGAGCAGTTCAGGCTCTTTGAGAAAAAAACTAGAAACGTCAATTGTTTTAGGTTCAGTTTTCTGATTCTTTGTTATAGCTTGATAGGTTGTTTCTGTTTGCGAAAGTTGTTTTTTTTTCAACTCAAGCTGTTTTGTTAAGAGCTCAATAATTTCCTCTTTTTTTAATAGCTTAATAAGCTCCAGATATTCTGCTGGTGTAGCAGGTGATTTCGGTGAAGCAGGTGATTTCGATGGAGTACGTGGTAGTGTAACATATGTATGCCTGAATAAATCTAGATGAGGGTTACCAACATTCACTGCAGGAGCAGGTGGTTTCGCTGGAGTACTTGGTGGTATAACATATGTATGCCTGTATGAATCTAGATGAGGGTTACCAACATTCACTGCAGGAGCAGATGGTTTCGCTGGAGTACGTGCTTGTGGAATATATGTCTTCCTGTATCGATCTATATGAGATCCCTCAATATTCACTGCATGTGCCAAATTTATCATTCCCCAAAGGGTAATCATTCCTGTTATAATAAATCGCTTTTTCATCTGTCTCCTCGCTTGATTTCGGCAGGGATTGTTTTATTAATAGGCACACGNCACTAGAAAAGTCTACTGTTTTAGGTTCAGTTTTCTGACTATTTGTTATAGCTTGATAGGTTGTTTCTGTTTGCGAAAGTTGTTTTTTTTTCAATTCAAGCTGTTTTGTTAAGAGCTCAATAATTTCTCCTTTTTTTAAAAGCTTAATAAGCTCCAGATATTCTGCTGGTGGAGCAGGTGGTGAGACTGCAGCTGGTGATGAGGGTTCGAAAGATACGCTTGCACCTGTTTGATTTGCATTTGCTGGAGCTAGATTCTGCATTCCCAAAAGGGTAATCATTCCTGTTATAATAAATCGCTTTTTCATCTGTCTCCTCGCTTAATTTCGGCAGGGATTGTTTTATTAATAGGCACCCGGTTCCTATCATTTGGCTGTTTTAGCTTTGGTGCTAATGCACAAGCCGATAAAAGGTTTGCAATCAAAATTATAAGAATGANAACTAGAAAATTCAATTTTTTTAGGTTCAGTTTTCTGATTCTTTGTTATAGCTTGATAGGCTTTTTCTATTTGTGAAACTTGTTTTTTTTTCAACTCAAGCTGTTTTGTTAAGAGCTCAATAATTTCCTCTTTTTTTAAAAGCTGAAGGATTTCCGAATATTCTGCTGATAGAGCAGGTTGTGGCGTTGAAGCAGGTTGTGGCGTTGAAGCAGGTCGCGACTTTTTAGGTGATTTTGGCTTTGTTTTACGTCTAACTTTAACATCTCTAGTGCGTGTTGAATCTGACAAGCCATGATATGTAGTATACATTCGACCGTCTTTTGTTCGGTAGGTGTCTGCGTTATTTCTATCATACACCACATCTTTGCTATTTGCATATGCTGGAGCTAGATTCAGCATTCCCAAAAGGGTGATCATTCCTGTTATAATAAATCGCTTTTTCATCTGTCTCCTCGCTTGATTTCGGCAGGGATTGTTTTATTAATAGGCACACGGTTCCTATCATTTGGCTGTTTTAGCTTTGGTGCTAAAGCACAAGCCGATAAAAGGTTTGCAATCAAAATTACAAGAATGATCGACTTCATTTTAATATGACTCTTTTTATTGTTATATACATCCTGATATTTGTTGTNATCGACTTCATTTTAATATAACTCTTTTTTATTGTTATATACATCCTGATATTTGTTGTCATTATTATTATTTTGAACATAAAGTAAAGTACGTTGTGTGTAATTATTTTACTTTTTTATTCCATTTTAATTTATAAAAACAGCTCAATTTCAGTGCGAATATTTTTTACTGTAGGATTGGATATTCTTGTTATTTTGTCACATGGGTATTAAGGGCGTCTGTNTACACGGTTCCTATCATTTGGCTGTTTTAGCTTTGGTGCTAATGCACAAGCCGATAAAAGGTTTGCAATCAAAATTACAAGAATAATCGACTTCATTTTAATATAACTCTTTTTTATTGTTATATATATATCCTGATATTTGTTGTCATTATTATTATTTTGACATTAAAGTAAAGTGTATAGTTTGCGATAATTGATCTTTTCTTAATTTCATTTTTTAATTTATGAAAATAGCTCAATTTCAGTGCGAATATTTTTTACTGTAGGATTGGATATTCTTGTTATTTTGTCATATGGGTATTAAGGGCGTTTGTTACGGGAACCATTGCTTTTTATCTCATCTAGTTTCTATGTCTCCATAGATGTCCAAATGTAATGCCTTTTGCGAGAGAATTGGCAACGCTTGATAGTTTGAGTAACAGCATGATGGATATAATGGACAAGATGAGAGCTCCCCCAAACATGAAGCTTATATTCTGGTCGTAATCGAGTTTCATATCGCTCAAANCTTTACTTTTTTATTCCATTTTAATTTATGAAAAGAGCTCAATTTCAGTGCGAATATTTTTTACTGTAGGATTGGATATTCTTGTTATTTTGTCACATGGGTATTAAGGGCGTCTGTTACGGGAACCATTGCTTTTATATCCTCTAGTTTCTATGTCTCCATAGATGTCCAAATGTAATGCCTTTTGCGAGAGAATTGGCAACGCTTGATAGTTTGAGTAACAGCATGATGGATATAATGGACAAGATGAGAGCTCCCCCAAACATGAAGCTTATATTCTGGTCGTAATCGAGTTTCATATCGCTCAAATAGTTTGCAAAGATATTCATCATCAGATTAAATACAGTGGCTAAGAGTAAAAAGAGGATTATATAATTGACGACTTGGATTATCCATTGTTCGAAAAGGCGATGAGTTGGTTGCCAGAGCAAAGCAACGATGAAGAGAGGTCCCCATCCTACGAGAAGTGTAATAGCGATTTNTGCTAAGAGTAGAAAGAGGATTATATAATTGACGACTTGGATTATCCATTGCTCGAAAAGGCGATGAGTTGGTTGCCAGAGCAAAGCAACGATGAAGAGAGGTCCCCATCCTACGAGAAGTGTAATAGCGATTTTTGTCAGGAGCACGAGACCACCACCGATTGCGACTACGAGGCTTGTTGCCAACAAGATGATGATGCCTAAGAGACTGTAAAGCAGACCATTGCCTTCGAAGAAGACGGTTTCTTGGAAAAGACGTCCTGCATATTGGAATCCTTTGGTTNGAGAAGTGTAATAGCGATTTTTGTTAGGAGCACGAGACCACCACCGATTGCGACTACGAGGCTTGTTGCCAACAAGATGATGATGCCTAAGAGACTGTAAAGCAGACCATTGCCTTCGAAGAAGACGGTTTCTTGGAAAAGACGTCCTGCATATTGGAATCCTTTGGTTGCTGNGGTCCCCATCCTACGAGAAGTGTAATAGCGATTTTTGTTAGGAGCACGAGACCACCACCGATTGCGACTACGAGGCTTGTTGCCAACAAGATGATGATGCCTAAGAGACTGTAAAGCAGACCATTGCCTTCGAAGAAGACGGTTTCTTGGAAAAGACGTCCTGCATATTGAAATCCTTTGGTTGCTGTTGTGTCCAGTAATTTCATTAATTGTGTATTATCGAGTGGATTTGTTATGAGCGCTTTTGATAACTCATAGGGCATTTGTGTTATCAAATCCGCAATTTCATTTTGATAAAGTCCTGTGGTAAGAGCTATTGAAGNAAGTAAATTCATTAATTGTGTATCATTGAGTGGATTTGTTAAGAGCGCTTTTGATAACTCATAGGGCATTTGTGTTATCAAACTCGCAATTTCATTTTGATAAAGTCCTGTGGTAAGAGCTATTGAAGTAATAATACTTATCCGTANCAGTAAATTCATTAATTGTGTATCATTGAGTGGATTTGTTATGAGTGCTTTTGATAACTCATAGGGCATTTGTGTTATCAAATCCGCAATTTCATTTTGATAAAGTCCTGTGGTAAGAGCTATTGAAGTAATAATACTGATCCGTAGGAAACGATTTACAAATCCGGAGAGAGGCATATCTATAGGGCCCCGAATGATGAGCCAACCATAGATGATGAAAGCAATTGTGATACCGATTGAAACAAAGGGTGTAATTGTAGCGATTGTTTTTGAGGAAATATCCGTGAGATATGTTTTTGTTATCTGATCAATTTTATTGAAAAGTTGCGTGAACACTGTAAAGTCCATGGAATTCCTCTTTAATGAATTTTCAACTTTTTATATGATTTTTAAGCATTTTTCGTTGATTTTTTTAGGATGGAATTAAATTTCGTAGACCTTTTCAGTCTATGAGAAAGGACTGAATATTATACATTAACTTTTTCTTTTTTCGAGCATACAAGAAAAATAATACAACGAAATATTGTTACAAAAAGCTTTATCTAATAAATCTTATGGTAGGCATTTTCGTGTTTTTACTATTTAAAATTTTTATGTTATGTTTGTCCTTCTGCTGTTTGATAAGTGCATGTTCAGCGTTGCGTAAATGTGCGACCATTTGTAGTTTTGCTGTTTCATTTTGTAGCTTAGCGAGCATTCCAATTATATATGCTTGTAACTCAGCAATACTTTTTAGATCTTTTGTTGTCTTGATTTCATTTAATAGTTCTTCAATTTGCTGAAAACGATAGTTTGCTTCTTCAAAAGTCTTTAAACTTACGGCTTTATCAGTGATGGCTGCATATTGAATACGATCGTTGATAAAACTGCTAGATTCATGGATAGAAATAGGAATTTCTTCTTCTTTTAAAATCTTTTTAAGTGATGTAGATAGCGCTGAAGATTCATTTCTATTGTAGAGCGTTTCTGGATTTTTGAGAAAAAAACTGCTATGATCTGTTTGTGCACTTTTAAGTTTTTTAGTGTCGAACTTTTGGCTTCCCGTTATAGATTCGTATATCTTTTTTGTTTCCTCAAGTTGTTTTTTTAGCATATCGAGAAGTTGGGCATCAGGTGGCGCTTTCTTTTGTTGTGGAGGTGTTTTCTTTGATCTTTTTGAACTCCCAAAAAAATTGGGCCACGTCGTTGGAATTGATGCTGACAAATCCGCTGCTCCAGCGCCAAAAACCCAGGCCATTGCTGGGTTTGAAATCCCTAAAGTTATTACAACTACTATTGAAATGACCTTTTTTTTCATGTTTCCCTCCTGTCATTTTTTGCGTGCTGTAAGAAAATTGGCAACCATATTGCTGGATCATCACCGACTTCCGCGATAATGCTTTCGGCTAATTCTGCGTTATCAGGTGTACCTGATAACACCAAGAGCTCGTCACTAAAGTCGTGTTCGATGGTTCTTCCATCGCGTGTCAGATGGAATTTACCAAGATTCAGTTCTGCAAGCGCAGATTGATCACCCTGCTTAATGAGGAATTGGCGACTAAACTCACCAAGTCCTTTAACGAGTTCAAATTCGGTATCTGTTAGTTTAAAGCCTTTTGTATAATCTTCATAGTTTGCTTTGGGGTTGGCTAGAAAAATGTAAGTTGCACACTGTTGAATGAGTGTTTTGGCAATATTACTTTCCAAGGCATCGCTAGGCTCTTGTGTTGCATAAACAAAAATACCATTTTGTTTACGGATAGTCTTTTGTTTATTTTTCGCTAAATCTTCAAAGTACGGATCTTGCAAAGGCTTCCAAAACTCATCAAAGATATACATAAATCGCTGTCCGCTAATCATGCCTTCTGTACGGTAAAGCAAATACATCATCACTGGAGTGCGAGTTTCAAAATTATCTAAAAATTCCGTGATATCAAAGCCGTAAATTTGATGTGTTGAGAGATCAAGAGCATCATGGGGATTATCAAATAACCATCCATAATCACCACCTTCACACCATTTTAGTAAGCGAGCATGAACAGAAGGATGAGCATTATAATCACTTAAACGCGGATTTGGTAAAAATTGTACCAGAAAGGACAAACGACGGAGTGATTGGTCAATGTTACTGCTCATAACAGACATAACCGCTTTGTTAATTTCTTCCTCGTCGTGATGCGTGATCTCACCACCAGCTTCTGCCAATTTTTTAACAAATTGTTTCAGAAAAATAAGATTTTCTTGTGTGGGTGGGAGTTGGAAAGGATTGAAACCACTTCTCCTGCCTGGCTTGAATGTTAAATATTTTCCACCCATAGCCCGAATGGCAATTTCCATGCCACGATCTTTATCAAAAACAACAGTTGTCGGCTTAAATTTTTGTGCTTGTGCTAACAAAAAGCCGAGTAACACGGTTTTACCGGAACCAGATTGTCCGATAAGTGCGGTATTACCAAGTAAACGTTTATCTGTCGAGTCCTCTTCAAGTTTGGAGGCATGAAAATTGAAATAAAGCGGTGTTTTACTGGTTGTTTTAAGAATTGTGACGGCTGGTCCCCATGGGTTGCCAGTGGGTTTTCCTGACATAAAATTATGAAAAGATGAAAATGATAAAAAGTTCAATGATGTAATCGGAGCAGGACGTGGTCTCCATTTCCAATTGCCAGGAAGTTGTGCCCAATAGCCAGCTTCTATCGCTAAGTCTACAGGTTTGGGCAGTACCGCAACGTCTAGTAATGCTGCACTCGCTTTGGCCATATGGTCGCGTACTTGTTGAATTGTATCACCATAGATAGTCAATGTGCAGTGATGTTCTCCCATGACAAAATGCCCACTGATAAGCTGGTTTAGTGCTTCGTCAATTTGTTCAATTTGGCTCGTTGCTACATCTCGTGCATCAATAAGATTACGCTGATGCCGTTGTAAATAGTCTTTAGCAGCATGTCGAGAGAGTACTGAAAAGCTCTGCGTCAATACGAACTCGAAGTCACTTTCCAACAAAACATTTAATTGTCCTGGTTTGGTTGTTGCATCATATTCTTTAATTTCCAGCATTCCAAATCGACGCATTCCACTGGTTGTTCGCAGTTCACCAAGAGCACCCCATTTTGAGAAAAAAGGTCGATTGATAGACATATAGTCGGAAAAACGGTCATGGCAAATTGGCATAGGGCGATATTCACCATTGACAAGCATTCCAAGGAATTCAAGTGCAGAAGAATAAACATGCCCATTTTTTTCATAAGCACCAAGAAGTTCTGCACCGTAACGGTTTAAAGATTGGCCTAAAGTACGGTTGATGTCATTGAGTTCTTTGATACATGTGTCTTGTCGCATCTTTTTCTGATCAAGCGTTTCTCGTTCATGTTGAGAAAAGAACGACATAATTTTATCTGCTATCGGTTGAAAAATAACAGTCAGATATAAATCATTGACCATCAAATTATAACCAGTAAAGCTTTGCCGATATTTTTCATCAAGTTGATAGCAAAACATTTGATCAAATGTTGAATCGGGATATTCATAAACACGACGGCGCACAATATGCGTCCAAAATGATAAATTGGCTGATGCAAGACCCCGTAGAGTATTGTTAAGCTCTTTTATCCATTGAAAAATATCTTCTTCTGAAGCGCTTTGATGCGAACGCCCATCAATTTTCCAAATTGACAAATATTCCGCACTTTTAGTAGAAATAATCGTATCTGTAATATGATGTGAATAAGGCAGAAACAGGCTTACAGGTGTCTCTGATGCAAGGCGTTTGCTGCTTTCAACAGCTGTCATGTTTATCTCCTTTTACTATAATCAGAGGGACTATAACTTGATGCGCCCCAAAAACCTTTATTGCGATTGCGAAACTTAGTATCGATCCATAACCACCAAATACGAAACGCCTTATCATCGTTTTTAGTAATTTGCACCATAATGAACCATAATGGAGGTGCCATAATCCACAAAAAGATACTTACTGTCATGGCAATAACAGCGACCCCCATAACCATAACGATAAATGGCATCATGGGGACACCCCATATCGTTGGAACACGTGTTGCTCCCTTGAATAGGGGGAATTCTTTTTTTTCTTGCGATTTCATGGAGTGCTCTTGTTAGTGGAGGTAAAATAATATGTGGCTAATATAAAAGGCTGCACCAGCAATAATGACACTGAATGCCCATCGCATAAATGTAGCTCTTGCGATGATGCGAAATATATAAATAAGCAAAAGTAATAAAAGAATGATACCAGCAACGATAGGAATAAGTATACTTAATCCATATTGCATTCCTATGAAGGCATCCAAGCTTTCAGTTTCCGTCTGAGCATATGCAGATTTCATTATTAATAACATTATTGAAGTGATAATAATAACATTAATCCTGTTGCATGCCTTCGCTTGAAACATATTTGATTGTTTCATATTCTTTATCCCCTTTTAATTAAAGCTACTATAAATAATATTCCTTTTTTCAGTATGGCTACATTATTACTGGTACAAACCTATAATCGACGGATATTAAAAACATTACGTATTATACTGATTCATAAATTACCTTTCAATAATATTGCAGTAAGTTTGGCTGTAGAGGGAACGATAATAATACTGATTGTCTATTGTATAAACGTATCGTGTTATATTATTTGTAATTAATGCCATTATTACTGTGTTTTAAATAGCAGTGAAACAAGTTGGGCTGCAGAACCTGCGATGACAACACCGATTGCCCACCGTACAAATGTGTCTTTTCCGATATAGCGTCCTGCATAACCAATTGCTAGGCATAAAAGTATAACAGCAGCAGCGAGAGGGATAATCACTTTTAAGTCTGTCTGTAACCCTGTTAGAGCGGTCTCTGCATTTGTTAAAACGCTTGCGGCGGCGTAAGCAGAACTATCCATGAATAATGCAGTCATAGCTGCAGAAATTGCGATGATTTTGTTGTTACTTTTCGATTGAAGATTAATTAACTTTTTCATATTTCACTCTTATTAAAATCTAGATAACATTTTTATATAAATAAACATATTGTATTTGTAATTGATGCTATTTAAATAGCAGTGAAACAAGTTGGGCTGCAGAACCTGCGATGACAACACCGATTGCCCACCGTACAAATGTATCTTTTCCAATGTAGCGCCCTGCATAACCAATTGCTAAGCACAACAGTATAACAGCAGCAGCGAGAGGGATAATTACCTTTAAGTCTTTCTGTAAACCTGTTAGAGCGGTCTCTGCATTTGTTAAAGCCGTTGCGTTGGCGGCGTAAGCAGAACTATCCATGAATAATGCAGTCATAGCTGCAGAAATTGCGATGATTTTGTTGTTACTTTTCGATTGAAGATTAATTAACTTTTTCATATTTCACTCTTATTAAAATCTAGATAACATTTTTATATAAATAAACATATTGTATTTGTAATTGATGCTATTTAAATAGCAGTGAAACAAGTTGGGCTGCAGAACCTGCGATGACAACACCGATTGCCCACCGTACAAATGTATCTTTTCCAATGTAGCGCCCTGCATAACCAATTGCTAAGCACAACAGTATAACAGCAGCAGCGAGAGGGATAATTACCTTTAAGTCTTTCTGTAAACCTGTTAGAGCGGTCTCTGCATTTGTTAAAGCCGTTGCGTTGGCGGCGTAAGCAGAACTATCCATGAATAATGCAGTCATAGCTGCAGAAATTGCGATGATTTTGTTGTTACTTTTCGATTGAAGATTAATTAACTTTTTCATATTTCACTCTTATTAAAATCTAGATAATATTTTTTATATAAATAAACATACCGTGTTTTATAATTGATTCCATTATTACGCTGTTTTAAATAGCAGTGTAACAAGTTGGGTTGCAGAACCCGCGATAACAACACCTATTGCCCAGCGTACAAAAGTGTCTTTTCCGATGTAACGTCCCGCATAACCAATTGCTAAGCACAACAGTATAACAGCAGCAGCGAGAGGGATAATTACCTTTAAGTCTTTCTGTAAACCTGTTAGAGCGGTCTCTGCATTTGTTAAAGCCGTTGCGTTGGCGGCGTAAGCAGAACTATCCATGAATAATGCAGTCATAGCTGCAGAAATTGCGATGATTTTGTTGTTACTTTTCGATTGAAGATTAATTAACTTTTTCATATTTCACTCTTATTAAAATCTAGATAATATTTTTTATATAAATAAACATACCGTGTTTTATAATTGATTCCATTATTACGCTGTTTTAAATAGCAGTGTAACAAGTTGGGTTGCAGAACCCGCGATAACAACACCTATTGCCCAGCGTACAAAAGTGTCTTTTCCGATGTAACGTCCCGCATAACCAATTGCTAAGCACAACAGTATAACAGCAGCAGCGAGAGGGATAATTACCTTTAAGTCTTTCTGTAAACCTGTTAGAGCGGTCTCTGCATTTGTTAAAACGCCTGCGGCGGCGTAAGCAGAACTATCCATGAATAATGCAGTCATAGCTGCAGAAATTGCGATGATTTTGTTGTTACTTTTCGATTGAAGATTAATTAACTTTTTCATATTTCACTCTTATTAAAATCTAGATAATATTTTTTATATAAATAAACATATTGTATTTGTAATTGATGCCATTATCATGCTGTTTTAAATAGCAGTGTAACAAGTTGGGTTGCAGAACCTGCGATGACAACACCGACTGCCCAGCGTACAAATGTGTCTTTTCCGATGTAGCGTCCTGCATAGCCAATTGCTAAGCACAACAGTATAACGGCAGCAGCGAGAGGGATAATCACTTTTAAGTCTGCCTGTAAATCTGTTAGAGCTGTCTTCGCATTTTGTAAAGTTGTCACTTGGGCTTGTGCATGAGCAGAACTATTCATAAAGAATGCAGTCATAGCTGCAGAAATTGCGATGATTTTGTTATTACTTTCTGATTTGAGATCAATTAATTTTTGCATATTTAACTCTTGTTAAAATCTAGATAATATTTTTATATAAATAAACATATTGTGTTTTATAATTTGTAATTAATGCCATTATGGCGTTGTTTTAAATAGCAGAGTAACAAGTTGGGTTGCAGAACCTGCGATGACAACACCTACTGCCCAACGTACAAATGTATCTTTTCCGATATAGCGTCCTGCATAACCAATTGCCAAACATAAAAGTATAACGGCAGCAGCGATAGGTATAATCACTTTTAAGTCTGCCTGTAACCCTGTTAGAGCTGTCTCTGCATTTTGTAAAGTTGTTGCGGCTTGTACATGAGCAGAACTATTCGTAAAAAATACGGTTAAAGCTGCAGAAAATGCAGCAATTTTATTACGAGCTGTTGTGTGAAGAATATTTAATTGTTTCATGTTCTTTATCCTGATTAAGATTAAAACTCCCACAAATGACCCCTCGTTCATGAAGAAACTTAAAAAGATATTTTGGATCAGCCCAAGTTCTTAGTTTTCCTCTTTGTGTAAGTAACGTATATTTATTTGGCTTTCCGGTGATTGGATCGTCGGAAATAAACGTGAAATACCATTCTCTTTCTGAAAGCATCACGACTGTAATCTCACGTGCTGCTTTTTGACTAAATGCTATATCAACGCTGTTTTGTTCTATCATTTTCATTATCTTTGCCCTCAATTAGAAGAGATTTTGTTCAATCTTACTAATTAGAGCTTTAACATTTTCTTATCTACCCTTCATTATAATATCCTATCAAATTTCTGGAGTTTCGTGAAAATATCAGTCCTCACTCTAGCAATCTTCTCGATGAAGAAAAATCTTCAGCTGAAAAAGCATCGCGGGCGCTACTTTCTTTATGTGTAAATGCATCTTCTTCTCCTTTTGAAGAGAGAGGAAGAGAATCTACTTTAGTTGTCTGTTCTGGTTCTTCTTTTTTAAGTTTTACAGGATCCTGCAAGTCTTCATTTCCTCGTACAGCAGCTTTTACTCCAATATATGAAGTAACTTTTTGCATACGGGTGTGGCTTGAGTTTTCTGTATTGTAAAAATTCAGCACAGACTGTAAAGTCGCTTTTTCAAAGACGCACTTTGATGTTGTTTGTTCATAGCAGTAAGTTAAAGCGCTTTGTGCAGCTGTAAGATTTCTGCAAAAATCAAATGCATCAAAAAGAGAAAACAATTTCACATTTCCAACACCAATTTGCCCTAAAATTATGTTAAAATTATGTTCACTCTGTTCAGCTGTTGCGATTGTTTCCTTAAGCTGAGATGATTGATAGAACAAGTTATCTTTATCATCTGTTACATAGACATTGTCCCGCGCTTCTTGTTTGGCGATAACTGAAAATGCTATGGGGGGCGTATTGGATATGTATGCAGCAGCAAAAAATGTGAAATCTGGAACAATCATTAGCAATACACCTTATTACGAAGAATTTTATTAATACAAATGCTAATTCTTTGTGGTGCTTTTTCTCGTTGTCTTTTGATTTTATAAATTTGTAGAACCAGACTGTTTAGCTTAGAATATTCCTTGTGATTATTGCTTTGTTTTCTTCTAAGAATATTTCTAATATATGCGAATATCCAACCAACAAGATAAAAGTGTGGAATAAAATAGAGCACATTACGCCAACCAATATTATTGGAATCACGAAAAAAGGCGCTGCTTTTAAAAAATAATAATCTTTGATACTGTATTGAAGCTGCTTGTTTTATATAATTCTCTAGTTGCAAAAATTTTTTCAAAAAAAATTTATACGAAGTAAAAAGCCGTTGTGTGTAAGGGGAGGTTTTACTGTTATAATGAACTACACTATCATTATACAGAGAGGGCTTGTTCTTTGTTGCGTATTGCCATAATTTATAGAGTGACGATTTATATTTACTTTTGACTACTGATTCATGAGAGTCAGAGAGGTGTGATGGTGTTTGAGCACTGCATTTAGTAGTTCCAGTAATTGAACTGAAAAAAGATGCAGTGGTGGTAGTTGATATACCAATAAACAGTTCTTTGTGGCTCAAAGCACATCTCCGTCAAAGTGATATATGTATCGTAATTTTAATTTCGATAATAAATGGACAGAAATTGTCTATAATTGTGTTTAAAATATGGCAAAAAGAAATTCTTTTTTGCAAGGGGAGTAATTAAGGTGAATGATCTCAAGAATATGAATTTTGATGAACTACAAGAGATGCGTACACAAATCGATGTGGAATTAAAAAAACGGCAAGCAAAGGAAAAGCAAAATGCGCGACGAAAAATTCTTGAAATTGCTAATGCCCATGGAATTGATATCGCTGATCTTGTGAGCAAAGAGCGCCATTATAGAAATCCCAATAACCAATGGGAATTATGGAATGGGCGTGGACGTAGACCTAAGTGGATTAAAGAGTGGTTGGAGAATGGGTATACACTTGATGAACTCGAAGTAACGTAACACGTGTGCGATATTTACAAGATAAGGGAATACTAAGGAATGTAAATGCAAGAAGTATGCTCTTTTGGGTAATTTGATTGTATAAACATACTGAACAAATATATTAAAGTATTGAGTTACCAAATACGACAATAGGGAGCGTGAACAAATTTATTTAAATGCAAAAGGTCTTGTTGTCATAATCTGGCAAGCATAATGATGATGCCAGGTTGAAATATTGTAATTGCTTTTGGCATTTGAGAGAGGGGGGTATTTTACTTCTTTTTATCGTTTCATTAACGTTGCTCTTTTTAGTCTATGTAAATAAAGAGTTTTATTGATTATTTACAAAAATGGTCGAAATGAGAATAATTTATTGCATAGGGATTTTAACTCAATATGTAAAATGATAATTTTATCAATTAATATGTTAATAAATTAGCATACTTATATTTTTGAAATACTGTTCTGTAGAACAAGCCTGATGTTATAGATTTTGTTTGGGCTTTTTTCTGTAAGATTATATATGAGGAATTTACTTTATTTATCGTTAGTTGAGATGAGTGAGTGTGTAGAAAATGGAAAATTTCTATGGCTGTTATGGGGTTTATAGAATTTATGACATATTTCTGAGCGTTTGTGATTAAAATTCATTTATGAGCGTTTATGAATAATGAATAAAGAGTGTATTTGAAAATAAAAGGATTGGATCATTTCTATTGCGGTTTATCTTCTTTTATGGTGTGAAATAGGGGGGGTATGCAGGTTTACAATTGTGTGTGATGGTATAGCGTGCGGAACACTTTGTTATATATCGGAATATTTTTTCTAAAATTGTGTGGTATTCCACAATAAGTTAAAGGGTTTGTCTGAGAAACAGAATGCCCCAAACGGAATGCATTTGTGTTTCCAATTTACGCGCTTTTTTAAAAGAAAAATTTTTCAATGCAACTAAGCTTATTTTATGGCGCTTCTCGTGAATAATATTAATGTAAAAGTTCCTATGATCATATAAAATCCATTGTACACACCATTTTTACTTCAATAAAAAGTATAAGCCGGCGTCCTTATACACTTTACTCGCCTCCAATATTGCTAAAGTCCTTAGTTCTTGAGAGAGGGAGGCTTTTGTCGCTTTGTTTAATTGTTTTATTTATACGACACTTTCGCTTGTGATGTGCAAGCGAATGATTTTGATTGCTTCAACATGAGAGAGATTTGAAATAAGGGTATTTTATGATCTTTAGATTTCTCACTCAATATGAGAACAATGAACTTATTATTATAAATAAAAGTGTTGTGTGCTAAAAAGTCTTGTTTATTTTATTATGCCGTGAAATGGCTTCTTTTAAGGTGTGGTGATATAAAGCAACAACCTCTTTGAGACATTAAACGTTTTTTTCAGTGCGTAGTGAATATTCTCATAATGTAGCTTGCTTGTCGAGTCTTATGTTGAGTGAAATATGGGAGGAGGAAGTCAAGAGAAAATTACTCGACAGGAATCCGGCTTGTAAACAGATTGGATGAGATAGGAATTTTTTGTTCTTTGAAGGAGGAAGGCAAAGGTTGTAAAATAGTATGAATTTTTTCTTAAAGTGGGAAGCCGTGTAGAAGACGTGGGGCATTTGGAGTGAGTCCGGCAGCTTCTTGAATGAAGTATTTTTTTATTTTTGGCGCTTGATTAATGATTCCAAGGCCGGTATCGCGGAGCATCCGTAAAAGAAGGCTATCATTAGAAAAGAGTTTATTAAGCCAATCATTGCTTAAAGCCATACGGACAATTTCAAAACGTCTCCAGCTTTGATAGCGCTCTAAAGCCGTGAGGGAGCCAATGTCAAGACCTAGTCGTGCTGTTTCAATAATCACTTCAGCGAGGGCAGCGCTATCGCGTAATCCTAAATTGAGTCCTTGTCCTGCAATGGGGTGGATGGTATGGGCGGCATCGCCAACGAGAGCAAAACGTGGTTTAACGCATTGACGTGTTAAAGAAAGACTCAAAGGAAAAGCTTGACGTTCGCCATCCCAAGAGAGTTTGCCTAACCGATGGCCAATGCGTCTTTCGAGTTCTGTTTCAAAAATAAGTGCATCAGCTTTGAGATAATATTGCGCAGTTTTATGATCTTCATTCCACACAATGGCGGATCGGTTGCCTTTGAGAGGGAGAAGAGCAAAAGGACCGGCAGGTAAAAAATGTTGAATTGCTTGACCATTATGGGGTTTTTCATGTTCAACTGTGCAGATGATTGCTGTTTGTTTATAGGGATGAGAAAAATTTTTCAGACCAGCTTTTTGGCGTAATTTCGAATGGGCTCCGTCAGCTGCAATAAGCAATTTTGTTTGCCAAACCTCTTCATTATTTAAAGTGACGGTTGTATGTTGGTGTTCTTGATGAAAATCAATGACACGCGTGTTTGTAATAACAGGGATATTGAGATCTTTGACACGTTTTTTTAAAGTGTTGATGAGTTCTCTATGCTCTACCATAGCAGCAAAGGGCTCACCGGGGGTAATGTCGCCTTCAAAGGTTAAAAGGGTGGGTTTGACAGGATCACTAGTGCTTGCATCTGTGATGATCATTGAATGAATGGGTTGCGCATAGGGTTTTATAGGTTCCCAACATTGTAATTGTTTTAACATACGAATAGAAGCAGCAGCAAGGGCAATGGTTCGTATGTTAGAAGCAGGGGTATCTCCTTGTGGAGCAGCATCAACGATTTTTATTTTCAGAGTAGGGGCTGTTTGCTTGAGTGCTATCGCTAGGGTTAAACCGACAGCTGCCCCCCCTGCAATGAGCAGATCACATTGTTTAGTTTTATGAGATTTAATTTTTTTATTGGGTTGTACGTCTTTATTGCGATTAGAACACACAATACTTCTTCCATTGTTTATAGTTTGCTTTCTTTTAAAAAGAATATCTTTTTACATTGCCTAAAATATCTTAACTTTTACTTTTCTCTCTGCTTTACAAAAACGAGGTTTCTTTTTGGCGCCAATCTGATGACAGATTGGTTTTTCAGAGTTTTTCTGCTTAATCATTTATGTGATTCATCTTACAGATTTATCGGATAAGCTTTTTTGAATATCTTCTTCAATTCTTTTTACACTTGGTTGATAAAAAAGAAAACTAAAAATAAACAAAGATGGTCATGTATTTTTTAAGTTGTGTGAGTTACTTCAGTATGCCTGTCCTGAAGGGGGACATTTCGTTAGTATGATAGATAAAAAATTGTGGTCATTCGTGATGGTTAAAACAGTATTCATATTTTGCCGTTATCATGATGTAGCGTAAAAAACATCTTCTGTTTAGGAAGGTGTCTATAGCACCCATGTAACACTTTACACATGAGGTGTTTTTTGGTTGATCGTGTGATAAATATCTCAGGGAGAGCTTTTTATGCGCCTTATGAAGGATTGTTTCTTAGGGTGGTGGTATATGAATGATATGAAGTGGTTAGAAGGTAGAACGCGCTAGATAAGAAGTCGGATTGTTTACAGGCTATTTGTTTACAAATCGGCACAGAGTTTAAGCTTCATGCTTTTTTAAGAGAGAGAGGGAGTTATAACTCTTTAAAATATGAAATTTTTGTATTTGGAATTGATAGATGCACCGAAGTTCTTCTCCTTATGATTCATTAGAAGTGCGAAATTCTCAAGGTTCGCGTCTTATTGAGATGTTTTTACGTCAGATAGGGGTATTTATTGGGCTTGGGCTTTTGGGCTTTATTATTTTTTGTGTGTTTGCTTTGGCGACGTGGAATGTTGCGGATCCATCTTTAACCCATGCAAGTACAAATGAGGTTACAAACCTTATGGGGTGGATGGGGGCAATTTTTTCAGATTTTATTATGCAGTTTTTTGGCTTGGCAAGTCTTTCTGTTTTGTTGCCACCGTTATTTTGGTCTTTTCTCTTGTTGGCGCAAAAGAATATCTACAATTTGACTTTGCGCTTTTTTTTATGGGTGCTATCAACGATTTGTTTTTTAATTGCTTTTGCCCTTATGTCACCTGTTGCTTCTTTTACTTATTGGCCATTGCCAATGGGATTGGGAGGGGTTTTAGGAGATAAAGTTTTAAGTGTTGCTTCTTCAGTCTTTCCTCTTTTTCTTTCTCCTCCTTACACGGTGTTTTTCAGTGTTGTTTTTATTCTTTTAGGTTTTTTCACCGCTGCTTTTGCTGGTAATGTGATATGGCGGCGTCGAACAAAGAAAAGAAAAGAAAAAAGCATTCCAAAAGACGAAATCGTTAATCCAGTCTTTGAGTTGGAAGAAGATACGGAATATGCCGCAGAGGAGGATCGTGAAAATCATGGTTTTTTTGCGACAACTTGTGGCGCTCTTTTGCATCTTTTTTATTTTTTACAAGCGCGTTTTTTTCGTTTATTCTGTTTCAAAAGGCGTTTTCAGAGTAAAGGGCAAGGAAAGCCATTTGATCGGATTGAGCCAACTTTTTTGGGTGAAAAAGTAAAGTGTGAGAAAAATCAAAATAAAGCCTATGTTTCTCCTGTTAAAAATCGAAAGTCTTTAACAGCTTCTTCAAATGGTGGTTTTGTTCTTCCTCTTGTAGATTATCTTTCGGTTCCACCACCGTCTGTTAGGGATGCAAAACTTTCTCCTGCTGTTTTAAGAGCAAATTCTCAGGAACTTGAAGGGGTTTTGTTAGATTTTGGGGTCAAAGGAAAAATTATAGATGCTTGTCCTGGACCGGTAGTAACTTTGTATGAATTTGAACCGGCTGCAGGTATTAAGTCTTCCCGTATCATTGGTTTGGCAGATGATATTGCACGCTCGATGCGTGCGATTTCGGCGCGTGTTGCGGTGGTTCCAGGACGTAATGTTATTGGAATAGAATTGCCTAATGCAAAGCGTGAGATGGTTTATTTACGAGAAATGTTGCAGGCGCAAGAATTTATTGACAGCAAAGCAAAGCTAGGACTTGCTTTGGGTAAGACAATCGGAGGAGAAGCTGTTGTTGCAGATTTAGCAAAAATGCCCCATCTTTTGGTTGCTGGTACAACAGGATCAGGAAAGTCTGTTGCTATCAATACAATGATTTTATCATTGCTTTATCGTATGACACCTGAACAATGTCGTCTCATTATGGTGGACCCGAAAATGCTTGAGCTTTCGGTTTATGATGGCATTCCCCATTTATTAACACCCGTGGTGACAGATCCTAAAAAAGCCGTGATTGCTTTAAAGTGGGCTGTTCGTGAAATGGAAGAGCGCTATAGTAAAATGTCAAAACTAGGCGTTCGTAATATTGATGGGTTTAATGCACGTCTTAGGGAAGCTGCAAGTCAGGGAGAGACAATGGTGCGGACAATTCAAGTTGGATTTGATCGCGAGACCGGTGAGCCTCTTTATGAAACGGAAACACTTGATTTTAGTCCTATGCCCTATATTGTTGTCATTATTGATGAAATGGCTGATTTGATGATGGTTGCTGGGAAAGATATTGAAGGAGCGGTTCAACGTTTAGCACAAATGGCACGTGCTGCCGGTATCCATGTAATTATGGCGACACAGCGTCCTTCCGTCGATGTTATTACTGGGACGATCAAAGCCAATTTTCCTACACGTATTTCTTTTTCTGTGAGTTCAAAAATTGATAGCCGAACAATTTTAGGCGAACAGGGGGCCGAGCAATTATTGGGACAAGGAGATATGCTCTTTATGATGGGAGGAGGACGTATTCAGCGTGTGCATGGGCCTTTTGTTGCGGATGATGAAGTGGAGCAGGTTGTTGCGCATCTCAAAGAGCAAGCACGACCTGATTATTTAGAAACAATTACGCAAGAAGTTGAAGAGGATGGTGCTGATGTTTCTTTGTCTTCTCCTTCAGAAGATGATCCCTATAGTCAAGCTGTTGCTATTGTGCTTCGTGATCGTAAGGCTTCAACCTCTTATATTCAACGCCGTTTAGGCATTGGTTATAACCGCGCTGCGACATTGATTGAGAGGATGGAAGAAGAAGGTATTATTAGTCCAGCAAATCACGCAGGGAAACGAGAAATTTTAGTGCCGGCTGAAGAAGAACGCTTTTGAAAAATATTTATAGTTGTTTTTTATAATACCTTGTAAAACAAGTGTTTATCCTATTGTATCGTAGAAAGTCTGCATTTTCATATACCAGCTCTCAATTTGCGATAGCTCCTTGGTACTTGAGACTCCTTATAAGGGGATTCTTTATCTTATATAACTTTTATCCATACACCAACCTTGCTTGTAACGTGCAAGCAAATGATTTGAATTGATTCAATATGAGAGAGTATGTGATGAGAGAATCTTATTGTCTTTGGCGTTATGATTTAAGTTAAAAAGATAAATTATTATAAATCAATATCTTGGTATAAAATAATGTCATTGCGAGTGTAGAGGGGGTAAAAGCATGTAAGGTTTGGTATTTAAGTGTCTTTTTAAGTGCGCTCTAAATATTTAGGGCAAGGCTGATCTGTCGAGTCTTAATATAAATGAATTATATGGGGTGGGAAGCTAAGTGAAATTTGCTAAACTCCAAACTGTTTACAGAGTGGTTCGGATGAAGATTTTTATTCTTTTGGGTGGGAAGGAAGTCAAAAAAGCATTTTTGACACTTAAAAGAGCTTTCAGGTTCGCGAGTAATATGTTTAGTCCTTAATCCATTATGTATTGACTATAATTTATGTTGCTTCATAGATTAGGGGTGGGAAAGAATATATTATGCGTTTAGAAAATCAGCAGAAAAGCAGGAAAATTTGATGATTTCGGAAACATAAACGCAGACTGGTTATTTGGAAACGATACCGAAAGAGATCGCAAGAAATAAAGGAAGGATGTTTCTTTAGCAGATGATTCCTATTGTCAAGCTGTTGCTATTGTGCTTCGTGATCGTAAGGCTTCGACTTCTTATATTCAATGTCGTTTAGGCATTGGTTATAACTGTGCTACAACATTGATTGAAAGGATGGAAGAAGAAGGCATCATTAGTCCAGTAAATGATATGGGTAAGCAAAAAGTTTTGGAGACTGTCGAAGAAGAATACTTTTGAAAATCTTTTGATATTTTTTTCAAACAATATCTTTATCTTATAAAGATAGGTATTTATTCGTCGTTGATCACTTAAGTTATGAATTATAAAGTTAATTAAGTATTGCTTGGGAGCTTTTTTTATGAAAACGTCTTTTTTACCGCAAAGAAGAATCTTTGGGTTGGTGGGAATTATTATCTTTTGGTGTTTAACTTTTCCTGTTTTTTCGCAAGTATCTAATAAAGTGATAAAGGCGCAAAATGTTGTGAATCACTTTGCGGCAATCAAAACAATGACAGGTGATTTTATTCAGTTTAGTCCAAAGGGAAAAATGTCTCAGGGGACATTTTATTTAGAGCGTCCAGGGAAAATTCGTTTCATTTACAAAAAAATGCCTTTACAAATTATTGCAGATGGCCAATTTGTGGGTATTAACAATCGGGCTTTGAATACTTGGAACTTTTCACAACTTTCGCAAACGCCAATGAAGTTTTTGTTGGATGATAAAATTGATGTATCTTCTGGGCGCTTGTTGGCATTTCGCGAAGATCCAGGGGCTGTGACGATTGTTCTGCGTGATAAAACGATTGGGGCAGGGCAAATAAGGATGGTTTTTGATTCTAAAGGCTCTGCTTTGCGGCAGTGGACAATTGTTGACCAACAAAATTTGGAAACTACTGTGCAGGTTATGAATGTGCGGACAGACGTCCGGTTCGCTAATGGGATGTTCACGCTTCCTTCGAAGAAATGAAGAAAGAGTGTTACGTTATTTGGATTAAAACAAATGTTCTTTCGTATTGCGACTTGGAATATTAATTCTATTCGTTTGCGTCTTGCACAGGTTTTTCAGTATTTGGAACTCTTTTCCGCAGATGTTTTGTGTCTACAGGAAACAAAATGTCCAGATGCTTTATTTCCAGTGGAGGCTTTTGAAGCAGCGGGTTATAAGCATATCGCATTGAGTGGACAAAAATCTTATAACGGGGTGGCTATTGTTTCTCGTTTGCCTTTTAAAAAGGTAGAAAAACGTTTTTTTTGTCAAAACCAAGATTGCCGGTATATCTCAGTTATTGTGGAAGCCCATGGGAGAAGCTTGCGGATTCATAATTTTTATGTTCCTGCTGGGGGAGATATCCCTGATGCTGATGTGAATGAAAAATTTCGTCATAAGCTTGATTTTTTAGAAGAAATGTCTTCCATTCGTGCGGATCACGGCGATGGTCTTTCTTCTCTTTTGGTGGGAGATTTAAATATTGCTCCTTTGGCAGAGGATGTTTGGTCTCATCAGCAATTGTTGAAGGTTGTAAGCCATACTCCCATTGAAACCGAGCGTTTACAGGATTTGTGTTGTCAAGGTGGATGGGTTGATCTGATGCGGTTGCATATTCCTGTTCCTACCAAGCTTTATACATGGTGGAGTTATCGTGCTCGCGATTGGGCATTTACCGATTATGGGCGGCGGCTTGATCATGTTTGGTCTTCTCAAGATTTAGCACCTTTTGTTGTAGATCTTTCTATTTTTCGTGATGCGCGCGGATGGGAACGTCCTTCAGATCATATTCCTGTGCAAACTGTATTTGATTTTTCACGTCAAGTTTGAAATAAGAGGTAAATAAAGTATTAATATTCAATAATGATTCTGAAAGAATGCGGGAGACTGGATGTATATCAGAAATCTCAAATGGGGCGCTTCTCGTGGATTATTTTCTAGTGTCTTGTTGTGTTTGCTTTTGTCAGGATGTATGGTTGGTCCTAATTACCAGAAAACATCTTTTCGTGTTCCAGCAGTTTGGGGAGAAAAATCTGCACAGACTGCAGGGCAGTCCGTTGCGCTTGCCGGATGGTGGCGGCATTTGAATGACCCTGTTCTAGATGCGTTAATGGATTATGCTATTTCTGGAAATAATAATGTTGCTGTTGCCAAAGCTCGGGTACGTGAGGCGCGTGCAGGTTTAGGGCAGGTTGTGGGAACTCTTTTGCCAAATGTGTCCAATTCAATTTCAGGAACCCGTAGTCGTTCTGGACAGTCTGATGCATTGTTAAACCAGTATAGTAGTGGTTTTGATGCAAGCTGGGAGCTGGATTTTTTTGGTGGGCATAAACGTGCGGTTGAAGCAGCGCGTTATGGCCTTGATGCGGCTGTGGAAGATATGCGTGCTACCATGGTGACATTACTAGGAGATGTGGCAACAAATTATGTGCAAATGCGTGGTTGGCAACAAAAGTTGTTTATTGTGCGGCAAATTGCTGTCTCACAACGTAAAACTTATGAACTGATGCGCGCTAGATTAACAGCTGGTGATGTTTCTGAGCTTGATGTTTCAAATGCGCAAGCGCAGATGGCAAATACAGAGGCAGATATATCACAGATGGAAGCGAATGTAGCAATGAGCGTTCATCGCCTCTCTGTCTTAACTGGTCGTGTGCCTACGGCATTGAAGGATCTTTTACAAAAAAATGCTAAGCATGCAAAGATTCCACAACCACGCTGGCCGATACCAGCAGGAATTCCAGCTGATATTTTGTTAACACGTCCGGATTTACGACGGGCAGAGCGTCAATATGCGCAAGCGACAGCACGGATTGGTCAACGTGAAGCAGATCGTTATCCATCACTTACTTTAACAGGTAATATTTCAACAGCAGCAACGGCAATTGATCAATTATGGAAAAATTCAACGATTGGCTGGTCTTTTGGACCTGGTCTTCGTTTTCCTCTTTTTAATGGAGGTCAGGTCGAGGCTTCTATTGCGGTAGCGCGCGCGCAGCGTGATCAAGCTTTTATTACTTATCGAGCTGCTGTGTTGGAAGCTTTAGAAGATGTAGAAAATGCGCTTGTAAGATTAACGAAGGAACATCAACGCTTAGAAAAGCTAATCGTTGCGAATAAAGCTTCTCTTCATTCCTTAAAACTTTCACGGAGCCTTTTTGAGAATGGAAATACTAGTTTTCTTGAATTGTTAAATGCTGATCGCTCTTATTATTCTGCACAAATGGCGCTTAAAGATAGTCGTGTTTCTTTGGTTACGCAATATATCACGTTGATGAAAGCATTGGGGGGAGGCTGGGATGGCGTTGTTGATGTATCGCGTCCAGAAGTCGTTGATAATGCACCTCGTTCGCGTGCAAAGGTAGGGAAATGAAAAAAAACTTACTCAAAAATTTCATTACAAAACATAAAAAACTTTCCTTCTTTTTAACTGCTATATTTCTCATTCTCTTGTTGTTATGGTTACGTTCTGTTTTTTTTGGAACATCTACTCCAACTTATATAACAACGGTGGTGAAGCGTGGGGATATTGAGGAAAGTGTTTTAGCTTCTGGTCTTGTACGTCCTTACCGGTTGGTGGCTGTTGGTGCGCGTGCAACAGGGCGTGTGGTGTCAATGCGTGTTTCCCCTGGGAGTGTTGTGAAAGAAGGCGATCTCTTGGCAGAAATTGATCCTACAGATCAGGAAAATGATTTAAAAAGAAAAAAAGCAGCATTATCGCATTATTATGCGAATTTGGTAGAACAAGAAGCCTATCTTTCTCTTGCACAGAAAAATTTAGAGCGTCAGAAAAAAATGATCGAAACACGTGCGATTTCACGGGCGAACCTCGATGAGGCTGCGACACAGGTGAAAATACGCGAGGCGCAAATTGAACAACTTCGTCAGCAGATTGTGCAAGCACAAATTGATGTGGAGAGTGCAGAGGTTAATTTAGGTTATACACGCATCACTGCCCCTTCAGCGGGAACGGTTTTGGCAACAGTTGTGGAAGAAGGGCAGAATGTGAATGCGGTTCAGTCGGCGCCAACAATTGTTATTTTGGGTGATTTATCAAAGATGACGATCAAGGCGCAAATCTCAGAAGCAGATATTCTTAAAGTCCGAGCTGGACAACCACTTTATTTTACAGTTTTAGGTAATTCACAGCGTCGTTATGAAGGCGTTTTAGAAAAAGTAGAGCCGGCTCCTGAAGCAATTCGTGCTGATGTGAGTATTAATCCTGGTATGGTGAGTGGTTCTAGTGCTTTAATATCATCGGCTATCTATTACAATGGAATTCTACATGTTGATAATGCGGACAATTTTTTGCGAACCTATATGACTGCTCAAGTTCATATTATCTTAGGGCGTGCGCAGAATGTCTTGTTGGTTCCAAGTGATGCTTTACGCGATGAGACAAGAGAGCGTAAAGCATGGGTTTCTGTTTTGGTGGGGGAAAATAAGGTGGTTACTAAACAGGTGAGTGTTGGGTTGAATAATAAGGTTATGGCAGAGATTATTTCAGGACTTAACGAGGGTGATGTCGTCATCACCAGTTCGTCTGATGGAGTGATGCCAGAGTCTTCTAACATGCATAGCGAAGACGAGAGTTAAAGCATGAGCACAAATCAAGCAGATGCTGTCTTCGTCTTGGAAAATATTGTGCGCAAATTTCCTGCGGGCGAAACGTTTGTTACCGTTTTGAAAAACATCAATCTTACCATTAAACGTGGTGAAATGGTGGCAATTGTAGGTGCTTCCGGTTCAGGTAAATCTACCTTGATGAATATTTTAGGCTGTCTTGATCGTCCAACTTCTGGCCGTTATTGGATCTCTGGTAAAGAAACAGCTTCTCTTTCTGCGGATGAATTGTCGGCTTTACGACGTAATCATTTTGGTTTTATTTTTCAGCGCTACCATTTGTTGAATGAATTGACAGCTCTTGGTAATGTTGAAATTCCGGCTATTTATGCGGGATGTGCCGTGGAAGCAAGAAAAAAGCGTGCACAGGATCTTTTAACGCGTTTGGGCATGGGTGATCGGATAAATCATCGTCCAAATCAGCTTTCCGGTGGTCAGCAACAACGTGTTTCTATTGCTCGGGCGCTCATGAATAATGCGGAGGTCATTCTTGCAGATGAACCAACTGGTGCATTGGACAAAAAGAGTGGGCAAGAAGTATTGCATATTTTGGATGAACTTCATCAAGAAGGGCGTACTATTATCATTGTAACCCATGATATGCAGGTGGCTGAAAGAGCAGAGCGTATTATCGAAATCAGTGATGGGGAAATTATTGCTGATAAGCGGTCAAGGGTTGCAAAAACAAAAGTTGGTAGAAAATCTCTTCAGGAACAACAAAATCTAAAAGGCCAACAAAAACTGGGCTTTTTTCGTTCTTTTTTTGAGCGATTCCGTGAGGCGTTTGTGATGGCTCTGTTGGCAATGAATGCACATCGTATGCGGACTTTTCTAACAATGCTTGGGGTGATTATCGGTATTGGGGCGATTATTGCTATGGTGGCTTTAGGGAATGGTACACGAGAGAAAATTCTGGAAAATTTTAAAAGTTTGGGTACTAATACATTAACCATTTTTCCTGGTAAAAGTTTTTCTGATCCACAAGCAGAAAAAATAACCAGTTTGGTTGAAGCTGATGCAGAAGCCTTGTCTGGATTACCTTATGTTTCTGGTGTAACACCACAGATTTCAGCAAGCTCGAAAGTGCGTTTTGGTGCAGTTGAAGTCAATGCCGTCATTGCGGGGGTGGGAGAACAATTTTTTCAGACACAGGGGCTCAAAGTTTTCAAAGGACAGTTTTTTGATCAAAAAAGTGTCCATGATCGGGCGGTTGATCTCGTGATCGAGAAAGAAGCATTGTCTGTTCTTTTTCCCCATAGCTATGAAAGCCCCCTTGGAAAGGTGGTGCATGTGGGGAATGTTCCAGCGCGTATTATTGGTGTTGTTGATTCGCAAAATAATGCAAGTGGAGATACATCAAATACGTTACAGCTTTATTTGCCCTATACAACAGTGCAGACACGTTTTCTTGGCACAACAGAAGTTCGTGCAATTACTGTTAGAATTGCTGATGATATTGATTCACATTTAGCGGAGACCATGATAAAACGTTTTCTCATTATGCGGCATGGCGGGGAGGACTTTTTCATTAGAAATTCTGAATTCTTCCGTGAACGTGTTATGGAGAGTACAAATATTTTAACACTTTTAATTTCTTCAATTGCAGCTATTTCCCTGATTGTGGGGGGTATTGGGGTGATGAATATTATGTTGGTCACTGTTTCTGAGCGGATCAATGAAATCGGCGTGCGTATGGCAGTTGGTGCACGGCAAAGTGATATTTTACAGCAATTTCTCATTGAAGCGATTTTGGTTTGTGTGATTGGTGGTGGTTTGGGGATCTTGCTTGGGCTTTCTATCGGTGGCTTATTTCTTCTGTTTAAGGCGCCTATCCATTTGGTTTATACTATTGAATCGATCATTATGTCTCTTACTTTTTCAACACTCATTGGAATATGTTTTGGCTTTTCTCCAGCGCGGCAAGCTTCACGGCTTGACCCTGTTGTCGCTCTTTCACGCGATTAAGCTTTATCAATTGGGTCATGTTTGTTCGTGATGCTTTCCACTTGGATGAGGCGTTTATGAAGCGAAACATGAATGGGAAAAGTTTAGCATTATTTGCTGCTCTATTTTAGAAAACGCTTTGTTTATTAAGTGGAGCGTACCACTAGAGGTGAACGTTTCTTATAGCGCACCACATCATGTGAGATATGATAGGCATATAAGCCTTCTTGAGGCATTGAATGTTTTGAGAATGCATAATGAATATTTTTAAATCTTTCTTGTCGAGTCTTATGGAAGTAAATCCTATTAAGGAGAAGTTAAATGGAACCCGTTAGAATGAGATTGCTTGCAGACTGAATTTTGTTAAAAATCTTCGTCTTCTGAGATATGAAGAGGAGAACAAATGAAATAGATTGCGCGACGGTTCTTAAGATTTAATTTAAAAAGAGGCGGGGAAGTGAATAGTATATCTGCTAACAAACAAAAGAACAAAAAAGAAGGTTGATGCCAAAAACAGCTTAAACCTCCATTCTTCCAAAAAAATGAACTGGTATCGAGATAGCTGAGAAGTTTAAGAGGTTTCGTTTAGTATTTTTAAGATTTTCGGAAAAGAGGTTATGAGTATTTCTCACTTTTGGTTTTGCAGAGGGTGGTGCAAATTATAGGTGTTTAGGTTTATGCAAATAAATTATGATCGTGCTCAAGTTTTAAAATGTGACCTAAGACACAGCCATTTTCTGTTCCTTTATGCGAGTAACTTAGCTTTCTTTAGAATATTTTGTTTAAGGCATCGCTTTTTTCTGCCTTATCTCATGATTTTGGAGCTGAAGGATAAACAAGCCATTTGAGTTTCTAGGGTAAGGATGCCGTCAGATACTCGGTAGGGGGGCGTGATCTTAAGAACTAATACCGTGAAATGCAGGTTTGATTTAATGGTTTTGGTGAGGAAGACAAAAAGTTTGAGAGGCGGATAGCTTCTTATTTTGAATGATGTATGAATGAAAAGGGCTTTCATTTATTGAAAAAGAATAAGCTCATATTCAGCAGGTGTGAGGTGAAGTAAGAGAACATCGTAATACCAAGCTGCAGTTATGCTGCTAAAGAACATAATGGCGCTAGTGATGAGCAATGGTATGTCTAGTTGGTATGGTGGTTATTCTTCCTCCTGCTACAAGTCCGATACAGGGCGCCATTGGTTTGCACATTCACGGGCTTGTTTTAAAGAGACATCTCTTAAGGCACCCAATCCCATTTCACGACGGCGCTCGTGAATGGTACAACGGTAAATCCATTGAGCACCTCCATCTTTACGCTTATGAAGTAACAAGCCGGCACCATCATTATATTTGCCAGCTCGTGGGTGTTGCGATAGACCTTGCATTAAGACGGTTCATAAGAGCCATTTTTAGTCATTTCTTGTACAGTTTTTATCCACACACTCATCCCGCTTGTGATGTGCAAGTAAGTGGTTTTAGTTGATTCAACATAAACAGATTTGAAATGAGAGAATCTGATGATATTGAGAGCTCTCATTCAAGTTGTAGCGTAATAAAATTTCATTATAAATCAATATGTTGTATGTAATAAAGCACCTTAGGCAGTGAGGTCACTAAAATTATGACGCATGAGCTTTAGCGGCAGTGATGAATATTCTCAGGCAGGGGTTTTCTTGTCGAGCTTTATGTGAGTAAACCATATAAATGGGGAAGCTGAGAGGAACCTGTCCAGAGAAAGTGAACTGTTTACAAATCGTTGCTGATAGGAATCATCGTCCTTTGAGATGTTGAGAGGAAATCACAATTCTTATGAAATCTGTCTTTTGAGGTGTTCTGATATTGAAGTGAGCAGGTGGAACGCGTTAGACAAGAAGCTGAGTTATTATTGTTTACAGATCAATAGAGTTTACAAATTTTCGTTCTTTTTTGGGGAGGAAACCAGACAAAAAGTGATCTTAGAGAGCAAAATGATTTCAAAAAAGATTGCGATAAAAAACGTGAGGTATTCGTAGCGGTGTGCGTTTTTAGCTTATTCCTATCTGTGATCTAAAATGCTCTTAAGAAGATGCTTTTTAGAATAAGAGATTGTTACTAATATATTGACTTATAATGATAGTTTAACATTCTCTCTGTTGAATGAGAAATCTAATTATTATAAATTTTCTTATTTTAAATCTATTAAAAGTATTTTTTTGCATGTCATACGAGGTTGGTATGTTCGTGTTTAAGAAAGGCGTAATGCATGCCTCTTACCAATCATCCCAAGAGGCTTGAGCTATCGTAATACTTGGGGGCGGCAAAATATAGGGTGGGGCGGTTTGCATTTTTATGAAGCGTAAAGACGGTGGTATAAATAGATCTCTATAACAAGTCTGAAGATCTTATAGTTGTATGGGGGCTCTATTTACAAGAGCTTATATATTGAGATGGTATGTACAGATCCCGTGCTGTGAGATATGTTTGGGATGTAAGAGATGTTTTGGGTGAGAATGTGCAATACAGTGATACATGTATTGTGGGGTGTTCTGTGTTGTATGAAGGTAGCTCTGTCGAGCTTTTATAGAAGCAACCTCTTGTGGAAGAGTATGAGAGAAAGGTATGAAGAGGTCAGAAGATGGCAAGGTTTTTAAAAAGTCAGAAGGATAAAGATTAGAATGCGGTTCTGATATAGACTTGGAGCGTTTTAATATATTGGAATATAAGAATGCGGATTTGATTGATCTGTTGTATTGCGCTTTCAGCATTGTGCTTTTTAACAGGATAGGCAATGAAATGGATATCAGGCATTAAATATTTAAGTTCTCGCATCGAGCGCCACACATGGTAATCATGGGTGACGATATAAAGGGTTTTATAGTGGTGTTTTTTGATCCAATCGGCGCTTTCTTTAGCATTTCCTCTGGTGTTAATCGCTTGATGCCCGATGTCAATACAACAGGAGATAAGCCGTCGGGTAATATGCATGTTATGCATGAGACTTTTCAGGTTGGTTGTGGTATTTACACCACTGATGAGGAGACGTGAACCAAGCCCCCTTTGTAAGAGATTAAGTCCTGTCTCTATTCGGTTTTCTCCGCCTGTCAGCACAATGATGGCATCAGCTTTGGGGAGAGGCTGTGGGGGAGAAAGTCGTTCAGTTTTTTCAGAAAAAATAATAAAACCGCTCCAGAAAATGAAAACAATGATTGAAAGAGTAAGGGTTGTCGGTGGAAAATAGCGAAATAAAAAGCGGGGAGACCAACTATAGTGGAGCCGTTTTGGAAGAGGACGTTCTAAATTGTTTTGCGTCAATGAGTTGTAAGTGTTGTGAGTCATAAAATTAAAATAAACCGTTTTCACATTGATCGATTTTTTTCAGTTGTGTTAAAATAGTCATGCGGTTTGTAAGGGTGGTAAGAAAAGAAACGAAAATAATAAGAAAAATGATTTTTCCGTAGGGGATGGAACTTATGGAAAGATGTCCAAACAAAGCTGTTATTTGGCTAGCTTCCACTCTTCCCAAGTTATAATTCGTCCAGAGACAAAAGGCTGAAAACAGAAATATGCTTGTAAGACCACCATATAAAGCACCACGCAGCGCGGTTTTAAAAAAATGCCAGTCAAATTGGCGAGCAATGAAAAGAGTTTCAGTACCAAGGAAATATAAGACATTGATAATATGTGTATTTTCTGCCAATGCATTGCGAGTGGCAAAAATGATGGTGAGGATAAGAGAACCTAGAACCAATGCTAAAATTGAAAAACCAATGAAAACAGTGGTGTGTGCCATGGTCGCAAAACGATGAACCCAAACACGGTGATCATCAAATTGACCTCCTGGAATTTGGGTTTTAATGGCGTGATTAATGGCTGCAAAATTGATTTTTTCATCCCCATTCAGGGTCACAATGATGAGGCGGGGAAGGGGTAGTTCATTGACATTGAAGCCTGTTCCAAGCCATGGCTCCAGTAACTTTTCTGTAGCTTTTTGGTCAACAATTTTTGCATCTTGTACACCAGAAAATGTTTTAACCAATTGTACGGCATCACGGAGTGCTTTGTTGATATCAACATTGTCAATGGGGCGTATTTGTATTGTTGCTTCATAGCTAATCTGATTACTCCAATTTTGGGCAGCATGTTGGACTAAATCAACACCGATTAAGGTGAGGCTTGAAAGAAATGTCATAATAGCAATTACGGCAACCAATGCTTTTCCAGAAATATTACCACTGGGAATAATCGCTGTTGTATTTTTTTTATTGCTTGTAAAAATGGGGAAAGACTTATTCATGAATCGTCATCCGTCCGTTATGGAGAAGCATACGCCGTGCTGCAACTTGTTCCATTAAGGCAATATCATGGGTGGCAATGATAACAGCCGTTCCAAAACGGTTTAATTCAATAAACAAACGGAGGAGGCGTTTTGCCAAGGGCGGATCGACATTTCCAGTGGGTTCATCGGCAAGTAGAATTTCAGGTTGATCAATGAGTGCGCGTGCAATGGCTACCCTTTGTTTTTCCCCACCGGAAAGAACCGGTGGTAAAACATGAATATGATCTCCAAGACCTACCCAACAGAGAAGATCTTCCACTTCACTGCGATAGGTTGCTTCTTCTTGTCCTTTAATGCGTAAAGGTAAGGAGACATTTTCATAAGTGGTCATGTGGTCGAGTAAACGAAAATCTTGAAAAACCACACCGATACGTTGTCGCAGCGCAGGGAGCTCTTGTCGTTTGAGTAATGCTGTGTCTGTTCCAAAGAGATCAATATGACCGCGGGTGGGTTTGAGTGCCAAAAACATAAGACGCATCAGCGACGTTTTCCCTGCTCCAGAGGCACCTGTGAGAAATTGAAATGATCCAGGAGGAATATGAAAGCTAATATCACGAAGGACCTCAGGGCCCATTCCATAGCGTAGGCCGACATTTTCAAAATGAATCACTTTTTATTATTACTCCTGATTTTATATTGCATCATTTATTCTAAAAACTCTTACTTTCATTGCTTTAGATTTTTGTTGTAAGCTTGTTTATTTTAGATTTCATGGTTTTCAATATTTTTTATACACCCTCGTTATAGATAAATATTTTTGCTCAAGAATATTATCACTTATACTTTCTTTTTTTAGCTTTATTTATGATTTTAGCAGGAATTTCAAAGGGATTCTAGCATAAACATCAGAACTATTTTTCCTTCTTACTCAGAGGCTTTTTTTGCATTGAGTGGACATTGGGTGATTTTAAAAAGCTATGTTGCTCTTTTTATCTTACTTTCTTATTCTTGTTCGCATCCCAATCTTGAGGTTTTTGCTTAAATTATTTCTTACCTGTTATGAAAAAAAGCGTTTGTTGTTAGAATGATTGAGCTTCTCATGCATTGTTTTGTTTTTTATTCTCCTTGGTGGTTTTCGTAATAATGCTGAGATAATTTTAGCAAAAAAAAACAAAAACCACCGTATGTTGTATTGCGTCGTGTTTTTTAGTTTTGTCGGTTGGCAATCAGATCTTCAACAACTTGTGGTTCGGCAAGGGTTGAAATATCTCCGAGAGTATCAAAATCGTTTTCAGCGATTTTTCGTAAAATACGTCTCATAATTTTCCCTGATCGTGTTTTGGGAAGCTGCGGAGCAAACTGAATTTTATCCAATATGGCAATAGAGCCTATTTCTTGTCTCACATGCTTGATAAGGTCTTTTTGCAATTCTTCACTTGGCGCTGTTCCTTCCATGAGAGTCACAAAACTATAAATTCCTTGTCCTTTAATGGGATGCGGGTAACCCACAATAGCTGCTTCTGATACAGCGGGATGAGAAACAAGAGCTGATTCAATTTCAGCAGTTCCTAACCTGTGCCCCGAGACATTGAGAATGTCATCAACTCGTCCTGTGATCCAATAATAACCGTCGCTATCGCGCCTACAGCTATCGCCTGAAAAATATTTTCCTTTATAGGAGGAAAAATAAGTTTGAATAAAGCGTTCATGATCCTTATAAAGTGTGCGCATTTGTCCGGGCCATGAATCACTGATACAAAGATTGCCTTCTGCTTCACCTTCTAAAACATTGCCTTGGGCATCAACAATTTGGGGTTGAACACCAAAAAAAGGACGTGTGGCCGATCCTGCTTTGAGGGGTGTTGCACCGGGCAAGGGCGTGATCATATGCCCTCCTGTTTCCGTTTGCCACCATGTATCGAGAATCGGACAACGGTCATTTCCAACTGTATGATAAAACCATTCCCATGCTTCTGGATTAATCGGTTCTCCTACCGTGCCTAAGAGACGCAACGATGTTCTGTTTGAGTGTTCAACAAACGAATTTCCTGCTCCCATTAAGGCGCGGATAGCTGTTGGTGCTGTATAGAGCGTATTGACTTGGTGTTTGTCGACAATTTCCCAGAATCTGCCTTTGTCAGGAAAGGTTGGTGTGCCTTCAAACATTAAAGTGGTCGCACCATTGCATAAAGGTCCATAAACCAAGTAGGAATGACCGGTAATCCACCCAATATCAGCTGTGCACCAGTAAACTTCATTGGGGTGGTAATCAAAAACATATTGGTGAGTCATCGAGGCGAAAACAAGATAGCCCGCTGTGGTATGCAAAACACCTTTGGGTTTGCCGGTGGAGCCTGAAGTATAAAGAATAAAAAGTGGATCTTCAGCATTCATTGGTTCTGGTGGACAAGCTGTTTTGGCATGAGCTATCTCTTCGTGGTACCAAAAATCACGCCCCTCTACCCATTGAATGGGTCCACAAGTTCGCCGTATAACCATGACTTGGTCCACATGCACGTTTTGGCGCGCTGCTATCTCAATAGCATGATCAACATTGTCTTTTAAGTTGATCCGTTTGCTGCCACGCAAGCCTTGATCAGCGGTAATAATGAAGGTTGATTCACAATCGACAAGGCGTCCTGCTATTGCCTCAGCAGAAAAGCCAGCAAAAATAACCGAATGAATAGCACCAATGCGAGCACAAGCAAGCATGGCATAGGCTGCTTCGGGAATCATAGGAAGATAAATGGTTACTTTATCGCCTTTCTTAATGCCACGACTTTTCAAAAGATTAGCAAAACGACAAACATGTTCATAAAGCTCGTTATAGGTTATTTTTTTATCATGGTAAGGATTATCTCCTTCCCAAATGAGTGCGATTTTGTCTCCATGGGTTTTCAGGTGGCGATCAATGCAATTATAGGCAACATTTGTTATCCCATCTTCGTACCATTGAATGGAGACATCTCCGTTAAAAGAAGTGTTTTTTACTTTTGTAAAAGGTTTAAACCATTCAATGCGTTGACCATGTTTTGCCCAGAAGCTTTCTGGATCATCGATGCTTTCTCGATACCACTGTTGATAAGTTTCCTCATCGAGTAAAGTATTTTTTTTGATCTCTTCTGATACTGGATAGATTTTTTCAGTCATGTTTCCCTCTTTTAATTTATTGTTTTGAAAATCTGCCTCTGTATTTTTGTATGGTTATATTTGTGGCAGAGTTTTCCCAAAAGCTTTTCATTGTGAGGTTAGACTAAATGACAAAGATTAGAATAGTCAATTTTTAAATCTGATGTGATGATATTAAAGAGGGTATTCTATGTTTTTAGGATACTCAAATATAGCAAAACCTATTGCGGTATAGAGCTTTTTATAAACACACTAAGACATTTTAAAAATGTCTATTATAAAATATTTCTCAAAATTTGATATAAACCAATATAGTTAAATAAAAGACTAACAAGAAAGAATATTGAGCTTATTAATAATGATTTTTTTAGAGAATCTTTCCAACTATAATAAATAAACTTATAATAAAAAAGATATATTAAACCAAAAAAAAATGTTGCTATAAGCGTTTCAATAATTTTAGAGATAAGATCTGTCATCACGCAATCCAAATTATAATATAATTACAAATTATTAACTTCAGAGATATCTTTATAGTTGCTCTCTAAAAATTAGAACCAACACTCATGAACTTTCTGTACGAACCTTAAACCAAAACCTCCGAAGAAACCAGTCGTGGCACCAGTAAGTCCACCCATAAGTGCACCTGGACCAGTTGCAGCTCCCAATGCTGCTCCGGTTATCCCTCCTGCAACTGCATAGTCAAAACCTTGTGCATTCATGTGAGAAAGAAAAGCATTAGGACTGCATGCATTTCCATGAGTAGGTCTTGAATTGTGCGAATGACCAAAAGAAGGCTTTGTCGCTATATGACCGAATGTGCTGCATGAACCAAAAATATTAATTCTCCTTAATTATCTACATTAAAAGTAGTATCATAATGATACATTTCAAATGGCTATCATGTATTTTTAGAAAAATGTCAAAGATAAACTTTAAAAATAACAATAAAAACACTGTATGAATAATATATATATTATGTATATATGAAACTTCTTCTTAAGAAGATAATAATATTATTTGAAATATTTTAAAATATAAGAAATATCCCCTGTTTTTCCTTAATTAAAGTTTAAAATCAGAAAAATTGCGCATATGAAAAGTTGAAGTTTTTCTCTTTGTTTACGAGATCGACAAAGGAATAATGATAAAGAAATATCGTTATTGAAATCGGTCTCATTGCCATTGTTTTGTGTGTATGTGTTATGCCTACATGCGTGGGATTCGTTCTTTTATTTTTCAAGCAGATATTGACTGTATTTACGCTTTGTAGAGCATAGAAAGGCTCTATACTATCGTTGGACCTTATAGATTGCTATCATGTTGTTTAGTGCGGTTCTTGGTGCTCTATTGAGCATTTAAGATGTTTATTTTGCTCAAGTGACTTACATGAAAGAGTTTTGTTACTGTATTATGTAACCATAAGCCTCTTTTTGTCTGCTTTATGCCATTGGCATGTGGGGAAATTGTTTACGCGTGTTGGAGAAGTTAAGAGAATTCATGATTTTCAATGGAAATCATTGCGATGATCTTATTCAATATTCTTTTGTAATTATTTATTTCGCGACAGTTTTTTCATTCATGCTCAACGCCATTTTTACCATTTTGCCTTTATATAAGGATTTATTTTTTATGTTGCTTTTGCTGGAGAGGCGTTCAGAGGGGAGTAAAGTAGAGCCAATATGCGAGAATATGAGAGCCAAATTGCAATGCTATCTTGAAGCTATTGTACGTGTTGTGGATGTGCCGGTGAGAAATTTGAGAAGACCAGCTTTTTTGCTTATTTTGCTAACAGGATGAAAGAGGGACTGGAATCTTTTTGGCTAGAATTGCTCTTTTATTGATATTGAAGGAAATATTTTTCTCATTTCTGCTGTTTTTGGCTTGTTCGTAGAATTTTCAATGGGAATTTATATGAAGGGGAAATTGCTTTACACAGGGCGTTTTCCAAATAAAGCAGAGCCAATGCGAAGGACGTTAGAGCCAAACTGTAGAGCGGTTTTGAAGTCACTGGACATGCCCATGGAAAGCTTTGGAAGACCTGCTTGTTTTGCTAATTTTGCTAACAGTGCGAAATAGGGTCCGGGGTTTTCATCGACAGGGGGAATGCCCATAAGTCCGATGATATCAAGTCCATAGTTGTTTTTGCATTGGTTGACAAAAGATGTAGCTTCTTGTGGTGCGATACCACTTTTTTGCGGTTCTAAGCCAATGTTAACCTGAACATAGCAAGGAAGATGCCTTTTTTGTTTTTCCATTTCTTCAGCTAAGCTTTTGGCTATTTTTTCACGGTCAACCGTTTGAATAACATCAAAAAGTTTGATCGCCTCTGCTGTTTTATTTGATTGTAGGGGACCGATGAGATGAAGTTTAATATTTTCAAATTGTTGACGTAAAGCAGGCCATTTTTGTGCTGCTTCTTGTACGCGGTTTTCTGCAAACAAAGATTGGCCTGCTTGCAAAAGGGGTCGTATATCAATAGCAGAAACAGTTTTTGAAACAGCGATAAGTTCAATTTCTTCTACAGGGCGTTGTAGCTCTTGGCATATTGCTGCAATGTCTTTTTGAAGGTTTTGCCATGCTTCAACGGAAGGGGCATCGAGGGGCGTTTGTGTATTCATATTTTTGTGCTTTACCTTTTTTGTTCAAGAGTTGGTCGTTTTTTTAAAAGTTTTATAAAATACTTAGGGAAATATTTCACGAAAATGTTGACGATGAGGTTAATCCATGGTCAAGCATAATAAAACAAGTTTTTGGTTCTGTTTTATTAAAAGAGTATAATGGGAATGACAATTGGACATTATAATATAGGCGAACGCTATAATCCACGTGCGAGAGAAAAAAAATGGCAAGAAATTTGGGATGAAAAGAAAATTTTTCAGACTCTTCAAGAAGATGCTCGTGAAAAATATTATGTTTTAGAAATGTTTCCTTATCCTTCTGGCCGTATTCACATGGGGCATGTGCGCAATTATGCCATGGGGGATGTGGTGGCACGCTATAAAAGGGCAAAGGGTTTTAATGTGCTTCATCCCATGGGGTGGGATGCTTTTGGTATGCCAGCTGAAAATGCTGCTCTGCAAAGTAAAGTGCATCCTAAAACTTGGACCTATCAAAATATTGCGGTCATGCGCGGGCAATTAAAACAATTAGGACTCTCACTCGATTGGGCGCGTGAATTTGCAACTTGTGATGTGGAATATTACCACCGCCAACAAATGTTGTTCCTTGATTTCTATCAAAAGGGGTTGGTAGCACGTAAAGTGGCTAAGGTGAATTGGGACCCTGTTGATCATACTGTTTTGGCCAATGAACAGGTTGTTGATGGGCGGGGATGGCGTTCTGGTGCGTTGGTGGAACAACGTGAGTTGACGCAGTGGTTTTTCAAAATTAGCGACTTTAGTGAAGATCTCTTGGCAGGGCTTGAAGAGCTGAACCAATGGCCGGAAAAAGTTCGCACCATGCAAAAAAACTGGATTGGAAAATCACAAGGTTTGCTGATTCGTTGGGCCTTAAAGTCGGCGGGTGATGCTGATGATGTTTGTGAGAAATTTGATGAGGTTGTTTGTTATTCAACGCGTCCTGATACACTGTTTGGCGCTTCCTTTTTGGCTCTGTCTGTTGATCATCCTATTGCACAAGCTTTGGCAAAAAAAGACAAAGCGTTGAGTGCTTTTATTGAAAATTGTCGGTGTGGTGGAACGACAACAGCAGCACTTGAAACAGCTGAAAAACAAGGGTTTCTCACGCCCCTTTTGGCTGTTCATCCTTTCGATTCAACAGTACATATTCCCGTTTATATCGCGAATTTTGTGCTTATGGACTATGGAACAGGGGTTGTTTTTGGTTGTCCAGCTCATGATCAGAGAGATTTCGATTTTGCGCGTAAATATGATCTTCCAATAAAACCCGTGGTTTTTCCAAAAGGAGAGCAAGCAGAAGATTTTGTTATTACTGAAACACCTTATACGGGTGATGGGGTGATGATCAATTCCAGTTTTTTGGATGGTTTAACACCCCAACAAGCTTTTGAAGAAGCTGCTAAAAAGCTTGAAAAACAAATGCTCAATGGGCAACCGCAAGGGAAGAAAACAGTGCAATTTCGTTTGCGTGATTGGGGGATTTCACGTCAACGTTATTGGGGGTGTCCCATTCCGATGATCCATTGTACAACTTGTGGGGTTGTTCCTGTTCCACGTGCCAATTTACCGGTTGTGTTGCCTGATGATGTTACTTTTGATCAACCAGGAAATCCTCTTGCACGACATGAAAGGTGGCAGAATGTTACTTGTCCTTCCTGTGGTCAACCTGCCAAACGCGAAACCGATACCATGGACACATTTGTTGACTCTTCTTGGTATTATGCACGCTTTACGGCTCCTTTTGCGCAGGGACCTGTTGACAAACAAGCAACAGCTGAATGGTTGCCTGTGCAACAATATATTGGTGGAATTGAGCATGCCATTTTGCATCTTCTTTATGCGCGCTTTTTTATGCGTGCTATGAAATTGGTCGGTCATGTGACGGTAGATGAGCCTTTTAAGGGGCTTTTTACCCAAGGGATGGTGGTGCATGAAACCTATCGGGATGATCAAGGGTGGGTTTCTCCAGCAGAAATTTCGATTGTTGAAAAAGATGGAAAGCGGTGTGCTTATAAATTAACCGATCAAAGTGAAGTGACGATTGGTTTGATTGAGAAAATGTCAAAATCAAAAAAGAATGTCGTTGATCCTGATGATATTATTGCATCTTATGGCGCTGATACTGTGCGTTGGTTTGTGTTGTCAGATTCTCCTCCCGAGCGGGATGTCATTTGGACAGAATCTGGTGTTGAAGGTGCACATCGCTTTGTACAGCGTGTTTGGCGCCATGTGGCTGTGAGTGCTTCTATTTTAAAGGATGTGGCGCCTTGTGCAGGGCATCAGGGGGCGGCTTTGGAACTCTCAAAGGTCGCACATCGCACGCTTTGCGCTGTAGAAGATGATTTGGAAAAATTCGCTTTTAATCGGGCTATTGCACGCCTTTATGAATTCTTGAATATTATGGCACCGTTGTTAAATAGGATAGAAAGTGTTGACGATGAAATGAAAGCTTCTTTACGTCAAGCTATGGATTTTTTTCTTGCCATGATTGCACCCATGATGCCCCATTTAGCAGAAGAATGTCATGCTGCTTTAGGAGGAAAAACTTTAATGTCTGCGCTTGCTTGGCCTGTTTATGACAGCGCGTTAACCGTTGCGGAATGCTATACTTTGCCAGTACAAATTAATGGTAAAAAACGCGGTGAGGTGAGCGTTGCAGCAACTGCTGATGAGGTGATGATTAAAGAAGCGGTTTTGGCGTTAGATTTTGTAAAGGCGCAACTGGTTGAAAAGCCTGTGAAAAAAATCATTGTTGTTCCACAAAGGATTGTGAATGTCGTTTTTTAGAAGTTCTATTCTTGTCATTTTAGCTGGTGTATTCACACTGTTGTGTGGATGCAAAGTTGAACCGCTTTACCGTCAAGAGTTGCAGAGTGCAATGACAATGGATTCTGCTTCTTATGGGAATCCTGCTTCTGGACACCCTTCTGGACAAGCTTCTTTGGGGTTAGCGCAAAAGCTTGCTTCTATTGTTGTAGAAGAACCTTCGGATCGTTTTGGCCAAATGGTGCGCAATCATCTGCTTTTTCTTTTGTATGGAAATGGTGCTAAACCTTCTCTACCTGCTTATAAATTGGCATTACAGATATCCGTCTTTACAAGAGAATCTATGCAGATAGAGGTTGATTTCGAGAAAAAGAGAAAGGGACGACCTTCTGTTGGAACTGTTATGAGCAGAGCTTCTTATACTTTGCAGGATATGAAAAATACTCTTGTTGCAAAAGGAACAGCAATGATGAATGCATCTTTTGAGCAACTTCGTCAAGAATATGCAACGCTGCAAGCAGAAGAAGATGCAAAAAAACGTGTTGCGGAAGAGTTGGCTGAACAGATCTTTTTGTTACTTTCAAAAGATCTTTCCAATAAAATTTCTAGACATTAAGCAATATTTTGTCCTGTTTTTTTCCAGTCGTCGAGGAATATTTGCAACCCTTTGTCGGTGAGAGGATGTTTGACTAGTGCTTTTAAGATTGCTGGTGGAACTGTTGCAACGTCAGCACCGCTTAGTGCTGCTTCTTTGACATGATTAACGGTGCGGATTGAAGCGGCCAAGATTTGTGTTTCAAAGTTATAGTTATCATAAATTGTGCGAATTTCATGAAGCAGTTCACTTCCATCATTTCCACAATCATCAAGTCTACCAATAAAAGGTGAAACGAATGTTGCGCCTGCTTTGGCGGCTAATAAGGCTTGATTGGCAGAAAAACAAAGTGTGAGATTTGTTTTTAGTCCTGCTGCTGTGAGAGCTTTACAGGCTTTTAATCCATCGAGTGTTAAAGGAAGCTTGATACAAATATTGTCGGCAACCTTTGCTAAAACAGCTGCTTCTTTCATGATGCTTTCAAATTCCGTTGCTGCAACTTCAGCAGAAACAGGTCCGCTAACGAGAGCACAAATTTCTTTTGTAACATCAAGAATATTGCGTCCTGATTTTAGGATAAGAGAGGGATTGGTGGTAACACCATCAACAAGGCTTAAATTCTGTAACTCTTGAATTTCTTCAATATTGGCGCTATCCACAAAAAATTTCATCTCTAACCTCTTTTTTTTAGCTTTATCCTATTTTTTGTTATGCGCTATTGTTGACTGCAAAAGCAAGAGAAAGAATTAATATCTGTGTAAAGAACAAGAATGCTATGGTGTTAATCATGTATCCGTTTTCGGTAAAGAAATATGATTTATCGTTTCCACACCCATTTCATAGTGTTGCTCGTGATAAGGCATAGAATTCATTGCGTACCAACATTTTTGCGTATTGGCATCTTTGCGTAGCGGTGTTTTTATATTTATGGAAATAAGCTAGCATTATCAAACACTTTGCTCATTTCCTATTTGCGATTGCTCTTGATATTTGAGAGTGCATCATAAGATACCTTCCTTTTTTAGGGGGTATGTTTAACTTTGTTTTTGATGAAAGCGGATGGATTTATTTTGTCGTAAAACACTGTTGAAGAACGCCTGTAAAATTTTACGCATGAAGGGTTTTTTTATGGTCAATTACATTGATTTATTCTGTTTTCCCCATTCTTCAAAAATACGCTTTTGTGCTGCTTGTATTGTTGCTTGATTTTCAATCAAGCTGAAAAATGTATACACGTGTTTTCACTTTTTGGCACAAAGCCAAGGTGAATATTGTAACGGCTCCATTTGCAATATTATTCTCCTTATAATTAAAATCATGGGATACTTTTTCATCAATAAGGATTTACAAATGTTCCTCGATGGGTTTGAAATGAAAAAAATCATCGTATGGAGGGTTTTTATTACAATAGGTAAAATAATGATTATGTCTTTATAAATCAGTTTGTTGAAGATAAATTGAGATATGAGGCGGTAAAAAAATAAACGTGTGCGTTGGGAAGAGGTCATACTATGGGATCGCCTTGTTGAAGGATGCACTTAACCGATAGCATGTTGAATGCTTAATAGTGATGCGTTTTATTTACACAGAAGAATAGTGCTGTTTTTTTTGCTATAGAGTTTTTTGTTATAGACGATGAGATTGGTTCTTTATATTGGCACTTTGGTGAGGGAATGCGTGTTAAAAAGAATTTTTGTTAGAAAAGTGTTGTGATCGGGGGGGATTGAATCCTGCAATGAATTTTATAAGAGTGTTTAAAGATAAGGTGTAGACTTGTTGATGCTCAATAGGTCGTAGATTGGTTTACAAGATGAATTCAAGCATGATAGAGGAAAAGATTGTATCCGTATTGGTTCCTCTTCCTGTTGCTCACGCTTATAGTTATAAAGTTCCATCTTCTATGGAGGTGAACGTTGGTTCCTTTGTTCGGGTTCCGTTGATGGGGCGTGAGCTTTGCGGTTTTGTTGTAGATGTTGGAGAGCAGACAGCCGATGGGCACAAGTCTGCTTCGGTGGCGCGTGAAAAATTACGCTTTCTGCTTCATGTTTTTGATTGCCCCCCATTAAAAGCAGAAATGATCACATTTTTGCGTTTTGTTAGTCGCTATACAATGGCACCTTTTGGTCTTGTCGCACGATTGGTTTTGTCGGTACCGGCTGCTTTAGAGCCGGAAGCGCAGATGCTGGGTTTGCGATATTGTGGTGGAAATGTAGAACGTCTCACACCAGCGCGGTCACGGGTTTTGGAATTGGTGCGTAATGAGAAGATATGGACACGTTCTGGTCTGGCACATGCGGCTGGAACTTCGGTTTCTGTTGTTGAAGGTTTAAAAGCGCTAGGAATTTTTGAAGATGTTAAGGTTCCTGCTCCTGATCTTGTGGCAATGCCTGATCCTGATTTTTGTCTCCCTCAGTTGCAGGGAGCGCAAAGTGAAGCAGCAACATTATTGCGGGAAGGTGTTTTATCTTCTCAGTTTCAAGTTTTTTTGCTTGATGGTGTTACGGGTTCAGGAAAGACAGAGGTTTATTTTGAAGCGGTTTCTCAAGCCTTTAAAGAGGGCAAGCAGGTTTTAATTTTATTGCCGGAAATTGCTTTAACACAGCAGTTTTTAGATCGTTTTTATGCACGTTTTGGCGCTGCGGCAGCAGAATGGCATTCTGATTTGACGCCACGTCGTAGAGAACGCGTCTGGCGACAAGTTGCAGAAGGGCGGGTGCGTGTCGTTGCGGGGGCTCGTTCGGCGCTTTTTCTTCCCTTTCATGAGCTTGGCTTGATTGTTGTCGATGAAGAGCACGATAGCGCTTATAAACAAGAAGAGCGCATTTTTTATCATGCGCGTGATATGGCTGTTGCACGGGGCTCTTTTGAGCATTTTCCTGTTATTTTATCTTCAGCCACACCGTCGATTGAAAGCCAAGCCAATGTTTTAAAAGGGCGTTATCAAAAGGTGCATTTACCTTCCCGTTTTAAAGAAGCTGCACTTCCACAGTTGCGGGTGGTTGATATGCGCCAAGGAGGGGTGCAAAAGGGGCGCTTTATTTCCTTTGCTCTTGAAAGGGCTTTAAAACAAACGCTTGATAAGGGCGAACAAGCTCTTCTTTTTCTTAATCGTCGTGGTTATGCACCTTTAACTTTATGCCGAATTTGCGGACATCGTTTTCATTGTACCGATTGTTCAAGTTGGTTGGTCGAACATCGTGCGCAAGGGCAACTGAAATGTCATCATTGTGGATATCATGAACCACTTCCTCAAGCCTGTCCTGAATGTGGGACATTAGATCATCTCGTGGCTTGTGGACCGGGTGTGGAAAGAATTGCCGAAGAAACACAAATGCTTTTTCCTCAAGCGCGATCATTGATCCTTTCAACAGATCTCAAAGGAGGGATTGGGAAGTTGCGAAGCGAATTACAAGCCATTGCAAATGGCGATGTGGACATTATTATTGGAACACAGTTAGTCGCTAAAGGACATCATTTTCCCAAGCTCTCTCTGGTTGGTGTTATTGATGCTGATCTTGGTCTTGCCAATGGCGATTTACGCGCAAGTGAACGTACCTATCAGCTGCTTTCTCAAGTTACCGGAAGAGCAGGGCGTGTGGGATTGAAAAGTTTAGGATTATTGCAAACTTATCAACCAGATCATCCGGTTATCAAAGCCTTACTTGCATGCCAGCCAGAAGATTTTTACACACGTGAGATTGCAGCGCGTCAGCATTATCATTTGCCCCCCTATGGGCGGCTTGCCTCTTTGATTATCTCTGCACAACAGCGCCAAGCAGCAGAACATTATGCGCGCGCATTGCGTCAGGCAGCGCCACGGGAAAAAAATATCTCGGTTATGGGACCAGCAGAAGCGCCTTTGGCTTTGGTTCGGGGGCGTTATCGTTTTCGGCTTTTGCTGCAAGGACAGCGTTCTTTTGATATACAAGGGTTTATACGTGCAATGCTTAGCGGTACACCCAAAATGCCCAGTTCCGTTCGGGTTCAAATTGATATTGATCCGCAAAGTTTTTTCTAAAACCAGTATCGCATAAAGTGAAGGTCTCTTTGCTTAAGGTGCTTTACTTGAACTCTTATATTATTCAGAATAAGCATCCAGGCAGCAAAATATGATACATGTACATTGCATTAAGTAGAGCTACGGGAAAAAATATCTTTGTTATAGAACCAGCAGAAGCGCCTCTCTTCTTCGAGGGCACTATCATTTCGGCTTTTACTCCTTTTTTGTATGAGGGACAGTATTCTTTTGATAGGCGGATTCTTTTTATAAGGGCTTAAAATGCTTAGCTGTACACCCAAAATGCCCAGTTCCGTTCGCGTTCAAATTGATATTGATCTATGCTTTTTCTAAATCAGTGCAATATAGTGCCATATAAAGTGACGCTATGTGGGCTTAATGAGGGACGTGTTTTTGATATTATTTGACCTTAAAGCCTTATGAAGCAGCGTTCATAAGATGTATCAGCGCTGTACGAGTCGTACCTGCGTTTGTATGCTAGATTAGGGCGAGAATATTGCATATATCTATTTTATTTATCTTTGACGAGAACACGGACTCATTTTGGAGCGTGAAGGTCAAAATGAGCATTCATCGTTGTCATCCTTATTCATTCGGCTCTAGAATTTTCAAAAGCATCCATAATAATAATTTTTATAAATAATAAATATTGATTTATAGTGATAATATGCCGTTATTCATATTATAGTCTCAACTATCGTAGGATTCTCTTATTTAAAATCTATTTATATTGATCAATCAAAACCATTCGTTTGCATGTTACAGATGGGGGAGCCTGTGTCGCGTAAAACTATACAAGAGAGGACCAAAATACCTAATCATCTCAAGAATTAAGGGCTGTCGTAAAATTGGGAGATGGCAAAGTGTGTGATGGTGCCGGCTTGTTCTTTCATAAGTGTAAAGATGGGGCTGCTCAATGGGGTTACCATTATAGCATTCATAGGCGTTGTCGTGAAATGGAGATTATCCATTGTTTCATGCTTTTATTACTTTCGTTCTCTAATGGGGGCACATTTTTCATGTAAAGCAGAACGCCCAAAGCGGAATATTACAGAACATCTATTGTATTACTACATTCATATGCTTGTTTAAGCAAATGTTTCTCAGCATACTCGAATTCATTTTATGATGTTTTTCGAGTGTAGAATATCAAAGCTTTCATGAATGAAAAAACCACGTTAAGGCTCCCCATCTTTATTTCATTAAGGTATAAAATGGCGCCATTTATTATTTAGCTTTGAGTATTACGAAAACTCTTAGTACTTGAGAGCGTTTATAAGAGGTGTTGTTTTCTTTAATCATTTCCTTTTTTGTTTGTGATGAAGCAAGGGAGTGATTTTGATAAAAAAATTTGAAAAGAGAGAATCTTTCGATATTTGAAGCTCATCCGGTATGAAAAATGATATATTATCATTATAAATCAATGTGTTGTATATTAAAAGAGTGTGCTTACAAGAAAATATTACTTGGTAAAATTTTTTAAAAGGAGTGGGTGTTTGAAGAAAAAAGATCAATTTTTTCTTTAATTTTTAGGAGGATATTCATTGTTTTTTCTTTCTTATCAGTTTGAAATAATAGACTTTTTCAGTCGCCGTCGTCTTTCGTTAAAGGTTTTGTGGTGATAAAGGGAATGTTTTGTTATGGTGACAAGAGCGTTTGGTGACAAGAGCGTTTGAAGAAAAATCAAAGAGAGTGAAAAAATCGCTCAGAGAATGTCAAAAAGAGGCATAAAAAAACTGTGATGCCATCCTGTATATCTAAAAAAATGCTTTTCAAAAATATTTTGAATATTTTATTAAAATTTTTAAAAAGCAGCGATTTGTGGTGTTGCGAGTCGGCTATGTCTATGCTAGAAACCAAGTGATTTTTGTTCTAGGTTTTAAGAAGAAGATTCTTAAGATTGAGAATGTCTGTTTCATTTCATCTGATAACTATCAGAGAGTCGCTCAAGGGAAAGAGGCGGTATTTCGTGTCGGATTCATTTTCTCTCATACCGCTGCCGTTGGTAGATCAACGCTATGCGCAAGCGCTTTTTGATTGCGTTCAAGAAGCCGGAAACGTCGAAAAGGTTGAAAAGGCAGTAGAGGATCTTTTGCTTGTTTTGGAGAATAAGGATTTAAAATTCTTTGTGCTCAGTCCATTCTTTTCAGTTAAAGAGCAAATTAAGGTGATGCAATCTGTTTGTGCAAACATCAAATTTGCTGATAAAAACGCAGGGCAGGTCATTGGTAATTTTTTACGCGTTATTGTAATAAACCGTAGGCTTAGTGCCGTATTTGGTATTTTACATGCTTTCCAGCGTTGTGTTGCACGCGCTCGTAGGCAGGTTACTGCGCAAATTGTTTCTGCGCGCCCCTTAAGTTCTCAACAAAGACAAGAGTTGTGTGAGGCTTTGGAAGGTGTTGTTGGAGGAAAAGTCTTGCTGCACATCATTGTGGATCCAACAATTCTTGGTGGATTAATCGTTCGTGTGGGGTCGTCTCAAATTGATACGTCTCTTCTCACAAAATTGTCTTCGCTTAAGCTTGCATTGAAAAAAGAGGTCAGCTGATGGATATTAGACCATCTGAAATTTCAAAAATTCTAAAAGAGCAAATCAAAAACTTTGACCAAAAGGCTGAGGTTTCAGAAATTGGTTGGGTTCTCTCTGTGGGAGATGGTATTGCTCGCGTTTATGGTTTGGATAATGTCCAAGCAGGGGAAATGGTCGCCTTTCCAAACGGTGTGCGCGGTATGGCACTCAATTTGGAAGTTGATAATGTTGGTGTGGTCATTTTTGGCTCAGATCGTGATATTCGTGAAGGTGATTGTGTAAAGCGGTTAGGCGCTATCGTCGATGTTCCTGTGGGCCCCGCTTTGCTTGGGCGTGTGGTTGATGCGTTGGGAAACCCTATAGATGGTAAGGGGCCCATTAAAGCAACAGAGCGTCGTCGTGTCGATGTTAAGGCTCCTGGAATTATTCCGCGTCAGTCTGTCCATGAACCGATGTCGACCGGATTGAAAGCGATTGACGCACTCATCCCTATTGGACGGGGGCAGCGTGAATTGGTGATTGGTGATCGCCAAACAGGAAAAACAGCAATTTTGCTCGATACATTTTTAAACCAAAAACCTTTTCATGAAAAAGGGGCTGGACGAGAGCAAGATAAAGTTTATTGTATTTATGTGGCTATCGGTCAAAAACGTTCGACGGTGGCACAATTCGTTAAAGTTTTAGAAGAACGTGGAGCGCTGGAATATTCTATTATTGTTGCAGCGACCGCTTCTGATCCAGCACCACTGCAATTTATTGCACCTCTTGCTGGATGTGCTATGGGTGAGTATTTCCGTGATAATGGGCAACATGCTTTGATCGGTTATGATGACTTGTCAAAACAGGCGGTAGCGTATCGTCAAATGTCTCTTTTATTGCGTCGTCCTCCAGGTCGTGAAGCTTATCCGGGAGATGTTTTCTATCTGCATTCGCGTCTTTTAGAGCGGGCTGCAAAGTTGAATGCGGAAAATGGATCTGGGTCGTTGACAGCTTTGCCAGTTATTGAAACGCAAGCAAATGATGTTTCTGCCTATATTCCTACAAATGTGATTTCGATTACTGATGGACAAATTTTTCTAGAGACTAATTTGTTTTATCAAGGAATTCGTCCTGCTGTAAATGTTGGTCTTTCTGTATCGCGTGTTGGTTCTGCCGCACAAATTAAGGCGATGAAGCAAGTTGCTGGCTCGATTAAAGGTGAATTGGCGCAATATCGTGAAATGGCAGCTTTTGCGCAGTTTGGCTCTGATTTGGATGCGTCAACCCAGCGTTTGTTAAATCGGGGTGCGCGCTTGACAGAGTTGTTGAAGCAGCCACAATTTTCTCCACTCAAAACAGAAGAACAGGTGGTGGTTATTTTCGCGGGTGTGAATGGCTATCTTGATGCTTTGGCGGTTTCTGATGTTGCGCGGTTTGAGCAGGGACTTTTGGTGCTTTTGCGTAGTGATTATCAAGATCTCTTAAAGGCAATTGCTGAGCAAAAGCAAATAACAGATGAGCTGAAAGATAAGTTGATAACTGTTCTTGATACTTATGCGAAAAATTTCTCGTGATGAATTGATGGAATGCTTGAATGGCTTCACTAAAAGATCTTAGAGACCGTATCGCTTCGGTTAAAGCAACACAAAAGATTACCAAAGCTATGCAAATGGTTGCAGCGGCAAGGTTGCATCGTGCTCAAGAGGCAGCGCAGTCTGCACGCCCTTATGCGAAGAAAATGGCTGATATTTTGACCAGTGTTGCTGCTGATGTAGATGGTGTTGATGCGCCTGCTCTTATGCGTGGTACGGGGCGCGATGATGTGCATCTTTTGGTGGTGTGTACTGCTGAGCGCGGTTTGTGTGGTGCTTTTAATGTGCAAATTGCTCGTCGTGCACGTGAACAGATTAAGGCATTGTTGGCGGCTGATAAAATAGTAAAAATTATCACTGTGGGTAAAAAGGGCGCGGATATTTTATCGCGTGATTACAAAGGCTTGATAATTGACCATATCGATTTGCATGCTGTAAAGCGAATTGGTTTTGCAGAGGCAGTGATGATTAGTCAACGGATTGTTGATTTATTCAATGAAGGCGCTTTCGATGTCTGTACGCTGTTTTATTCTGAATTTGTTTCCGTAATTAATCAGTGTCCAACAGCTTTGGATTTGATTCCAATGGTTGCTCCAAAAGCAGCTGTTGGGGCAATAGATGTTGTGGAGCAAACCGATCATAACACAGGTTCACAATCGATTATTTATGAATATGAACCTGATGCTGCGTCTCTTTTAGAGGCCCTTGTACCACGTAATCTTTCGGTGCAAATCTTTCGGGCTTTGCTGGAAAATGTTGCTGGTGAGATGGGCGCCAAGATGACGGCTATGGATAATGCATCGCGCAATGCGGGTGAAATGATTAGTAAATTGACGGTGGCTTATAATCGTCAACGTCAAGCACAGATTACGACAGAATTGATCGAAATTATTGCGGGCGCTGAAGCGCTTTAAATGGAGAAGGTAAGGATTGATGGTAAAAGCAGTAACCTCAAGCAAAGGAACAGAAAAAGGTGAAAAAAAGAAACCAGCTGCTCGTTCCAGCGTGAAAAAAGCCGCTTCGAAATCTCAAGTGGATGTAAAGGCTTCCTCTGTACCTGCGCGTGATGCAGCTAAAGATACACCTGTAAAAAAAGATACATCCGCAAAAAAAGAAGAGCGTGCAAAAGGCGCTGTTGGTGAAATCAAGCAGATTATTGGTGCTGTCGTTGATGTGCAATTTGAAGGTGAATTGCCAAATATTCTCAACGCTTTGGAAACAGAGAATTTAGGTAATCGCTTGGTATTAGAAGTTGCGCAGCATTTGGGTGAAAATACCGTGCGTACGATTGCTATGGATACGACTGATGGTTTGATGCGGGGCCAAAAGGTTGTGGATACAGGCACACAAATTAGCGTTCCTGTAGGAGAAGCAACGTTGGGACGTATTATGAATGTGATTGGGGAACCGGTGGATAATGTGGGACCAATCGCTTCAACCAAAACACGTTCTATTCACCAAGAGGCACCTGAATATGTTGAGCAATCGACTGTTTCGGAAATTCTCGTCACCGGTATTAAAGTCGTGGATTTGTTAGCCCCTTATTCTAAAGGGGGTAAAATTGGCTTGTTTGGTGGTGCTGGTGTTGGAAAAACCGTTCTCATTATGGAGCTTATAAACAATATTGCAAAGGCACATGGTGGCTATTCTGTATTTGCTGGTGTGGGAGAACGTACACGTGAAGGAAATGATCTTTATTATGAAATGATCGAAAGCCGCGTGAATGTGAATCCAAAAGAGAATAATGGTTCAACGGAAGGGTCAAAGTGTGCCCTTGTTTACGGGCAAATGAATGAACCACCAGGAGCACGTGCGCGTGTGGCTCTTTCAGGATTGACAATTGCAGAAAGTTTCCGTGATGAAGGACAAGATGTTCTCTTCTTTGTGGATAATATTTTCCGTTTCACGCAAGCAGGAGCTGAGGTATCTGCTCTTTTAGGGCGTATTCCTTCTGCTGTTGGGTATCAGCCTACCTTGGCAACGGATATGGGGGCGTTGCAAGAACGTATTACCAGTACAAAAACAGGCTCTATTACTTCCGTTCAGGCAATTTATGTTCCGGCAGATGACTTGACGGATCCGGCGCCTGCAGCGTCTTTTGCTCATTTGGATGCAACAACTGTTCTTTCGCGCTCTATTGCGGAAAAGGGAATTTATCCAGCGGTTGATCCGCTTGACTCTTTTTCACGTATGTTGGATCCATTGATTGTGGGGGAAGAGCATTACACAGTTGCTTGTCAAGTACAAACCATTTTACAACGTTATAGAGCGCTTCAGGATATTATTGCTATTCTTGGAATGGATGAACTTTCTGAAGATGACAAGTTGCTGGTGGGGCGGGCGCGTAAAATTGAACGTTTCCTTTCACAACCTTTCCATGTTGCGGAAGCCTTTACTGGTTCGCCGGGGAAACTCGTTTCTTTAGAAGAGACAATCAAAGGCTTTAAAGGTCTTTGTGCTGGTGATTATGATGATTTGCCAGAAGCTGCTTTTTATATGGTTGGTTCGATTGATGAAGCACTTGAAAAAGGAAAGCGTCTCTTGGCAGAGGCTTCTTAATAAGAAGCTTCTTATTCAAGAGAAAACTGTCATGGGTATTTTTCGTTAAAAAGGACGCATCGTTGAAGAAAACAGAGAGTCCTTATATCGGGTATTGTGGAGATTCTTGTGGAAAACAATAGAGAAGAGCATTTTTTATTTGAGCTTGTATCGCCTGAAAAAATTGTGTTTTCAGAGCAGGTAGTGTCTGTTGTTCTTCCTTCAGCCTCAGGTTATTTGACAGTTATGGCGCATCATGCGCCATTGGTGGCAAGTATTGTGTTGGGTAGTGTTCGTGTTCGCACCTCTTTGGGTGAAAAATTATTTGCTGTATGCGGGGGCGTTGCAAATATTACCTTTTCGGGCTGCTCTTTATTGGTAGAGCACGTTGTGGCTGTAGAGAATCTTTCTTTTGATGCATTAGAACAGCAGATTTTGCAGATTCAAGCGACGTTAGAAGGAGGGACAAGTGATGAGGACAATCATAAAATAGAGTCTTTTTTCCAGCAGTTGTCAGCTGATGGTGCTGTATTGATAGAAGCGTAGCAGAGTATACAGGAAAAGGTGACATGAGCGGAAAAAAGAGTACGGTTGTGTCTGCTAAAAGGAGCGCAAAACCCTTTCCTCGTCCTGGTCGTGTCTTTGCGGGACCTTTGCCAAAGTGCTTTGTTTATATTTTGGCTTCTCTTATTTTGCAATGGGCTTATGGTTTAGGGGCTAATATTGTTCAGTCTAATATTGTCCATCTTACGGGTGATTTTCATGCAACTTTGGCCGAGACGACATGGCTGGTAGCGGCCTATATGGCGCCAAATGTGAGTGTAGCGATTATGTTGATCAAAATCCGCTATCAATTTGGGCTACGCGCTTTTGCTGAATTATCAATTCTTGGCTTTGTTTTGGTTTGCGTGTTGCAGCTCTTTGTTACGGATTTGCGTTCTGCATTGATTATTCGCTTTTTTGCTGGGATTGCTGCTGCTCCTTTGGCTTCGCTTGCGCTGCTTTATATGATGGAGGCTTTTGCTCCAGCAAAGAAGTTTACTATTGGTCTTAGTTTGAATTATATGAATGCGGCTTTAGCGGCACCTTTATCACGTTTGATTTCTCCTGATTTGCTGGAAAATGGTGGTTTTTCCAGTCTTTCCGCTCTGGAAATGGGGTTGGTTCTTATCAGCTTGGTCTGTATCTATACTTTGCCTCTTACTCCTGTTGTGCGTAGTAAGGTTATTCAAAAATTAGATTGGATAAGCTATGGTTTGATTGCTCTTGGTCTTGGATTAAATGCTGTGATCATGTCTGTTGGCATATTGTATTGGTGGTATGAAGCACCATGGATTGGTTGGGGGCTCGCACTTGCTATTTTCTCGTTGGCTATTGCTATTATTATTGAGCTTAATAGAGAAAAACCGTTGATTGATTTACGTTGGATTTTCAGTAAAGAAATGATCCAATCTGTTTTTATTTTATTGATCTTTCATGTTTTTTTATTGGAGCGGTCAAATTTGCCCGTAGGGTTTTTTAATCTTTTTGGTTTGCTCAATCGTGAGATGGCGCCCATGTATCTTGCGGTGACATTAGGGATTCTGTTAGGGGGGGCTGTTTGTGTCTTTTTTTTACGGGCGGGGCGTGAGGATTATTTTTATTTGTTATCTTTAGGTTGTTTGGCGTTGGGAGCTTATTTAGACAGTCATGTAAACTATTTAACGCGTCCGAAAGATATGATGTTGAGCCAAGGGTTGGTGAGTTTTAGTTATGCACTTTTTTTGCCTCCTGCTCTTTTCAAAGGGTTTGTGATCGCTGGTGAGCGAGGACCGCGTTACGTTTTAAGTTTTATTGCTGTTTTTTTGTTAACGCAAGTGACAGGGGGATTGATGGGGTCGGCTTTTTTTGGCAGCCTACAGTTTTATTTTGCCCATAAAAACTTTGAGTCCTTAACACAAAATATTATTATTACTGATCCACTTATTTCTGGTGAGATGAATACTTTATTTTCGCCTTCTTATGGTGTTTCTGTTCCCAATGGCTTGAGAAGTGAGCAGGGTACTTCTATGTTGATAGAGAAATTTAAGTTAACAGCAAATATTTTTGCTTATGATGACGTTTTTCGGCTTTATTTTTATATTTCAATGGTTGTATTCGTTATTTTTCTTGTCACAATGATTGTTAAGTCATGCTCTTTGCGCGCATTAGAAAAGTAGAGTAATGTCATAGAAAGAGGGGTGCAAAAAAATGATAAAAACATTACGGTCAAAAGCTACGATTGTTGCATTCCTATCGGGTATTACGGGTGTTTTGCTGATTTTGTGGGCTTGGAGACTTCCTCCTTTTGTGAGTAACATTCAAATAACCGATAATGCTTCCATTAAGGGCAATGTTACTCTGGTTAGTTCACAGATCTCTGGGGTGATTGCACGGATTTATGTGCAAGATTATCAACGCGTTGAAAAGGGAATGCTGCTCTTTGAGCTCGATGATTCTCTTTTTCGCCAGCAGCTTGCACGGGCACAGGCTGTTCTCGATTCAAAAAATGCAAAACTGGCAAGTATTGAATTACAAGCACAGCTTTTGCAGGGCGAGATTAATACAGCAGAGGTGGAGTTGGCGCGTTCACGAGCATTTTCCAATGTTGTTCCAGATAGTAAAAAGTTAGGTTTTGGTGATGCGGCAAGTTCTGTTTCTCGTCCTCTTTCACAACTCTTGACAGCTCTCGAAACAAAACGCCAATTGCAAAAACAATTGGATCTTGAACGGCAAAGTTTACAGTCAGAAATTTCTGGAGCGAAGGTGAGTGTTGAGTTGGCAAAACTTAATCTCGATCATACAAAGATTTTATCTCCTCGAACAGGCTATATTGGATTAGTTGGAGCGCGGGTAGGGCAATATGTTATGCCGGGGACACAATTGGTCTCTGTTATTTCTGATGATATTTGGATTATTGCTAATTATAAGGAAACGCAACTTTCTCAGATGCGTGTGGGACAACCGGTTGTTTTTTCTGTTGATGCATTGAACAACAAAAAGTTAACAGGGCGTGTGGTTCGTTTTGCACCTGCTACAGGCTCAGAGTTTTCATTGTTAAAAACGGATACGACAATTGGTAATTTTATCAAAATTGCGCAACGTATTTCAGTACGGATTGCTTTAGATCCTGGACAGGAAGGGATTGAAAAACTCATTCCTGGCATGTCCGTGGTTACCTATGTAGATACTTCGCAGCGAGTCGATTCTGGAGGATAAAATTTTGGGTTTTTTCAGTTTAATTTTTGCGTCATTTACTTATAGCAAATGGATATTCACGTTAGAAGATTTCGTTTGGTTTGCTATACTACATCTTTTAAAGCTCTTAAGCTTCTTATTATTCTATTTCATGATGTAAAATAATGTGCCTTAGAATATTAAAGCGCATGCATCTTTACTCACTTCCATTTCTTTTGAAATAACTCAGTAGGGGGGGATGGAGTATTGGAAGCTTTGCCTGTCGTTTCTAGCAACATCATCTTTTGAGGTGTGGAAAGGAGGCTCTTCTTTTTATCTGAGTGTACTCTTTATGTGATATTTGCATGATGTGAGGCAGATCATTGAAAAATCTATCTCTGATAGATGTGTTGTTATTATCAATCTGTATTGTGTGTATAACAATGATGCTAAGTTTGAAAACTGTCGCAATAATCTAGCTAAAAAACGCTTATACATAATATTGTACTTTATGGGGACACACTATAGAGCGTATAAAATGTAGTTACCGGAGCAGATATAGCCGATGAAAGATGTGTGGTGTTGTCTATTTGTCTTTGTAAGGGACTAAATCGTTATCTATCTAGGTCAATATGCCTTCGTTTTCTTTTTGTTTTTCAGTTCCAAACATTTTACGAATATTCTCTTTTTATGTTCACTGTAATTCTTAAAGTTTAGCTCGTCCTCTAACTTCACTTTCAGCTCTCCGTTTTTCAGCTTCAGCTTCCCATTTTCATATTCGGCTTTTCGTTTAGCTTCCTCTTCAGCTTTTTTCTGACGTTCTATGGCAAGTTCATGATCAGCTACTCGTACGTTTTCACAATTTTTTTAGTTTAATGACTATAGAGTGGTTGGGTATAATCTTTGTGTCGTTTTCTAAATTCTTTCGCTTCACATTCTTCTTTTCCTTGTTGGGTTATTGCCGAGGCTTTCATTTGTAGAACTCGTATTCGTGAATCTGTAGGGCTGCGTAGAGTGTTTGAATGGGCTAAATTTGATCAGTATCTTTAGGACTTTTAAGTTGATCAATAAGCTGTTTTATGGTTTTTTTGTTTTTCACGCGCTTTTTCGTAAATAGCTTGTTCTATGTTGTGTTTTGGCTTTTTGTTCATCAAAAATATCAACTGCGGCTTTTGATTTTGCGTTTTTTAATGGCTCTTTAGTATAAGAATTTTTCTTTCCTCTTTTCAGTATTTTTGCTGCTGCTGATACCTGTCAATTTTTGAAAGTGACTAAAATTAGAGCGATGGAGGCCATGACTCTTTTGCTTTTTGAATGTTCTTTGAAGAGCTGCGGATGTTTTATTTAAGAAACCATGTCGTTTTTTTATTTCATCGAGTGGATTTTTAAAATGTGCAAGCTGTTGTTTTTCTTGTTTAATCTGTTCTATATTTTGGCAAAATGAGTTGGAAAAAAATAGAAGAATTATTGCAAATACGCTCGTGTGAAATTCAAAGGAAAATGCAATGATTGTTGTTGAGAAACATTTCTTTTGTCTAAAGGTATTTTTTATAAAAAATACCTGGTAGTGAGAGGAGTGTGGGTTTTCAATATCAAAATATCCTCCCCTTTCCCCAATTAAAATGACAATCGGGGGCGTATAGAGTAAAAGTGTAAGCTTTTCCAGTATTAATTCTTTATTTTTAGTCTATATACACAATGAAGTTTTGGGAAGGCTGGGAAATTGGGGGAAGTTTTGGATTGAATATTTGAGTTGTTATCTTATTGTCCCGTGAATATCCTCATTTTAGGTGTGGTATCAGGCATCTTTTTGATGCGTTAAGTGTTTGTGTGGGGAGCACATTCGTTGTAGGGCTTGTTTGTTGCCTTTAGAAATGTTTTCCTTTGAGGGGTGGTGATGTGAATCGCATGCGTTGATAGGTTTCCGATAGACAAAAGCTGGATTATAGACTGGCTGGATGGCTGGAAAACTTATCCTTTTGGGAGAGGGCGTAAAGTTAGGAGAAAGACGTAAAGTTTATATTTTGTAAACCATAAAAATGCCCGCTTTGAATCGGGCATTAAAAGGGAAGGTTATTGATTGTGTTATTAATGTTTACGGATTAGCAAGAAGCTTACTAAAACAATTCCTGCTGCTAATGCGAGGGTTTTTTTAGGATTTTCTTTCGCTTTTTTCTTTAATTCTGTAGCATGTTCGTTGAGGTGATAAAGTGCGTGACGGCCTTTTTGTTTCCATGTGTTAAACAGCTCAGAAATGTTTTCAAAGCTATCATTTTGAAAACTCCAATGATTTACGGGGACCAGCTCTCTTTTTAATTGTGCTATACGTTTTTTAATTTTAGCATTTTTTCTATGGGGTGAAAATAGACACATTTATTGACTCCTTCATGTGTTAAATTGTTGCGTGACAGTTGGAATTGTGTTTGGGGTTTTGCTATAACGGCTTGAAAATTGAAAAGTTGCATTGATAATGCCGCGCGTGGGTGAGATGAAAATTAAGAGTTTGAGTTTAATGAGGCATTTTTTAATGTGTCCGAGTTCTTTTCATGATGGTTTTTGTTAAGGATGTAAGGTAAAAATTTTTACAAGATGGTGTAAGATTCATCATAAAGATGGTGGGCGATGTCTTCATTTTTTTGTTTGTTTAAAGTGTTGGGATATCTTTTGGCACTTGAAATAGTTTATAAGGAGTTTTTATCTACATATTCTCTTGTGGCTGTAGGGAGTGGTATTGATTGATTCAATTAAGAAGATTTAAAATGAGGAAATCTTACGATATTTGGGTTTAGCATTCAAATTTGTAAAAAATAGATTATTATAAATCAATATGTTGGATTAATTTGGCGATGTCTTTCATGCATTTTAAAAATGGTGTTTTGTTAGGCGTTATCTGTTGTGTTGTAAAACACTGTTTTGTGATGACGTTGATGTAAGGTATCGGCATGCAACTTAAAAATACAGTATTGTCTCTGTTTGGTTTCAGTTTCTTTTTGAATCAACCAAGTGTAGAAGTATAAACTTGAACAGAAGTAGTAGAACTTATCCGGTGCGTCTATAGAATGAATCCACCTATGAGTTGAATTGCATCAGTGTTAGTAGGTAGAACCTTTTGAGAGCAATCTGTTAAGATTGGTGGGCGGTGTAATTTTCGTCCTTTGAAGCGCGGAGGAAGTCAATGTAAGTAATGATTGATAGCGCAGGTTTTAAAAATTTGAGGACTTGATGAATACGACCTATTTTTTATCTAAACCACTTGAGCGTCGTCGATCTGTTGGTGTTGCTGTTGGTGATGTGATCATTGGGGGGCAGAGCCCGATAGTTGTACAGTCAATGACCAATACAGATACCGCTGATGTTGATGCAACTGTTGCTCAAGTGGCTGCTCTTTGGCAAGCTGGTTCACAATTGGTTCGAATTACTGTTGATCGCGATGAAGCGGCGGCTGCTGTACCAAAAATACGGGAGCGATTGGAGAGGTTAGGATTTTTTGTACCATTGGTTGGGGATTTTCATTATATTGGTCATAAGCTTTTATCTGAGCATCCTGCGTGTGCTGAGGCGCTTGCAAAATATCGCATCAATCCTGGAAATGTTGGTTTTGGCGCAAAAAAAGATCGTCAATTTGCAGAAATTATTGAGATTGCTTGTCGGTATCATAAACCTATTCGCATTGGCGTGAATTGGGGCTCTCTTGATAATGCATTGTTAACACGGCTTATGGATGAAAATGCACAGCAAGAAAATCCTTTATCGGTTGCTGAAGTGATGCGGGAAACTGTTGTGCAGTCTGCTCTGCAATCGGCTCTTTGCGCTGAAGAGATGGGGTTGGGACGTGATAAAATTATTCTTTCTGCTAAAGTGAGTGACGTCCAAGATCTTATTGCTGTTTATACCACCTTAGCGGCGCGTTGTGATTATGCTCTTCATTTGGGATTAACGGAAGCTGGGATGGGAACAAAGGGCGTTGTTGCTTCTTCGGTGGCTTTGGGTATTTTATTACAGCAAGGGATTGGCGATACGATACGAATTTCCTTAACGCCAAAACCTGGTGGTGATCGGACACGAGAAGTAAAGGTGGGGCAAGAACTTTTGCAAGTGATGGGTTTTCGGCAATTTTTGCCTGTTGTTGCGGCTTGTCCTGGTTGTGGGCGCACAACCTCAACGGTCTTTCAACAATTGGCGCAAAAAATTGAAGCAGATTTATACAAAAATATGCCTATTTGGCGTGAAAAATACCCTGGCGTTGAAAGCTTGAAGGTTGCTGTGATGGGATGTATCGTCAATGGACCGGGGGAGTCAAAGCATGCGGATATTGGAATCTCTTTGCCTGGAGTGGGGGAAAGTCCTGCGGCACCTGTTTTCATTGAGGGACAAAAGGTAAAAACTTTGCGGGGTGATCACATTGCTGAAGAATTTGAAGCACTTTTGAGTGATTATATTCATACACGCTTTGGGCAAGGTTGAGGTAAAAATCGCATAAGGCTGAAGTAAAAATGGTGTGTCGTTTTTTAAAACAAGCTGTCTTCAATGTGAAGAGGGTGCTGTTGTATGCTGCTTTAGCTATGGTCAATACTGTTGTTGGTTGCTTATTATTTTAGGTAAAACCAGATGATATGCCTGTTTTAGAATCAGAAGCTTATGAAGGATATTAATGAGTTTGAGTGTGTTAAGACTATTAAGCAAAACGATATGAATACTTTAATAGATCCGTAAATGTTGTTGCTGGTTTTTGGGCTGCTCTTGAGACAGTAAAATATTTAACGGATTCTTCAAATATCAAATTATAGAAAGAACATTGTTTATTGATTTTTCAGGCATTTTCCCAGCATTTTTTGGGGTATCAAATTGATAGGATTGGAAATCCTTATAGCGATTATAGTCCTATTTGTCGTAAAATATAAGCTTTTATATTGACATAAAATGATGTATACGGGTGCCTTTTTGGGCGTTATTGGGGGAATGCATGACAAGTATATTAGCGTTTGGCTTTTTATTTAATGGTATAAGGATTTTAACTGGCGCCTTTATTGTCTTTTATATGCTTGAAAAAGGCTTAACGCTTATTGATATAGGTGTCATTAAGTCGTTTCAGGCTTTTATTATGATGGTTACCGATATTCCTCTGGGATATTTTGCTGATCGAAAAAGTTATAAAATATCGATCGTTTTGGCAGCTGCTTTTGCTGCTACATGGCTCTTTCTCATGGGATTTTCTACAAGCTTTTATGGTTTTCTTTTGGCAGAAACTTTTAATGCCTTATCGCTAACATTAATTGCTGGGGCTTATAATGCTTTACTTGTTCAATATGCAAAAGCAAAAGTGACATCCACTAAAAAAGTGCTTGGTTCCAGCTCTCAATATAATTACATCGGCATGTTTATATTCAGTTTAATCGGGGCATATTTTGCTGATTATTCTAGCCAATATATATGGTATATCGCGGCGTTTTTAATGTTGATGACAACACTATTTGGTTTGTTTTTTCTTGATGACTTGAAGGGGGAGAAAAAACCAAATAAAGCGAATTCTCTCATTTGTGAAGCTAAGGAGATGTTATCTATTTTTATTAAAGTTCCTTATATCTCTTTATGCTTTTATTTTTCATTGATTTTTTTCAATATATTCTCGCAATATTGGCAGTGGATATTTAAAGATTATGATATTAATGTCACTTATTTTGATCTTGGTGTGACATTTTCATTGATATTGCTCTCTCAGCTCTTGGCTAGTTTTCTCTTTACAAAACTAAGTGAAAGAGTGAATTTTATTTTACTGTTGTTTCTTTCGGCTTCACTGATTTTTACCGTTGCTTTCTTTGAACCAAGAAAAGAAATTGCTGTCATTTTAGTCTGTATGATTTTTTATCTCATTAAGTATACATATCTTCGTGTAGAAGTTGTTTTGCATGATAGTATTAGTGATCATTTCAGGGCTACATATGAATCTTTCTTGTCAACCGTTGGGAGATTTAGCTTATTGGTATTTTTTTACATGAGTGCGTATATGGTCAATATATTTGGCTTTTTCTCACTCGTTTATATTTTTGCTATTTATTTATTGATTTACTTGTTGGCGGTATTTTTTTTAGAAGGAACTCTCAAAAAAGTTCAGTGAAAATATTAACTTATTACGATACGTGTTTTATAGGGTTTAATAGTGGGGCAAGGCTTTTATTTATTAAGGCACATCGTTGTTTTTGCATGTTGAATGAGAAAGCTGAATAGTGTCAGTTACTCTTATTTAAAATCTATGTATGTTGAAGTAATCAAAGTCATCCGCTTGTCGTTATAAGTGGGCTTGGCATAATAATTGTTAAAAAGGAAATAAAAATGCTGCTCATGAATATTGCGCCAAGAGTTGCTGATAAGATTGGACGCTGATAAAGAAAATGATTGTGCTGGATTATATGCTTATTAAGGAATGGTGATGGAGCAGTTTTCCCATTTTCATTGGTTCCTTGCTGGTAACACTTTATCTCATTAGAGCTAATTTAAACAGTCGGACAATTTATAGCCTGTCCTCATAAGAATTCCCTTATGATCGATTTTGATATTTTGATGATCTATTTTATTGTTGATATATCTAACGCGTTTTATTGCTGTTTCCTTTAAAATATCAATCATCTTGTTGAGATATTTTCTTACATCTTTCATTCTCATTATAGCTCATTTTTGAGTATTTTCTCTTTGATTGTGGCGTTAGCTCTGTATTTTCTGATGTTAGAAAATACTCTTATCCAGATAATAAACTTATCTATAGAAACTTTGAATGATATCTCCCCTCTTTGAGAGGGAATAAAATCAAGTACAGAAATATTGTTGAGTACAATTTGCTATAAATAAGCCACAAGAAACCAGCACATATTGATATATTTGATAGGAATCTGTTAGGCTGTACAAATTGTAGTTATTAAAAGATAAAGCGGTGAAATCGTTATCCATAACGCATATTGTAACATTTATAACTCTTTTTTTTGTATCCGTGTTGTTGGGATGTACGCGCGTAGATAGTCTAGAGCAGTACAATAACCTTTACGAAGAATATATAAGTGAAAAATACGAGGCTTTTGAACATTTTCAAAAGCAGGAACAAGCAAGAAATTTCGTCTATAGCCGTGGCTATCAGAATATAGCGCCCAAATTTGATATTATATGGCATCGTCACATACTTATTGTTTTATGTGGACGCTTTGTTAATTTATTGCGCGGTGATTATAATGAGGAGATGTCATGGGCAATGCTACCCAATGTCATAAGCAGTTTGCGGAATGACTATAATTGGAGAGAAAGCGATTTTATCTGGGCTTATAATATGTCTATGAATTCTACCGACCCTATGATTGATTATGCGAAAAAATTTCTTAATTCTTCAAGTGGAAATGGTATTAGCCCAACAATACAAATTATTGACCTTGTGTCTAGTATGAGAGCTGGTCATGATGACAATACTAAACAAATAGCGCGTTTTTGCATAGAGCTAAACACGATATATGACATGATGAAACCAAGAAGAATTTACAAATGACATTTAATGGGTAATGGGTAAAATTCTCTCGAAGGATATTAAATGGCTATAATACTCTTGATAATCGCGGCATTTTCTTGGCCATGTTGCATGTTTTTTATTATGGCTTCAAAAGGTGGACATATTTTCCAGCTTTTACAACAGGTATAGGCTCACTTACAATGATGCTCTTCATTTTAATAAGAAAATTTCACTTGAAGGAGGAAATTTGCACTTGGATTGAAAAAACTACTTATCACAAATTAGATTGCGCTATTATATATAATAATAAGGATTTTCTTTATCTTTCTGTTGCAATGATCATTCTCTGTTTAATCTTATCAATTCTCTTTTTATGCGATGAATTGAATAAACGAGATAAAGAGTGTGACGAATTAAAGTTGTACAGTGATCATGATTATTATTCAATTGAAGTTATTACACACTTTTGTAAATAAAAATGTTTCTGCTTTTGAAGGAGCATGCCGACACAATCATTCACTTTGCTAGCCCCTAATGTTGCGGACAGCCCTTGGCTTTTAAGACGGTTCATAAGAGGCATTTTTTTAGTCTTTTCTTTGATGTTTTGCCCCACACGGCTTTTCCCGTTTGTGACGTGCAAGCAAGTGATTTTGATTGATTTAACATACACAGATTTGAAATGAGAGAATCTTACGGTATTCAGGGTTCTTATTCAAGTTGAAAAACCACGAATTATCATTATAAATCAATGTGTTATATCTTTCTTGCTAAGAAAAGAGAGATCGGTAATAATACTGCTTTGGTTTTTCGTTCTATTGAAATTAGTGGTTTTATTTATCCTGTTATGCCGTAACATACTGTCATTTGAAGGGTGGTGAAGGTATCCTGTTTGATACATTAAGTATTTTAAGAAGTGCATGGTGAATATTCTTAAGTCTTGTTTATCGCGTCTTTAGTTTAAGTGAATCGCATGCGTGGAAAGCGAGAGAAACCTACTCGGTAGGAAACTAGACTGTTTACAGAGCAGATTAGGTTAAAAGACTTTGTTCTTTGAGGGTGGCATAAAAATCAAAATAGCCATTATGTTCATTTTTTTCTGATATTTTAAATACGAGCTTCAAAAAATGATGCTTGAACTAAACAATGAGAACTTTTGTAAAAGTGTTTTTAGAGAGCAAGCAATACACGAGTGAATTTACAGAATGTAACCATATTTGATCTTCTACAACAAGATAGCGTGGAAAGGCATAAAAATTACGATTCTCTACTGAGGGCATTTACTTAGAGCATTGTACTTCTTTTATTGTTTTTTACGGGTTTATAAAATGCCTTGTTTTATACTTATTCTGTTTATTTTTTGCCTTATCGTTAGAAGATTAAAGACATAAAGGAGAAAACGAGTTTTCCTCTTTCGGTCGTTTTTTATTTGGCTTTAAAGCATCTACCACCCACTGTAATATCTTTTAAAACATGGTGATTACGCATTTTCACATTTTGTTTCTTTCAGTCTTTAATGGAAGGCATTTTTCATGCAAAATAGGATACCCAGAATGCATTTGTGTTATAAATTCACGCGGCTTGTTTTAATGAAATTCTTTTCAAGATTTGTCGCACCCATTTCATGATAAGGACTATAATGGAGATTAATGGTAACGTTTCTTTGAAAAGTCTATTATGCATTCAATAAATATGATGGTGTACACTATGTACAATATGGCGGATGAAGTTTAATTTTGGCGTATTGCACTAAAGTGTGCTGCTTGTTGGAGGGGGAGTGCTTTAGCGCCAAAAGGATGTAAGAATGCTTCTGCTTTACTGATGAGTGTATCTCGCTTTTTTTGGGTTTCTTTAATGCCGTAAAGATGAACAAAAGTGGCTTTTTGTGCCGTTTCATCTTTCCCAGCCGTTTTTCCTAGGGTTTGCGTGTTGGCGGTGACATCAAGAAGGTCATCGGTTAATTGAAAGGCTAAACCAAGATAGGTACCAAAATCAGTAAGCTTTTCAGTTAATTCTTTAGATGCATTGCCAATGATGGCACCTGCTTGGCAAGCAAAGCTTATCAGGGCTGCTGTTTTCATGTGTTGTAGAGTGATAATGTCAGTACTTTCTTGCGGTCTTTTTTCAGCTTCAAGGTCCAGCATTTGTCCACCTAACATACCGCCAAGCCCTGCCGATTGTGCAAGAGACGTGATCAGCTTGATTCTAATATCTGTAGATAAAATACTAGCTTTATGAGCAATAATTTCAAAGGCAAATGTTAAGAGGGCATTGCCTGCTAGAATTGCTGTTGCTTCATCAAATGCTACATGGACAGTGGGTTTTCCACGCCGGAGTATATCGTTATCCATAGCGGGAAGATCATCATGAATGAGCGAATAACAATGGATACATTCTAAGGCACATGCAACATCAAGAGAATGTTCTACAGGGACATCAAAAAGTGCAGCACTTTGAATTACAAGAAAAGGACGCAAGCGTTTTCCACCGTTCAGCACACCATAACGCATGGCTTTGATTAAGTTTTTAGGGCGTGAAATTTCACCATTTTGGATTTGATCACTTAACAGGGTATCAAGCCGCTTTTCAACGGTGTCTCTATGTTTTGCAAGAAGGGTGGTAAATTCGTGCATTCTTGCTTCCTTTGTTTTTACAAAAATGAAATTATGAAGTTTAAAGAGAAAGGTTGTCGCTTTTTCTTGTTTTCATAAATTGGCGTCGTTTTTTATTAAAAATCAACTTCTCTTTTTATCCGTATCTCTACTGTATGCGCAAATCCCTTTTTAAACCAAATAAAAATTGAATGAAGGTCTTATAAAAAAGCTTTCATTGGTGTATAAAATTCTCAAATTTTGCAGTGTTTTTGATATTCCTTTGATTATTGTGACACCATTTTTGATAACAAGAAGGTCATTTTTAGTAAGAGGAGGATCATTTTGACATTGCCTCTTCTTTTTTATCAGTGTATAATATCTTAAAATTTTATGGTGTTTTTAAATGAAGCATTGTCATTTTTGACATTGCTTTTTCTGTTTTAATGGATTTGGAGTGTCTTTTTATGGCTGTACCTAAACGAAAAACCTCTCCAGCGAAGAGGGGCATGCGCCGTTCGGCTGATGCTCTGAAGGCGCCGACTTATATCGAAGATAAAAATTCTGGTGAATTACGTCGTCCTCATCACATTGATTTGAAAACGGGAATGTATCGTGGGCGTTCCGTTTTAGTGGTTAAAGACTGAGCGTTTTCTTTCTTTTCCAGTGGTGAACTTCTTTTATTTCATCGATCAATGCACGCTTGGGGCGTGCATTTTCGCTTTAAGATGAATGTTGAGGTTCTCTTGCATCGTCTTCTATCGATGTGGAACAGGGAATGTATCGTGAGCGTTCTGTTTTAGTGGTTAAAACTTTAGCGTTTTCTTTCTTTTCCAGTGGTGAACTTCTTTTATTTCATCGATCAATGCACGCTTGGGGCGTGCATTTTCGCTTTAAGATGAATGTTGAGGTTCTCTTGCATCGTCTTCTATCGATGTGGAACAGGGAATGTATCGTGAGCGTTCTGTTTTAGTGGTTAAAACTTTAGCGTTTTCTTTCTTTTCCAGTGGTGAACTTCTTTTATTTCATCGATCAATGCATGCTTGGGGCGTGCATTTTCGCTTTAAGATGAATGTTGAGGTTCTCTTGCATCGTCTTCTATCGATGTGGAACAGGGGATGTATCGTGGACGTTCTGTTTTAGTGGTTAAAACTTTAGCGTTTTCTTTCTTTTCCAGTGGTGAACTTCTTTTATTTCATCGATCAATGCACGCTTGGGGCGTGCATTTTCGCTTTAAGGTGAATGTTGAGGTTCCCTTGTATCGTCTTCTATCGATGTGGAACAGGGAATGTATCGTGGGCGTTCTGTTTTAGTGGTTAAAACTTTAGCGTTTTCTTTCTTTTCCAGTGGTGAACTTCTTTTATTTCATCGATCAATGCACGCTTGGGGCGTGCATTTTCGCTTTAAGGTGAATGTTGAGGTTCCCTTGTATCGTCTTCTATCGATGTGGAACAGGGAATGTATCGTGGGCGTTCTGTTTTAGTGGTTAAAACTTTAGCGTTTTCTTTCTTTTCCAGTGGTGAACTTCTTTTATTTCATCGATCAATGCATGCTTGGGGCGTGCATTTTCGCTTTAAGATGAATGTTGAGGTTCTCTTGCATCGTCTTCTATCGATGTGGAACAGGGGATGTATCGTGGACGTTCTGTTTTAGTGGTTAAAACTTTAGCGTTTTCTTTCTTTTCCAGTGGTGAACTTCTTTTATTTCATCGATCAATGCACGCTTGGGGCGTGCATTTTCGCTTTAAGATGAATGTTGAGGTTCTCTTGCATCGTCTTCTATCGATGTGGAACAGGGAATATATCGTGGGCGTTCCGTTTTAGTGGTTAAAACTTTAGCGTTTTATCTCTTTCAGTGGTAAGTTTCTCTTGATTCATTAGTGAATGCATTGGGTAAGATGCGTTTTTCGCTTTTTCTTGGGAACATATGTGGGATAAAGTTTTGCCGTAGAGAAATGATTCTATTGTGGGAGATGATTTTCTTGTTTTCTTGAGAGGCTATAAAGGGCTACTTGTATCAGTGTCTTTTATGATGACTTCGTTAAGAGCTTGGGTATTGATATAAGTTAGCTCAGTAATAGAATCATTTTGTATCGCACTTAATCTTTATTGATTATAGAGAGAATCCTATTAGACCGTAAAATATCATCGTTTAAGGCAGTTGATCTATGTAAGGCTTTAAGCATATCGGTGTTTTTTATGAGAATATTTAAGGCAATGGTTGTCTATAGGCTTATATTGTGACATGTGATTCTCCTTAAAAAAATAGAGATCGACATCACATTGATTTATAAAGATCATTTGTTGTTTTGCGCCTTGAATGGAAGGTCTATCGTAGGATTTTCTCATTTCAAATTTCTCTCATGTTGAATCAATGACAATCACTTGCTTTTCGGTCACAAGTGGGGATGGTATGTGAGTAAAAACTCTATAAAAAAGGAAAAAATGTCTATAATGAATACTTTCAAATGTAAGAATTGTTGTAACATTGGGATTAAGTGTATGCTGATGCCAGCGTGCTTTCTTATGAGCAGAAAAGAGACAACCGTTACAAGACAGAAGGTGTACACATTCAATGATCTTTAGTGCTTTTGATTGATAAAGGTACATGAGACTTTTCTATGAATATCACGCTGTCTTTTCATATTTTTGAACTAAGAATTGTCCATATATTTTTCTTATTTTTGTGAATATAAGGGATTTGTTGCGAACAGCTTGTAAAAATAAGTAAACTTAAAACCAAATGTGTTGTGTATGGGGATGAGCAAAGTATTTTATCAAAGCCGGTACGACTCTCCAGTTCATAGCTGGTTTATGAGTGATTTTATGGTGGTGCTTACCTAAGTTTATGATTTTTTTGTTATCTGTTCATTACTAGACAACACATTGATTTATATATATAATTCACTGTTTTCATATTGAATTAGAACCCCGAATAACGTAAGATTCACTCATTTCAAATCTCTCTATCTAGAATCAATCAAAACCACTTGCTTGCACGTCACAAGCGGGATGAGTGTGTGGATAAAATTTGTATAAGAAAGGACTCTTATGAATTGTCTTAAGAGCCAAGGGCTGTAGCGCAACACCCACGAGCTGACAAATATAACGATGGTGCCGGCTTGCTTCTTCACAAACGTAAGAGATGGGGGTGGTGTCAATGGATTTACCGTTATACCTTTCCGGGGGCTGCGAAATGGGCTTGGGTGCGTTGCGAGATGTTTCTTTAAAACAAGCCCGTGAATTGGCAACTGGGTGGCGGGCTGTTTTACGTGAGGGGCGTGATCCCATTAAAGAACGTGAGAAACAAAAGCGTGAGGCAATGCGCAATCTCCATTATTTAAAAAATATTGCTTTAGATGCTTTTGAAAGCCGTAAAGCTGAATTAAAAAATGATGGTGAGGCTTGTGATTGGTTTTTACACTGACGCCTTTATATTCTCCCCAAATTAGGTTGTCTGCCCGTTTCAGAGATTACGCAAACTGAGATACGCAATACGCTTTCTCCCATTTGGCATGCAAAAGCTGGAACAGCTCAGACAGCACTGAAGCGTCTTAATCTTTGTCTTAAACATACGGTTGCCTTGGGTTTTGATGTTGATTTACAAGCAACGATAAAAGCATGCGCGCTCTTAAGGTAAGCAACGTCATAAAACGCAAAATAGACCAGCTATGGATTGGAGAGATGTCCCTGCCTTTTATCAGTTACTCTGTAAAACACAAAACATAACACAATTGGCTTTGCGTTTACTTATCCTGACAGGCGTTCATACTAATCCTTTGCGTCATATTCGTGAAGATCAGATTGAAGATGATATATGGACAATTCCTGCTGAGAATATCCAATCTTTAGCGGTTTGTTTGAAACAGAGATTGAGACTTTTAAGAGTTCTATGAATCATTCTAGATTTTATGTGTCCGATTGGAGTAAGAATATTGCGTATATCTCGTAATCTCTGAAATGAGAATATAACCTCATTTGGGAAAAATATAAAATTGAAAGGGCAATGCCAACGTTCATTTTTATTGTTATTTTTTAAGTGAGCGTTACTGCTTTCAAAAGTATTTGGAATGCCTTTTACAGAATGGAGATGATGGTTTTAGTTCATGTTTTTTTTATCGCGTTCTTTAATGAGGAGGAATGCTTCTCATACAAAATAGAGCGCCCACGACAAAATATGCTTATGTTGTACCGTCACGCGTTTTTTAAAAGGAATATTTTTCAATATTTGTGCTATCCATTTTATGACGGCGTTTTTGAATGTTATAATGGTTTTGTAGAAGGGTAAATGGTAAAATCTCGGTGTAGTGTATAAACGGCACTATGATCTTTACGCTTCATGAAAAAGCAAGCCTGCTGCCTTACACATTTTGCCAGATTCCAATGTTGGTATATCCTTTGGTGCTTGAGACAGTGTCTCGCTCTTTTTGTACAGTTTTTACCCACAGATCAGCCTCGCTTATGATTGACAAGCAAGTGATTTGATTAATTCAACATGAGAGCAATTTGAAATGAGTAATCTTACCATATTCAAGATTCTAATTTAATATGAATAATGCTAGATTATGATGATTAATCAGTTTGTTATCTATGAAGAAAGAAAATGAGGAGGAATTTGTCGAAAAGTTAGATTGTTTATAGATTGGCGCTGGTTAAGAAACTTTGTCCTTAAGGGCAGAGAGGATGTTAAAAAATAAAACCAGCTTTCGCTGGTTTTATCGAGATATCATCATTATGATGAAAGAGTGTATTACGCAGCGTAGACAGCTTTACTGTTTTCATCTGTTTCTTCTCTCTCAGTTTTAAACTCGCGTTCCGGCTTGTTGGAGAGATGCATCTCTATGAGATTGATAGCTTCTGTTTCAGAAAGACTATTAATAACCGCAATTTCGCGGGCCATTCTTTCAAGAGCAGCTGTATAAAGTTGGCGCTCAGAGTAAGATTGTTCAGGTTGTAGATTAGAGCGGAAAAGATCACGGACCACTTCGGCGATACAAATAAGATCTCCTGAGTTGATTTTGGCATCATATTCTTGTGCACGACGTGACCACATGGTCCGTTTAACACGTGCTTTTCCACGTAAAACTTTTAAGGCACGTTCGACAGAGTCACTAGCAGATAATTTACGCATTCCAACGGAAAGGGCTTTTGCAATGGGGACTTTGACATCCATCTTATCTTTCGCGAAATGAATGACAAAAAGTTTCAATTTATGTCCTGCAACTTCTTGATCTTCAATCGCTATAATTTGTCCTACTCCATGTGTAGGGTAGACGATATATTCAGAGGTTGCAAATTCTTTGGTCTTGGAAGACGTTCCATGTTGGGATGCCATATTTTAGTTTACTCCCTTATGATCAACAAATGTATCGGAAAACAGGTTATAAACCTGAGGGTTGAGTTTTCTTTAACCAAGTATATTGTACCAATTAAGTGAGCATAAAAGCCGAGTACTTTTAAATCCAAAAAAAATACATTGCTTTACTGTAAAAAGCAAAGAAAAATACTTAGAAAGATGATCATGTTAAAATAACACTAACATCAAACTTTAAAAGAATCAATCATTTCGCTTAAGGATTTTTTTATTTTTACAAGAGAAGTCTTTCAGTCGTTGAAGGAGGAGGGTGTACACTGTATCATTACTCTTCGCCACTTCCTGGATTTTCTGAAAAATACTTTTCTAATTTATTTGGAACGCCATCCATTTCTTTTGCTTGAGAAAGGGGATCTTTTCGGGTGGTTAGATTAGGCCATTTGTTTGCATAATGAAGATTAAGTTCTAACCACTTTTCTAATCCTGGTTCTGTATCAGGTAAAATCGCTTCTGCTGGGCATTCTGGCACACAAACACCACAATCGATGCATTCATCGGGGTGAATAACAAGCATATTTTCCCCTTCATAAAAACAATCAACAGGGCAGACTTCAACGCAATCCGTATATTTGCAGTGAATGCAGTTGTCGGTTACTACGTGGGTCAAGATCAAACTCCATTTGTTACTTTAATTCTCTTTAGAGGAAAGTGGGTGCGTGTTTTTATGATTGGTGAGTTGATCGCGTAGTACAGCTAGTTTCGCAAAAGGTGAATCAGGATTAAGGCGCTTTTCTTTTTGAAAAGGCTTATGATTTGCATGTTTTCCTTGGGATTTGTGGAACTTATGAGAGCGTTTTGCTTGTGATAGTGCTTCTTGAGGGGAATTTTCATTTGTGTGTTCCGCTTTTTTTACAGCGTTCTTCGATTTATTTTGCCACTTATTTCCTAATTTATCATGTTTTTTTTGTGCGTGGTGGTGAAATTGATGCTTATAATGCCATAATAAAATAACTTTACCTTCTTCTGTAGAGCGAGGGGATTTGGCAAAATTCCCAACAGGTTCAGCTGCTGGTAAACGATTGGTTTTATGGAGATGTTTTTCAATACCAGAGGATAAAGTGTTTGGGTATGAGGTATTTTTTTCTTCTCGTGTTGTTTCTAAATCGCTTATTGTTTGCCATTGACTTCCAACGCATTCTGCTGCAGGAACATCTTGTATTGTCCTATTGACAGGGGAAGAGGCTTGGTGTGCAAAGAGATTTTGTTCAAAAACAGTATTGCTTATGCTGTACGATTGATAACCAAGTCCTTTGAGGATTTCTTCCATATCATTTCCATTGGCCCCAAGAATGGACATCATGGCTGGTGTAACAAAAAAACTTTTGCCATCATAGGCTCCATCGGGTCTGGGATCACTTCCTTGTTTCCAATGAAGTGCGGGGCGGATGAGATTGGCAAGACGTTCTAAAATATCAATCCGTACAGCACGTTGTCCTAAGATTCGGTAGCCGGCTAATTGATAAAATTGGCGGTTATAGGTAGGGTCAACAATCAAAGAGGTTCGACCAGCAGATAATGCTGAAAAAATTTCACCCAAACCAGTTTGATCTTGTCCCGCATTTTGAAGATTCCACAGGAGAGTAATTGCTTGAACCGGAGCAGGTTTAAGCATTCCGGCAACATAGATGTGAAAAGCGCCAAAACGCACGCCTAGACGCCGAAGCACGGCACGTGATTCTTGCGCAAGTTTTTTGACAATGTCTAAAACTTCACGGCGTGGTAAAATCCCTAAAGAGTTAAAAAGTTGTAAAGCAAGACTGTTTGTTGAATCCGTTAAATTATCAGCATTGCGCAAATCAAACAGGGGTTTTAAAGTCGTTTCAAAATGAAAGGTGACAAAGCGTTCTAATCGCTTCACAACGTTATTGCGGGATTCTCCCGTGAGTTGTTCATCTGCTAAAACAATCAGTTTTGGTTTGAAAAAATCTTCTGTTGCTATAAGTTGTCCTACGGGTTGACCAATCCAGCGCACAATTCCATCAGAACTGAGGGTAAAATCTCCATTTGCACAAGCACAAAAACGTGTCGCGCGTTTGGAAAAAGCAAGAATCAAATTCTCATTCTCTGTTGAAATTTGCTTCTCAGCTATTTGATCGGTACTGTTTTTGTTGGCATAAAAACGAAAACCTTCAAATTTACCCCTTCCGTGTTTTTCAATGAGAATATCATCTTGAAGAATCTCATTCTGTTGAACAATCTTGCTATCCATGATCATTTTCTTTCTCAGTGTGACACTGGTCAAAAGCTTTTTGCGACAATTTCATAATGGTGCTCTTTCTTTAACACGTTTGTTGCGTTTGCTTCAATCACTCTTGTCATTTTTTGCTGTTTCTTTGCGCCTTTAAAACTTGAATGATTCTTTTTTTATTCAGTTTTCATTCAGTTTAGATGCTTTATATTTGCAAATTACACTTATTAGTTGTATTGTAAAGCTGAAAGCATGAATAAATTCTTCAATTTAAAAGGAAACGGAATTGGTTATCAAAAAACAGCATTTGTTTTGCGTGATCACTTTATTTTTTTTGCTGTTTTGTCATGAAAAGTGGAGAGAAAGTTTTTTCAAATATTTCATAGGCTAAAAGGCATATTGTAAAGGCATTTTGCAGGTGAAATTGTGTCTTATGACAAGAAGTTTTACCATGACAGTAAAAAAAACAATTGCGATTATAAAATTACACGTTAAAGTAGTGGGTACAGAAGTTAACAACTTTTGCGTTCTTTTTAAGCAAAGAACAATGATGTCGTTGCCAAATCAATTTTGATAATTTTAATCGCAAGGGGTTATTATGGGTAATCTTTCAAATGCTGTTTATAAAAGCAGCAAAAATTATAGCGATGCAGACAAAAGCTTAGGACGTAATATGATGCGTTCTGCTATGCAAGCACCTTATCTTGAACGACAAAAAGAGCATGATTTGGCTCTGCGGTGGAAAGACAAACGTGATGATGATGCCATGCATCAAATTGCGGCGGCTCATATGCGTTTAGTGATTGCTATTGCTAATCGCTTTAAACGTTTCAAAATGCCATTGGGAGATTTGGTCCAAGAAGGGTATGTGGGACTATTGGAAGCCGCTGCACGTTTTGAACCTGATCGGGAAGTGCGTTTTTCAACGTATGCAACGTGGTGGATACGCGCTTCTATTCAAGATTATATTTTGCGAAATTGGTCAATCGTTCGAGGGGGAACGAGTTCTTCGCAAAAAGCACTTTTTTTTAATCTTCGGCGTTTGCGTGCAAAACTGATACAAGATGATAGTGCTTTGTCAAAACAGGATATTTTTCGCACAATCGCTGAAAAGCTTGGCGTTTCCGTGCGCGATGTTGAAACGATGGATTTTCGTTTTTCCAGTTCTGATAATTCCTTGAGTGTTTCTGTTTCTGAGAACAGTGATAATCCCATTGCTAAGATGGATGTTTTGGTGGATGATAGTCCTCTTCCTGATGCTTTAATTGAGCAAGTCATTGATGGTCAACGGCGTACACAGTGGCTTTACGATGCGTTGCAAATTCTCAACGAACGGGAGTTGGAAATTATTCGCTTTCGTCGCTTAAATGAAGAGGGGGCGACTCTCGAAGTTTTGGGTGAAAAGTTAGGAATCTCGAAAGAGCGCGTGCGTCAAATTGAAGCTAGGGCTTTGCAAAAATTGCGTTCTGCTCTCCTTACGGTTCATTCAGAAGACGCTTACGATATATAAGCAGTGAAATGCTTTGGGGGGGGAGGAGGAAAGAGAATATATTAAGTGGGGGCATATGAGAATATGATGAAGTCAGTTTTAGGGGGTGTTCATATTTGTTTAGGAATATGCCTCCTTGGGGGCGCTACTGATAAACAGGGGAAGATAGGGGGCTGTTAGTTGGAGGAAATATGTATCACACGAAGGCCTATAGAGGCATGATGAAATTGGATTTTAAAGTGTTCCTCTTTATTTTCGAATATGCTTTAAGGGGGAGGGCGTGATACAGATAGAAAAGAATTAAAACTGTAGCAGATGAGAAAAAGGGCTTATTCTGTAATAATTTTCACTTTGGTACCTGCGGGTAAAGTTTGCGTTGGTGAGAGGGCGTTGAGGATGCGAAAGAGTTTTTCTTTATATGGTGTGTATTGCATTTTATCTGCAAGATTTGCAACGGTTTCTCCTTGTTTAACACGAACAACACGGATTTTTAAGGGCTGCAATTTTTTTAACTGTGAAGATGAAAGAGAATGAAAGCTTTGTAGCGTTTTTTGGGCAACCTCTGCAAAATTTCGAGAATTATGTGGAGCGGCCGTCAAAAAACGAAAGATGTGGTTGTTGAATGGAATGGCAACCACATCAAATTGCCATTGATCATTGGTAGCATAGGCCTGTGCTCCAAGTAAACTTTGGCTTTGGAATCCTTGACGCGTAAATTCTTGATTGGGGAGCCCTTGAATTGTGATGGGGCGGATAGATGATTGGTCTAGCCCGAGAATCCAGCCGCTTTTCAAATAATCACTCGCAGATATTTCAGCAGGATGTGGAATAGCGTCAAAACGAATCGCAATTTTATCTGGTCCACTGGCCCAAACAGTGTGTGCTGAATGTTCTATTGTAAAATTATTTGGAACAGAAAAAGCTATGCGCAATTGTGGGTGAATAAATTGGTTGCCTCGTACAAAACCTGTATAAAAGCCTCCTCCAAAAATCATGCCATCAATGCTTTTGAGAAAAGAATCATGATCGGATATTGTACTATTCCCTTTACTGATTTTACGCGCTTTTTCTATCGCAAGCCGAATGCGTTGAGGGGTGGTTGGGTGAGAAGCTAGAAAATCTAGAGAGGCATTTTGGGTGCCGGAGATATTACGAAAAGCACTATAGGCTTCCATTGTTTGAAGAAAGCGCGGTGAAGCAAATGGATCATATCCTGATTGTTGGAGCATTTCGAGTGCAAGGGAATCAGCTTCCAGCTCTTGATTGCGGGAAAATTGCGCGAGTTGTTGCTTGTTTTGCATAGGGTTATGAAGTTTTTTGCCAATAGAAGAAAGAAGACGTGAAGACATGTGATTGGTCATCTTTAATTGGGCTTCTTTTTGCAGGCGTAAAATGCCATGATTGGCTCTGATATGTGCTATCTCATGGGCTAAAATGGCTGCAACTTCTGAAGAATCATTGGCTAATGCCAGCATACCACGAGTGATGTAGATCGAGCCATTGGGGAGCGCAAAGGCATTGACAGTTTCTGAGTTTAAAATTGTTACAGAATAGCTTTGATGAGAACTATGTGATGCAACTGCCAGTTTACGGACAATCTTTGCTAAAAGGTGTTCAAGTTTTGCATCATGATAAGCGCCACCATACATTTGCAGAATACGTGGGTGTTGCAGAGCGCTTAATGTGACATAGATATTGTGGTTGTTGGTACGTTTGATCGTTTTAGAAGAAGTGGAAGAAAGCCTATCATTTTGAGAAAGTGGTGTATGACAAGCCGAAAGGAGAAACGTTAAACTTATGAGAGTGGCTTTATACAGGCACGAGCGAAAAGGAAAATTGCGGTGAAAAATGGGGTGCGTTGGACCATGGTGCACATTATTTCTGCGGAGTAATTTGGCAAATTGCATTTGTATCTTTGTATCGTATGTTTCTTTAAGAAAGGCATTAGAGATAAGGATTCGTTTGGCTATATCATGCTTTTTGTTTATAAAAAATGACTCTCACTTATAAAAAGATGCACTGTAAAGAAAATTTTGTGAAAGGCAAAGTATGGCATGACAACATTTACGATATTATTAAATGGGGATGTTCATATCACTGATCGTTTGCTTAATCAAATTCAAAACAGTCGGGTAATTGCTGCTGATGGTGGTATGCGTCATGCGGCAGCGCTTAATGCGACGCCTGAGTTGTGGTTAGGGGATTTTGATTCATCAGATGAGAATTTAATACGTCAATATAGTCATGTTCCGCGTGAAGTTTTTCCCTCTGATAAAGATATGACAGATAGTGCTCTGGCATGTGAAAGAGCGCTGCAAAATGGCGCTAAAAAGCTTATTTTGTGCGGTGCTTTGGGAGGGGAGCGAAGTGATCACAGCCTTTCTCATATAACGCAAGCGTTGATGATGGCTGAAAGGGGTATTTCAGTGTTGTTGACAAGCGGTTTGGAAGAAGGTTGGCCAGTTTTGTCAAAACCTTGTTCGTATGATTTGCCTAAGGGATGTTTGTTTAGTATTATCGGTTTTTCTGATTTAAAAGGTTTAACTCTTAAAGGGGTAAAATGGCCAATTTGTGACAAAAATGTGTCATTTGGCTCTTCTTTAACACTTTCTAACCGTATTTGTGGAACCTTTTCTTGCCATTTAGGTTCTGGAAAAGCTATATTGTTAGTGTCTGTACCTATTCCATAAAGCTCTTCCAATATATTTTGAATAAGGCAGGGGGGGGCCTAGTGATGAAGTGCCGACATAAACGATATATGTATTGATCTTGAGAAGGAAAGGTTTTGATATGTTAAAATCAATTTTTAAAGTGGCCGTTGTTTCAGCCATTGGTTTCAGTTCAGTCGCTTGTACTACAAACGATGAACGCGTTGCACGTTACGGCGTAGGAGGAGCAGCAATCGGTGCTTTGGCTGGAACTGCTATTGCTGGAAGTACGCCTGGAGCAGCACTGACCGGTGCAGCATTTGGTGCTTTGGCTGGAACAGTAACAGGTGCAGCTGCAAATCAAAGAAAACAACAAAGACAGGTATCACAATTGTGCACGTATCGTGGTCGTAGAGGGCATGTTTACCAAGCACCTTGTGGACAGAGAGTTCCTGTACGACAATTATGTGCTTTCCGTGATGCAAGAGGGGTGATGTATAAAGCACCTTGTCCGCGCCGCGTTCGTTAATGGCGGTGCCGCTTCTGCGGCTTGACCGCATTTTCTTAAATTTTGGAAAAACGCCTTTGCTCAATCAAGCTTGTTTATCGGTTGAGCAGGGGGCGCGTATTGCGCTGGTCGGCCGTAATGGTTGTGGAAAATCGACCCTATTAAAAATTGCCGCAGGAATATTAGAACCTCATGGTGGCGAAATTTTTCGCCACCCGCGAGTAACGCTCCGTTATGTCTCACAAAATCCGGATTGTTCAGGATTTGAAGATATTAATGCTTATATGGAAGCGGGGCTGGACGATACATCTGATGTCCAGTGGATCAATACGCTTCGCACAAATTTAGGGTTTTCTGGGGCGGAAAAATTGGAAACGCTTTCGGGAGGCGAAAAGCGGCGTGTTTCACTGTTACGGGCCATTGCTGCAAAACCCGATATTTTGTTCTTAGATGAACCAACCAATCATCTTGATTTACCAACCATTGAATGGCTGGAAGCTGTTTTGGCTTCTTTGCGTTCAGCGATTGTGGTGATTTCCCATGATCGGCGATTTTTAGAAAATGTTACGCGGTCAACGGTATGGCTTGATCGTGGCACAACCAAAAGACTGGAAAAGCGTTTTTCTGAGTTTGAAAATTGGCGTGATAAAGCACTGGAAGAAGAAGCCATCGAACAGCATAAATTGGGGCGCCAAATTGCTCGTGAAGAGCAATGGTTGCGTTATGGCGTGAGCGCACGGCGTAAGCGTAATGTACGGCGCTTAGGCGAATTAAAAGACTTAAGACAGCGTCATCAAACCTATAAAGGGCAGCCGGGAAATGCACTTTTGACAGCAGCAAAAAGTCATGATTCTGGGCAATTGGTGCTTGAAGCAAAGAAAATTTCAAAATCCTATGGTGATCGCATTATTGTGAAAGATTTCTCTTTGCGCATTCAGCGGGGTGATCGAATCGGGTTGGTGGGACCCAATGGAATCGGAAAGACAACGCTCCTTTCTGCATTAATTGGGCAAGAAGCCGTGGATAGTGGAACGGTGAGGCATGGCTATAACCTCTCTATGGCATTGCTTGATCAGCAACGTATTTTAAATGAAGAAGAAACTTTAGCGCATTATTTAACGGGGGGAAGAGGTGATACTCTTGTGATCAATGGGCTGGAGCGGCATGTGGTTTCTTATATGAAAGACTTTTTATTTTCACCGGAACAAGCACGCACTCCCCTTAAAGAATTTTCCGGGGGAGAAAGAGCACGCCTCATGCTTGCACGACTTCTTTCTCGTCCTGCAAATTTTTTGATTCTTGATGAACCGACCAATGATTTGGATATGGAAACTTTGGATTTGTTGCAAGAATTTATTGCTGATTTTGCGGGAACTGTATTGTTGGTCAGCCATGACAGAGACTTTTTAGATCGTACTGTAACGCATATGTTGGCACCTCAAGGTGATGGTCATTGGGTTTTGTATGCGGGCGGCTACAGTGATATGATGGCGCAAAACCAGCATGCTCTTCGTTTACAACGCAAAAAAACAGAATTATCGCAGCGTAAAGCACCTTCAAAATCTCATGCGGGAGAGCTTTCAAAGCAGGACACATCAACAGATCATGGCTTGATAGGGCGGGAGAAAAAAACACGAAGTAAATTGTCTTATAAGCAGGTTTATGCATTGGAAAAATTGCCTGAAGAAATTGCTGTTTTGCAGGACGAAATCAAAAAAATTGAGCAAGAACTCTCTGATCCAGCCCTTTATCGCAGTGATAAAGAGCGTTTTGAGCGTTTATCAACAGCGTTGGAAAAAAAGAAAAATACTTGCACACAAAAAGAAGAAGAATGGTTAGAACTTGAAATTTTACGCGAAGAAATGGAAGCGTGTTCACGGTAATGTTTTAGATATTAATATCTAAGCATTTTAATTCGTATTGCATCATCGCTTTTCTTTGATTTGTTACAAGAGTTTGTGGCTGATTTTGCGGGAACAGTGTTGTTGACGAGTTATGGCAGAGACTTTTTAGATCGCACTGTAACATATAGCACCTCAAGGCGATGGTCATTGGGATTTGTATACGGGGGCAGTGATATGGTAGCGCAAAACAAGCATGCTCTGAGCTTACAAGGCAAAGAAACAAAACTATCTTTGCCGTGAGTTTTTTCAAAATTTCGTATATGGAAATATGCCAGTTCCCTTGCATACTTTGCCAGTCCCCAATGTTGCTACAGCGCCCCTTGGAACTTGAGAGCATTCATAAGAAATATTCCCTTGTCTTTACCTTATGCTTTAAACATACCACCTCCGCTTATGATGGAAAAGCAAATGATCCTCATTGATTCTAACGTAAGAAGTGTTGTGATGAGGAAAGCTTACTGTATTCGACATTATGATTTGAGTTTAAAAATGATGATTTGTTAAGATAAATCAACGTGTTATTGTGACATTGTCTAGGAGGAGAAAATGATGGCAATTAAAACAAAGCGAACAATTTCTACATTGATCGGTTTAGAAGATGCAGCTGAACTGTCTTCTTATTACCTCCGTAATGCGAATCATCTGCATCCTTTTGAACCTGTTAGATCTGATGATTACCATACCCTAACAGCTTGGGAAACACGAGCCAATGCATTTGCTTGTGAAAGTGCACAGGGACAAGCATATCGATATGCTGTACGATTAAAAAATGAAAACACAGTCATCGGTGTTGTGAATTTTACAAATGTGGTTCGGGGTGTTTTTCAAGCCTGTCATCTTGGTTTTTCTCTTGATGAAAAACAACAAGGCAAAGGTCTCATGTTTGAGAGTTTATCGGCTCTAATACGCCATATCTTTCATGTTTATCATCTACATAGAGTGATGGCAAATTATAGACCTGAGAACATAAAAAGCGAACGTTTATTAAAACGCCTTCATTTTGAAAAAGAGGGCTATGCCAAAGACTATTTGATGATTTCTGGAAAATGGAGAGATCACATTCTAACCTCTCGAATCAATGATCTTTATGAGTCCGTTAATAGATTCCAATAAAGTTTTGTTAAGGGTCTTTTTATCAAATGTGTAAATATGCTGAATTTCTCCCTATCCTCAAAGATTAAGATCTTTAACCACCTCTTCTTTTATAAATAGTTTAGAATCTCGTTTAGCGGATTTCAACTGCTGACCATTTTCATATGTTTCTTTTCGTAGATAATAAATTGATTTATCATCATAATTCATTTTTTTTCAATTTGAAGAGAGTCCTCAATATCGGAAGACTTTCTCACTTCAAATTTATTGATGTTTAATCATAAAAAACACCTCTCTTGCACATCACAAACTGGGTTGGCATACAAGTGAGGGTTTATGTGGATAAACAATGATTGAAGAATAAGAATAAAAATTCTCTGTATAAATCCTTTTAAATGTGAGGGCTGTTGCAATATTGTGTATTCTGTGACCGATAGTCTCGTTACAAGTTACACAAACGGCTTATTGTTTGGGTGAAATTTTTATACATTCATTTATTTTTTGCCATTTGTTTTTTGTATTTTCTTTTCTTAAGAAAATTTTCAATGTTATCAATGGTTTAATTCATACCAAGCGCATTTTTATAAAGTTCAATGATTGCTTCTTCTTCCATTCTTTCATGCTCTTCTTTTTTACGCAGCCGTATAATGCTTCGAACAGCTTTACTATCAAAGCCAGAGCCTTTAAGTTCAGTGTAAACGTCTTTAATATCATCAGAAATGGTTTTTTTCTCTTCTTCTAGTCGTTCAATACGTTCGATAAAAGAGCGTAATTGGTTTACGGATATAGCGTGTGTTTGATCGGTTACTGTATCGTTCATTGTATTTTTCTCCAAGTTATATATTTTAAGTTGTTTTTCGACGACGAATTTATGTTAAAAAAGCTTGAAAATAAAAAGTAAATCAAGCTACACAGCTTTTTTACAAATTGACTTTAAATATTTTGTAAAATTTTTAAGATATATGCATTGATAAAAGGGCTATAAAAAGAAAAATATGAAAATATACGTTTTAGACTTGAAAAGCTTTTAAAAAAGAAATGTGTAATTTGTTTTGAGAATTTGACATTATAGAGGAAGTTTTGTGATTTTAAAAAAACGATATTGGGTGTTTCAGAAAGAATTAAAAGTTTTTCTCTTGAGTATTTTGCTCTTGTTTCCCCTCGTTGTTTTTGCAAAAGCTGACTTTAGAGTTTGTAATACAACCCAACAGTCTGTAGGGGTTGCTCTTGGATATCGTACATTTTCAGGGTGGGTGAGCGAAGGCTGGTGGACGGTACCAGTGACGGAATGTAAAACTTTAATTGAGGGGCCTCTTGCTTCACGGTTTTATTATTTTTATGCGGAAGGAGCACAAAAAAAAGGGAACTGGGCAGGCTCTGTGACCATGTGTGTACAAGATAGCCAATTTACCATTCAAGGGGTTCATGATTGTTTCCCTCGAGGATATCAAAAGGCTGAATTTAAAGAGATCGATACCGGAAATCAAACCAGTTGGATGGTACAGTTGACGGATGAGTCTTTGTTAAACAATTCAGTTATACCTTCTCTTTCAGGAAATTCTCCACCGTGAAACGTGCACGTAAAGTAAAAATTATTGCGACTCTTGGTCCTTCTTCTTTTTCTCGTTTGATGATTGAGAAGCTTTTTAGGGCAGGGGCAGACGTTTTTCGTCTTAATATGAGCCATACTGATCGTGATATGCTGGGTGATTTGGTCAAGTCTATACGAGAAGTTGAAAAAACAGTTCGACGCCCCATTGGTATTTTAGTGGATCTTCAGGGGCCAAAACTGCGTGTGGGGCGTTTTGCTAAGGGGCAAGAAGATTTGCGTGTTGGGCAAAGCTTTACATTAGATAATCGCGATGTTCTTGGTGATGCACAGCGTGTTTTTTTCCCTCATGAGGATGTATTTTCGGCTGTTAAACCAGGGGATCGGTTGTTGATTGATGATGGAAGGGTGGAACTGCGTGCGCAAGTTTGTGATGGTCATTCTGTACAGTGTCGCGTGGTTTCTGGAACCCGTATTTCTGATCGAAAGGGTGTCAGTTTTCCCGATACAATTTTGCCTTTTGATTCGATGACGTCAAAAGATAAGGAGGATCTTCAGGCTCTTTTACAGCAGCCTGTTGATTGGGTTGCTCTTTCTTTTATTCAACGTCCAGAAGATATTATGGCGGTGCGTCGGTTGACGAAAAGCAAGGTGTCTTTGATGGCTAAAATCGAAAAGCCTCAAGCCTTAGAGCATATAGAGAAAATTATTGAGGTATCCGATGGTATTATGATTGCACGGGGTGATCTTGGAGTGGAAATACCCTTGGAAAAGGTCCCTGCACTTCAGATGGAGCTCATAAAAGCTTGTCGTTTAGCAGGAAAGCCTGTTGTGGTGGCAACACAAATGCTCGAATCAATGATCACATCTTCTGTTCCCACACGCGCAGAAGTGTCGGATGTTGCTACAGCAGTTTATGCAGGAACAGATGCGGTGATGTTGTCTGCTGAATCTGCTTCTGGTCGCTATCCTGAAGAAGCTGTGCTTATGATGGACCGAATCGCGCGGCAAATCGAACAGGATCACACTTATGCCGCTCAGGTTGGAGCACAACATCCAGCACCAGAATCAACAGGAACGGATGCGATTTCTCTTGCTGCACGTCAGATTGCTGAAACACTTGCGCTATCCGCTATCGTTGCTTATACGGCTTCAGGAACCACCGGGGTGCGTGCCTCTCGTGAACGCCCTAATAGACCGATTATTGCTTTATCGCCCATTGTGGAAACAGCACGGCGTTTGGCTTTAGTTTGGGGGCTTCATTGTGTGGTCACGCAAGATGCACGGAGTTTAGAGGATATGGTTGATCGTGCAGCAGCTATTGCATTTCAGGAAGGCTTTTGCAAAGGAGGAGATCGCTTCCTTGTGACAGCTGGGGTTCCCCTTGGAACGCCCGGTGCGACAAATCTCTTGCGTATTGCTTCTGTCTCTCAAGATGGAACGAAAGGGATTTGAGCCGTTTACGCATGGTGTTTTTTCATGCGCCTTTGAACAGGCTTTAAAAACAACGGGTGCGCGCCTCTCGTGAACGCCCTAATAGACCGATTATTGCTTTATCGCCCATTGTGGAAACAGCACGGCGTTTGGCTTTAGTTTGGGGGCTTCATTGTGTGGTCACGCAAGATGCACGGAGTTTAGAGGATATGGTTGATCGTGCAGCAGCTATTGCATTTCAGAAAGGTTTTTGCAAAGGGGGAGATCGCTTCCTTGTGACAGCTGGGGTTCCCCTTGGAACGCCCGGTGCGACAAATCTCTTGCGTATTGCTTCTGTCTCTCAAGATGGAACGAAAGGGATTTGAGCCGTTTACGCATGGTGTTTTTTCATGCGCCTTTGAACAGGCTTTAAAAACAACGGGTGCGCGCCTCTTGTGAATGCCTCCATAGAACCCATTATTCTTTTATCTCTTATCGTAAGATAGAAAGGTATTGCGTTAGGTTGTCCAGTTTGGGGATGGGAGCAGATGCGGTGATGTTGTCTGTTGATTTTGTTTTAGTTCTGAGGAAGCTGCTTTTACGGTAGGGCATTTAATGGGAGCCCCCCTTTTATTTCATTAAGGCATATTGGGGATTGCTTTATTGATGTTTATACGAGCGAGATGTTCATTGATAATGAGAGTTCATTCTTTCGCTTTTTGGATAAGAGCCTTGAAATTTTTCCCATTTTAAACTTTTGCAAACAGAATTGAATAAAGTTAAAATTATGTGCTTAAAAATCGTACTGGTATGTTATGAGAAAAAGTGATGGGTGAATGTGTTTTTAAAATATGCTTCGTCGAAGCATTTGCAACATATTGATTTATAATGATAATTTATCTTTCTTTTATCTTCTATCAAAATCCCGAATACCGCAAGATTGTCTTATTTTAAATTTGTGCATGTTTAGTCAATCATGACTATTTGTTTGTACATCACAAGCGGGTGGGTTTTATGGGAAAAAGCTGTACAAGAAAGGCGTCCCTCTTATGAATCGTTTTACGAGCCAAGGGGGCTATCGCAATATTGAGGGCTGACTATAATGATGATGCCGACTTGCTCTTTCTTTTATTAAGCTTGGAGATTTTGAGGGGTGGGGAGAGGAATATGGATTATTTGTTATAAGGATAAAAATAGCGGTAGAGGATGTTTTCAAGAGCTATTATTGTTGTTTATGATGTTTGAGGTTGTATGAGATTAACATACTCTTCGGTTTTGACTTTTTTCCTGCTCTAAAGGATGAAAATACTTAATTCACGCTGGTTTATAAATGATACGGTTCTTTTCGGTGGGTTTCATCGGATGGACATTCTAGGTGCAAAGACTCTATGGTGCTTATATTATCAAATAGCGGTGTTTTACGGTATAATAGATAAGGTTATTTTTTTAATATATTGAATCTGCTTGATATTATCTAGGGGCAAGGATTTTGGACATGCATTCATAGGGAACATGAATATAGCTCTTTTTTTCGAAGGGTGCTTTATTTGTTTGTTGCTGTTGTCATTTATATGATTTTTTTTACATGATGTTGGTTTTGTTATCTTATTGCGCTGTTAAAAGACATCTCATTTGAAATGTGGTGATATAAGGCAGCCTCCTTGATATAGGAAGCGTTTGTGCGGAGGTGAAATATTCAGGGTAGGGCTTTCTTGTTGAGGTTTAAGTTAATCCCATAAGTCGTGAGTAGCTGGAATCCTTCCTATAAGAAACCAGACTGTTTACAGACTGGTGTGGGTTTAAGAATTTTTATCCTGTGAGATGTGGCGGACAAGTCAAGTCTCTGGTTTATTATGCGCTGATGTACTTTTTAGAAATCTTCCTGTTCTTGTTCTTGAATGTTTGTGTGGTTTTGATCATCTTTGAGCAATTGGTTGGTGAGATTTTCAATGCGTTGTGTGGTGTCACGCATAATTTTCCCCATGGTGCGGTCTCTTTCGTTGTGGAGTCGTAAAAGAGCATTGTAGTCTTCTTGTAATTTTTTATTTTCTCGTTTTATTTCTTCCATTTCATCGATAATCATTATGCCAGCCATAACCGATAAACGATGGTCGCCAATTTCACCAAAATTGTTCTTTAAATGTGTGATATATTGATCTAATTGAGCAGCAAGCGCAATAAGACGACGTTCTTGTCCTTTGTCACAAGCCATGCGATAAATTTTACCATCAATGGTAACGGAAACAGTTTCCATACATTCAAACCTTTATCTATCAATGACAACACGAATTGTTTCCATTGCTTTAATAAGACGTTTGGAAACTTCTTTGTTTACGGACTCTAAGCGTTCAATTTGGGCTTCAGCTTTGTCAAGCGCTTGGGCAAGATGGCTGCGGTCAGCATTCATTCGTTGGATTTCTTCTTCCCATTCGTTATTTTTATCAATAACGGCATTACGGTTTATTATGGTGATCTCTAAAGTTCTAAGTGCCTTTTCTAGGTGCTCTAAAGCATCTTGTAGAACTGTAGTCTCTTGGTTCATTGCTTTTATCCTTTGGGTAATTGTATCCTTTATCAATGTGTTATGCAAAAACGAATCACTTTCACTCTTGTGTTGTGTGCATTTTATTTTTAAGTATGTAAGATATTTTAGCAAGCAAAGCAGGGGATAGATATAAATTAAAAGCTGGATTTTTTGCGCGTATTGGCATAAATGACATGGATATACAGGACGCGTGAGGGGAATGTTATTAATGTTATTGAAGTGGTGGCAAAAAGTCTCACGCTAATGGTTAGAAAATAGTATTTCTTGAGAATTTTAAGAGAATACGGAAAAAGCAACAGAATAACGTATTTAACGAAATGGTCGATTATTCATGACAAACACCCACCAACAGAATCAGATGGCCAATGCTATCCGTTTTCTTGCTATTGATGCGATTGAAAAAGCAAATTCTGGTCATCCAGGCTTGCCAATGGGAGCCGCCGATATTGCTACGGTTCTTTATACAAGATTCCTTGCTCATGACCCCAAAAAACCTCGCTGGCCTAACCGTGATCGTTTTGTGTTATCAGCAGGACATGGGTCTATGTTGCTTTATGCTCTCTTGTATCTTTCTGGTTATGAAGATATTGGCATTGAAGATCTCAAAAATTTTCGCCAATTAGGAGCAAAGCTTGCTGGGCATCCAGAATATGGGCATGTGGCGGGAATCGAAACAACGACTGGTCCTCTCGGACAAGGGTTGGCGAATGCCGTGGGGATGGCTCTTGGAGAGCGTTTGCAAAATGCCCGTTTTGGTGATCTTATCAACCATTACACCTATGCGTTGGTGGGCGATGGATGCCTTATGGAAGGGATATCTCAAGAAGCACTTTCCCTTGCCGGTCATTTGAAACTCAATAAGCTTATTGTGTTGTGGGACGATAATAATATTTCTATCGATGGAGAGATTTCCCTTGCTGACAGTACAGATCAGATTGCGCGTTTTAAGGCTTCTGGTTGGGAGACACATAAAGTCAATGGGCATGATCAAGCAGCAATTGCGCGGGCTATTGAGGCGGCACAAAATTCCGATAAACCAACTTTGATCGCTTGTAAAACAACAATTGGTTTTGGAGCACCCAATAAAGCGGGTACCAATAAAGTTCATGGAGCCCCTTTGGGCGCACGAGAAATCGCTGAAACCCGTATCGCTTTAGGGTGGGATGCTGAGCCTTTCGTTATTCCAGCCGATATTCTCGATAATTGGCGCTTGGCTAGTCTCAATGCTGCTAAAAAACGCCAAAAATGGGAAGAAAAATTTGCTGATCTTCCTGTCTCAGAGCGTGTGGAGTTTGAAAGATTGATGCGGGGCGATCTCGTGGGCGGATTTGATGGCGCTATTGATACTTATAAACAGAAATTGGTTGAAGAGCGCCCCGTTGTTGCTACGCGTAAAGCTTCGGAAATGGCTCTTGAAGTGATCAATGAGGTCGTTGTTGAGACTATTGGTGGTTCGGCTGATCTAACCGGATCTAATAATACAAAAAGTAGCCAGATGAAAAGTATCTCTGCTGAAGATTTTTCAGGGCGCTATCTGCATTATGGAATTCGCGAACATGCAATGGGAGCTGTGATGAATGGTCTTGCCCTTTATGGCGGCTTTATTCCTTATGGGGGAACCTTTTTATGCTTTTCTGACTATATGCGTCCTGCTATGCGTTTGTCTTCTCTCATGGGGTTGCGGGTGATTTATGTCATGACTCATGATTCTATTGGTCTTGGTGAGGATGGTCCGACCCATCAACCCGTGGAGCATTTGGCTTGCCTGCGTGCAATGCCTAATCATTTTGTGTTCCGTCCTGCCGATGCTATGGAGACAGTCGAGTGTTGGCAATTGGCTTTGAAAGCACGCGGGACGCCTTCTACCTTGGCTTTAAGTCGACAAAATCTACCGCTTTTGCGTCAAGAGTATGAAGAAGAAAATCTCTGTATGCTTGGTGCTTATGAATTCCTAACAGCTAGCGATGATGCACAAGTGACGCTGTTTGCTTCTGGTTCAGAATTGCAAATTGCAGTGGAGGCACATGCGGTGTTAGAAGAAAAAGGCATCCCAACGCGTGTGGTTTCTGTGCCTTGTTTTGAACTTTTTTCTCAACAATCTCTCTCCTATCAGCGTGCTCTCATTGGAGATGCACCGATTAAAATTGCCATTGAAGCTGCTGTCGCCCAAGGATGGGACCGTTTTATTGGCTGTGGTGGTGTGTTTATTGGTATGGAGGGCTTTGGGGCAAGTGGAACAATTGATGCCCTTTATGCGCATTTTGGTATTACTTGGGAAAATGTTGTTGCCACCGTTGAAAAAGAGCTGGAAAAGATCAAAGAGGAAAAGACAAAGTGACAGCTTATGTTGTCATGAATGGGGTGATTGTAGGGCATCATATTTTGTGCAGTATTGTGGATGATCTTGTGCATTATTGTGGATAAGTGAGTGAGTGATCAAGATATTGACATTGTGGGAATTAATGATTTTGGATTGGTGAAATACCCATTTATTGTGTTTTAAATGTTGTGCTTAAAAAATTGATGAGGAAACATGTGAAATGACAGTTCGTGTTGCAATTAATGGGTTTGGTCGTATTGGTCGCAATATTTTACGTGCACTTGTGGAAAGTGGACGACAAGATGTTGAAGTGGTTGCAATTAATGATTTGGGATCGGTGGAAACAAATGCCCATTTATTACGCTATGATTCAGTTCATGGGCGTTTTCCTGGGATCGTTAAGGTGGTAGGGGATGCTATTGATGTGGGAGGTGGTTTAATAAAGGTATGCGCAGAGCGTGATCCTGCTCAATTGCCTTGGAAAGATTTGGATATCGATATTGCTTTGGAATGTACGGGTATTTTTACTGCGCGTGATAAAGCAAGTGCTCATTTAGATGCGGGGGCAAAGCGTGTTCTTATTTCTGCGCCTTCTGAAGGAGCAGATCTTACGGTCGTCTATGGGGTTAATCATCAATCTTTAAGCAGCGAGCATCGCGTTGTTTCAAATGCTTCTTGTACAACCAATTGTTTGGCGCCTGTTGCACAAGTTTTACACAATACGGTCGGCATTGAAAAGGGCTTTATGACAACAATCCATTCTTATACGGGTGATCAACCTGTATTGGATACAATGCATCGGGACCTTTATCGTGCACGTGCGGCAGCTCTTTCTATGATTCCTACCTCAACAGGAGCGGCAAAAGCTGTGGGATTGGTCTTGCCAGAATTAAAGGGATTGCTTGATGGTGTATCGATTCGTGTTCCGACCCCTAATGTTTCTGTGGTTGATTTGACATTTATCGCTAAGCGTTCCACAACAATCGAAGAAATTAATACAGCTATTGCTACTGCTGCACAGGGTTCTTTGAAGGGCGTTTTGGACACTACAGAAGAGAAACTCGTGAGTTGTGATTTTAATCATAATCCTCATTCAGCTATTTTCCACAATGATCAAACCAAAGTGATTGATGGTAAGCTCTGTCGCGTTCTGGTTTGGTATGATAATGAATGGGGCTTTTCTAACCGTATGAGTGATACGGCAGTGGCTTTTGCTAAGACAATATAAGAGGACCTCAGGGTCCTCTTTTTATAGGGAAAAGTCTCATTTTTGTGCAATTTTGAGAAAAACAGATAGAGGCTGTTGTTCTCATGCGCTAGAGAGAAGAGGCTATTGAAAAATTGATGATGTGTTTTGTTTTAATACTGTGTCAATACGTGCTTTTAAAAGATGCATGAAAGAGTAAACTTTTAAAAAGTAAGATCTGAACGAGATACCTTTTGAGAAAACGTTAGAAAACAGGAGATGTAAACTCTTTTTCCTAGAAGTAAAAGGAAGCTTTAATGGAGATCAAGTTGAGCCAATGCATTTGTTTGCCACAATGGAATATGAAGATTAAGAGCAATGGTGGGCTTTTGTACATTTGACGATAAAAGCTTTGGATTTTTATTAAGCAAAGGGTGAGAGATAGGCTGTCGTGGATCTCTTGTAAAAGCAAAGAGGGGGATAAGTGGAAAGAAAAGTGGGCAGGGTTGTTGGATGCGTTTTTATTTGAAACAATGGAAAGTGAAGAGGAAGCAGTGATGGGGTTTCGCACACTTGATGATGTTGATGTTTTGGGCAAACGTGTTCTGGTGCGCGTAGATTTTAATGTTCCTATGGCACAGGGCAAAGTTTGTGACGAGACGCGTCTTGTACGGCATAAAGAGACACTCATTGAGCTACAAAAATGTGGTGCTAAACTTATTCTGCTTTCTCATTGTGGTCGCCCCAAAGGAAAGGTAGAGCAAGAGTTTTCACTCCGTCCTGTTGTGCAAGTGCTGGAAAAGATCATTAATCAGCCGGTTGCTTTTGCTCCGGACTGTATCGGTTCGGCGGTGCAGGTTGCAGTTGAGTCATTACAAAATGGTGGTGTTTTACTGCTTGAAAATGTTCGTTTTTATGCTGGTGAAGAAAAGAATGATTGTTCTTTTGCAGAAGCTTTGGCTCATAATGGAGATCTCTATGTTAATGATGCTTTTTCAGTTGCTCATCGTGCCCATGCTTCGGTGGAGGGAATAACGCATTTGTTGCCTTCTTATGCAGGACGCTCTTTGCAAGGTGAGTTGCAGGCATTAGAAAAAGGACTTGGCAATCCAGCACGTCCTGTGGTTGCCCTTGTGGGAGGAGCAAAGGTTTCTAGTAAGCTTTTTGTGCTCAATCATTTGGTGGAAAAAGTTGACTCCTTAATTATTGGTGGGGGGATGGCTAACAGTTTTTTAGCTGCACAAGGTATCCATGTAGGAAAATCACTGTGTGAACATGCATTGATGGAAACGATAAAAAAAATCATTAAAAAAGCGCAAGAGTGTCACTGTACGCTTCTGCTCCCTCAGGATGCTGTCGTTGGATTTCGTTTTGAAAAAGATGCACCGCATCGTCTTTATGACATTGAAGATATTCCACAAGATGGCATGATATTGGATATTGGGACGCGCTCTATTGCGCATATCAATGCTGCGATAGATGAAGCTGCTACTCTTGTGTGGAATGGACCCCTTGGTGTTTTTGAGATGTCTCCCTTTGATAAGGGAACCATTGCCGTTGCACGCCATGCAGCAGAACGTAGTTTGACGGGAAAGTTGGTTTCAATTGCGGGAGGGGGCGATACGGTTTTTGCCCTTAATCATGCCGGTGTTGCCAATGATTTTACTTATCTCTCAACTGCTGGAGGAGCTTTTTTGGAATGGATGGAAGGAAAGACCCTTCCTGGTATTCTTGCCCTCATGCAGGCTTAAAGGGCTTCTTTGAAGGGAAGGTTAAAGAAAAACTATACAGTCGTGTAGAGTGTTTTTTGATAGTGTTGCGCATTTTTAGAAATTAAGACAAAATAAAGAGGAATTTTTTATGAATGAACGGCTTGAAGATATTGCACTTGCTTTGGTGCATGCAGGTAAAGGTATTTTGGCGGCAGATGAAAGTACGGCGACCATTGGAAAGCGTTTTGAAAGCATTGGTGTTGAATCCAATGAAGATAAGCGCCGTGCTTATCGTGAAATGCTTTTTAGTACAAAAGAAGCGATGGAAAACGCCATCTCTGGGGTTATTTTATTTGATGAAACCATTCGGCAAAAAGCATCAACTGGGAAAATGTTGACGGATCTTATTCGGGATTCAGGCGCTTTGCCAGGGATTAAAGTTGATACCGGTGCAAAACCCTTGGCTGCTTTTCCCCAAGAAACAATTACCGAAGGGTTGGATGGTCTTCGTGAGCGGCTAAAAAATTATTATGCTTTGGGAGCACGTTTTGCTAAATGGCGTGCGGTAATTGCTATTGATGAACACACTTTGCCAACAAGAGGCGCCATAAGACAAAATGCACAAGCTCTTGCACGCTATGCTGCCTTATGTCAGGAGTTCAATATTGTGCCCATTGTTGAGCCGGAAGTGTTGATGGATGGATCATCGTGTGGGCATTCAATTACACGCTGCTTTGAGGTGACACGCACTGTTTTGCAAGCTGTCTTTAAAGAATTGTTTGAAGCTCGTGTTCTTTTGGAGGGGATGATTTTAAAGCCCAATATGGTGATTGATGGAAAGGATGCTCGCAAGGCTTCTGTTGAAGAAGTTGCTGAAAAGACTGTCCAAGTGCTTAAACAGACTGTTCCTGCCGCTGTTCCCGGAATTGCTTTTCTTTCTGGAGGGCAGTCTGATCAGGAAGCAACGGCGCATTTATCTGCTATGAATTCTTTGGGCGTATTGCCTTGGAAATTGACCTTTTCCTATGGACGAGCACTGCAAGCAGCTGCCTTAAAAGCATGGGCGGGAAAAGATGAAAATATTGCTGTTGCACAGAAGGCATTTCGTCATCGGGCTCGGATGAACCATCTTGCGGCTTTGGGACAATGGACAAGAGAACAAGAAAAAGCGTGCGATTGAAGCACAAGCCCTGTTTTTAAATGCGGAGAGATTTTGCATGTTTCTGCGTGATTTTTTGTGCCCTCATCATGATAAAAATGGCGGGGGCGTTTTAGGCTTGAAAGCTTTCTCAGAGAGTTTTTTCCTTGGACCTTTTAAAAGTCTTTAATGGGTGCTATCGAGAGATAAGATTGCGGGAGAGGTGCAATTTCGAGAAGGGGAGATAATGCTAGGAAATTTGTGAATGCACAGCACTTTAGTATGGTGTCGTTCATGGGTGGGCACTTGCTTTTTGAGTGAAAATCAGAAAGCTCATACTGTATTGAAGAGTTTGATATTGTGATATTTTTTCTTTTTCATGTTGTCATTACTTGTCATCAGCAGAATTTATTTTATTGCAGTTTCAAAGGTGGATTAAGCGGGTAGATTAGAGAGTTGCGATTTCTGAGCGGATTGGAATACAGCTTATGAAGCTTTTCTGCGTCAGGATAGCTTCCTCTTCAATGGGGGTAGTTTTTCTATTGGCGAACGAATTGAATAACTCTTGCTAACAAAATAGATTTGCACCTCAATAAAACACCTATTTTTTCGTTAAAATGGATAAATTTTTCTTGTATTTTTTGATGATATAATTAAAGATAACTAACTTCATAGCATCTTGGCTTAAAACGGGGGGAGTTGTGGACGGTATATCTTCTAAAAATAACAGCATATCTTCTAAGAATACAAGCATCAAAAGAAAAAATCGATACGCAGAACAGAGCTTTTCTGCAATTATGATGCGAAAATTGTGCAATATGGTGCGTGGGGTATTCGAAGGGATCTTTACAGTATTTACTTTCATAATTTTTATTATCTTGCTCAGCATACGTGGACCGGTTCATACCGCATTAAAAGTTTTTGGGTCGGTGAGTGGAATAGGGTGCTTTTTCTTTTTTGTCGGATACTACTTAGAACGCCGTGACGCAACAGCAGATGAAGCCGGTATATCGTTCGCATTACTCATGGCAATTGCTGAAGGCGTTTCTTCTATTTGCTGCCTGTCTGCTGCGTGGGGTTACGACGCTCTCTTATTCCGTTTAGCACCTCCTGGGTATGTTCTTATTCTCCCTGAATAAATAGGGTGCAATTCGTTTGCATACAAATCAAAATGAGAGGCTGTCTGCCTCTCAAATTCTTAATAATCGCTCTCCAAAATAATGACATCAGACCCGCGTTCAATGAAGGGGCTAACAAGCTTTGGGTCCTTAAGCCTCAAGGCAACCCTTTACAAGTTGCGCCTAACGGCATCCTTGACCTTAAGACACCCAAACGGCTTATGAACAAACTCTCTTATTAAGCCACATCATCTTTTATTCTTCTCATGCGGTTCTGAAATCATGATATAAAGGGCAAGCTTCTCATCGTGCCTAAATGGTAACTTATCGTGTGTTAAATGGAAAAATGAGAAAAAGCATCTTTATGCAATATAATCCAATTATGATTTTTTGATTTAAACATAAAGGACTTAAAGTTCTACAAGACTGATACAATAAAAGGGGGAAAATCGCCTATTCTTAGAAACTAAGTCGTATTCTCGGTGCTCTTGATATAGCTATCTCACCAAATGGTTTTGAAGACTTATCCTTTTAGCTCTATTTATTAAAAGGTCATTTTGAGGGGGCTTGGCTAATGAATGTAAAGGAAAATTAGCACGTAATATTTCGCTTTGCTGGTATAGATGCTGAATGAGTTAATTATCTAGAGGATCACTGAAGAGGGAGCGCTAAAAAATGATGAAAATCCTCCGTACTTCGGTGAATTCGTGGTTGAAGATATAATCGTAGAACTTGGCTTATCTGTTGCTAAAACAGCTGAACGGTTTGAAATGGTTAGGGTGTCAGTGCTGCATATGCTTGGCTCGCTATGCAAAAAAATTATGATTTGGTGCAAGCTTTAAAACATAAACACCTTAAAGATATATCCTCTTTGTACATGTTCTTATCATCGTTAAAATGCCTTCTTAAAGCACGACAGGGGGTGGCTATAAAGTTGAGAGCTGTAAATATAAATGATGGCGTTGGTGGTGGTGTGAGAAGATGGTGTCCAATCGAAGTACTCTATTCTGATTTTTGTAGGCTATGACTGGAAGAGAGAGCTGGAGAGACAATTTGTGAGCAAAGAGAAAGTGTTTTGAGGTTGCGTGTCTGCAAGAGCAGAACAGTAGTCGTGGTGATATTTAAAAACAATAAATTTGATAAAATTTTACAATTTTGCCAAAAGCCAGTTTATTATAAAAGCTGTTGCTTATACGCGCTCATACAAAAGTTATAAGAAGCCCAAAAGTGCTAAAAAAGTCTTTGCTCTTTTTCAATAAGACGGATCTGCAAACAATATTCAAAAAGTGTTCGTGTTTTTGAAAGAGCATAAAAGGATACTCTTGCAATAGAGAGAAGCGTATTTGCGAGTTACAATTTGTCATGATTTTCGGTAAACACTATTGTTTAGAGCGGTGAGAGAGGGCATGAAAAAATTTTAATATTCAGTTTTTTAAAGAGTGTGGTCAGTCTTTAGGATAGAGCTTGTGTCCCTAGAGCCTATCAAATGAGCCGCATAAAGGCTTCAAGAAAGCGAGCACCTATTATACTTTTTGCCAGCGTATACTCTTTTGTCAGCGCCCCAATGTTTTGACAGCCCTTAGAACGTAAAGGGGCAAGGGAGGTATTTTACCTCTTTCTTGTACCGTTTTACTCCACACACCAACTCTGCTTGTGATGAGCAAGCCAAGAGATTTTGTTTGACTCACTATGAGGGTTTGACATGAGAAAATCCTATGGTATTCATGATCTTTCATGAAAAACAATGAATTATCCTTATAAATCAACGTGACAGTGCTGTTATGAAGAGAACTCCTTGCACATCTTAATAGCCCATAGAGATTAACTTGGTATCATTTTACATTCTGTACACAGAAGTGTCTTTATAAAATGCTCCATCTTGCGCAGAAAAAAGAACAGCCCGTTAAAAAAGAAAAACATCTCAATGCTTGCTTTTCTTTTTTCCATGAGAGATTTAAATTGATAAGCCTGTCTGAAAAGAGTGCTGTTTATGCCCTTAAAGATACTGCTCTTGTATCAAGATCACTTACTCAGGCGAAAATTGGAGTTTTGCGAGGTAAGCATAAACGCCATTTTTTGCCACAAGTTCGGCATGGGTTCCTTCTTCCACAAGGGCGCCTTTATCCATCACAAGAATACGATCAGCTTTTAAAATTGTTGCCAAACGATGCGCAATGACCAATGTTGTTCGATTTTGCATCAATCCTTCTAAAGCGTCTTGCACCAACTTTTCACTGTTTGCATCTAAAGCAGATGTTGCTTCATCAAGCAGCAACAGGGGTGCATTTCTTAAAATTGCCCGTGCAATACCAATGCGTTGTTTTTGCCCCCCAGAAAGCATGGTACCACGTTCTCCTACTTGCGTATCCAAGCCATCTGGTAAAGCTTGAATAAATTCAAGTGCATTAGCCGCTTTAGCGGCAGCAAGGATTTCCTCTTCATGGGTAGTTTCAGTTCCAAAAATAATATTATCACGCAATGTTCCATCAAAAATGGCGACATCTTGTGGAACATAGGAAATTGCACTGCGTAAATCTTGTAAAGAAAGGCGATTAATTTCCATGCCATCCAACCGAATTGTTCCATTTGTCGGATCATAAAAACGAAGGATCAAAGAAAAAATGCTGCTTTTTCCTGCTCCAGAAGCCCCAACAAAAGCAACCGTTTCGCCTGCTTTTACAGAAAATGAAAGCGAGCGTAAAACCTTCTCTTGTGGTCTAGAAGGATAAGTAAAATCAACCTGATCAAAAACAAGTTCACCTCGAATAGGTTGCTCTAATGATAAAGCATTTTTAGGTGCTACAATAGTAGGTTGTTCTTGTAACAATTCGGCAAGCCGTTCAGCAGCGCCTGCTGCTTGGATTAATTCTGCTCCCAGTTCCGATAATTGCGCAAAAGTAGAAGCTCCAAAAACCGCATAAAGGACAAATTGCCCTAATGTTCCTCCTGTCATCGTTCCATTCAAAACATCGCGCGATCCAATCCATAAAACAGCAACCACACTGCTAAAAACCAAAAAAATTGCAAACCCCGTAAAAAAGGAGCGCAAGATTACAGAAGCACGTGCTGTTTGAAAAGCACGTTCTATCAATTGTGAAAAACGTATTGTAACGAGTTTTTCAGCGGTAAAAGCTTGCACAGTGCGAATAGCGCTTACCTGCTCTGTAGCAACAGCATTGGCATCTGCAAGACGATCTTGCGCCGCGCGGGTACGAGAGCGAACTTTACGTCCAAAGACTACCAAGGGAATGGCCACAACAGGAATAGCCGCTAAAACCAACAAAGACAATTTAGCATTGGTGATCACCATCATCACGACGGCTCCGATCACGATAATCAGCTGACGTAAAGCGGTAGAGGCGGTAGAGCCCACAGCTAATTTTATTTGTGTGGTATCTGTGAGAAGCCTTGAAACAATCTCTCCTGAATGTGACCGATCAAAAAAAGCAGGAGAAAGTTTCATAATATGGACAAACACATCACGCCGTAAATCGGCAACAATCCGTTCTCCCAAGGTGATAACACAGTAATAACGGGCTGCTGAAGCAAATGCGAGAAACAAGGCTAAGATAAACAAAATTCCAAAGTAAAAATTGATATGTCCATGGCTTGAAGTAGAAAACCCATGATCAAACATTTGGCGGATAGCCACAGGCAAAGCTAATGTGACAAGAGCAGCAACAGATAACGCTAGAAAAGCAAAGATAAACAACCAACGATAGCGCAAAAGATAAGGAACAAAAATTGCAAGCGAAGAGAATGAAGATTTCTTAGGGGAAGACTTTGTCGATTTTTCTGAACGAGAACGTAATGTCATAAAATTTTGCTCACTGTATTGGATTTGTAACACTTGATACAATGATGTATCTTGAACACTTGTTTTTTGATGCGTGCTCAGTTATAGGAATAAATACTTTAATCAATGTATCAAAAAGACAAAGGAAGTGCACTTAAAAAAACAAGCAAGTGCTATTTCATTCTATAAACGCAAAAGGTTTGACGCATGAAAGCGAATATTCACCCCAACTATCACAAAATTACCGTTGTTATGACGGATGGAACCCAATATACGACGCGCTCTACTTGGGGAAAAGAAGGCGATACTCTTAATCTAGATATTGATCCAAGAACGCATCCGGCATGGACAGGTGGCTCCCAAACGCTCGTAGATCGTGGTGGTCGTCTTTCTAAATTCAAAAATCGTTTTGGTAATATTGGCATGTAAAAGCCTCCTCTTTATGGGGTACAAGGGTTTTAAACAAAACGATTGCAAACGATGAGTTTTTGATCCTATCAAAGAGTGCACTTTAAATATTAATTCAAAAACGCATCCGACATAAACAGATGGGTCTATAAATCATTGTGGTTGCGTTTTTTAAATTCAAAAATCATTTTGAAATACACGCAAAAATCCTTTCTTCCCTAGAGTATAAAGACTTGAAATAAAATAATTGCAAACTTTTCTTCTTTTTTGGAACTGAACATACCCATGGAGAGGAAGTATTTTCCGCTTCTAGAGCTGCCAATGTATTTGAATTTATTCAAGCTTTACCAAACGTCTTTGATACGCAAGTAGAAGAACGTGGTACTATGCTTTCTGGGGGCAAAAACAACGCATCGGTATTGCACGGGCGATTTTAAGAAATGCACCCCTCTTGCTGCAATCGGGAACCATCATTATATTTGCCAACTCGTCGATGTTGCTACAGCCTTTGGCACTTGAGACGATTTACTATAGGCATTTTAAGTCCTTTCTTAATAGTTTTTTTATTCACGCGGGCTCTCTCCGCTTGGTACGTGCAAAAGACATGGTTTTGATTGGTTCACCATGGAGCAGGTTTGAAATGAGAGAATCTTACGGTATTCGGGATTCTCATTCAACATACAAGACAATGAATTATTATTATAAATCAAAATTTTGCTACTTGATGAAGCAAGATTTGCTTTAGATGCAAACAGTGAAAAGTTGGTGCAAAATGCCTTAGAAGGATTGATACAAAATCCTAAATCCTGGTCATTGCACATCGTTTGGCAACAATTTTAAAAGCTGATCGTATTCTCGTGATGGATAAAGGCGCTTTTGTGGAAGAAGGAACACACAACTCATTATAAAAAATAATGTTTATGCGCATTTGGCTAAACTGCAATTCTCATCTGAGTAAGTGATCTTGATACAAGAGCAGTATTTTTAAGGGCATAAACAGTACTCTTTTCAGACAGGCTTATCAATTTGAAACTCTCATGGAAAAAAGAAAGGCAAGCATTGAGATGTTTTTCTTTTTTAATAGGCTGTTCTTTTTTTTTGCCTGAGATGAAGTATTTTTATAAAGACACTTCTGTGTATAGAATATAAAACGATATCCAGTTAAATCGCTATGGACTATTAAGATGAGCGAGGAGTTCTCTTCATAACAGCACTGTCACGTTGATTTATAATGATAACTCATTGTTTTTCATGAAAGATCTTACATGGAATTTCTCGTTTCAAATTTGATTATGTTGCATTAGTCAAAACCATGTCTCTTGCATATACCAAGCAGAGAGAGCTCGCGTGAAGTAAAAATACTTAAAGAAAGAATAAGTCTTCTTCATGAAGCGTCTCAAGTTTTAGGGGCTGTAGTAATATTGAGGGGATTAGGAAAGTGTATGATGATGTCGCTTTACTAAAAAAGAGCCGATAAATGAGTAGAAAGACGCTTTTTATCAATTTTATAAAACAAGGTGAGCACGCAGCCATGTTTTGCTGTGTTAGGCTTTTGAGTACTTTGAACCAATATTGTGGGAGTGCATTTTAAGAATTATAAAGCTCTTCTTAAAAGTGCATAAATCATTAGAGCAGTACAATTAAATACAAATTGTTTTATTTTACCAGAAAAAATATCTATATTTTGTGTATTGTTTTTATTAAAATATAATATGTAGTGATTTTCAAATCAGATGTACACACAATGATACAATATCGAGGGATCGATAAAAGAGCTGCGTTAAATATTGGTGGGAATAAAAGAGAGCAAGAATGGAAGAAGACATAAAATTGGCAATAGCTTTCATAATAGCTATAATTAAGGTCATTTGGAAATGGGGGAAAAAATGTGGGAGTGTAAGATGCGGCGTTATGATTTTCTGCATCATATGGATGGGGAAGTCGTGGTATTCGGGATACTCAGTGGATTTTTTGTTCGGTTTGGCAATGATAGTGTGTTGTGGGGGAAGCTTAATGCTTGCATTGGCAATTTATCAGAACAAGCATTTAACTGAACAACTTGAGCAAAAAAAGCAAGAGTGCGCTGAACATAAAGATATTATTGCACAAGGGGAACAGAAGTGTCTTCAATTGACTGACCAACTTGAGCAAAAAGAGCAAGATTGCGTTGGATATCAAGATATTATTGCACAAGGGGAACAGAAGTGTCTTCAATTGACTGACCAACTTGAGCAAAAAAAGCAAGAGTGCGCTGGACATCAAGATATTATTGCACAAGGGGAACAGAAGTGTCTTCACTTGACTGACCAACTTGAGAAAAAAAAGCAAGAGTGCGCTGGATATCAAGATATTATTGCACAATGGGAACAGAAGTGTCTTCAATTGACTGACCAACTTGAGCAAAAAGAGCAAGATTGCGCTGGACATCAAGATATTATTGCACAAGGGGAACAGAAGTGTCTTCACTTGACTGACCAACTTGAGAAAAAAAAGCAAGATTGCGCTGGATATCAAGATATTATTGCACAATGGAAACAGAAGTGTCTTCAATTGACTGACCAACTTGAGCAAAAAGAGCAAGAATGCGCTGGACATAAAGATATTATTGCACAAGGGGAACAGAAGTGTCTTCAATTGACTGACCAACTTGAGCAAAAAGAGCAAGATTGCGCTGGACATCAAGATATTATTGCACAAGGGGAACAGAAGTGTCTTCACTTGACTGACCAACTTGAGAAAAAAAAGCAAGATTGCGCTGGATATCAAGATATTATTGCACAATGGAAACAGAAGTGTCTTCAATTGACTGACCAACTTGAGCAAAAAGAGCAAGATTGCGCTGGACATCAAGATATTATTGCACAAGGGGAACAGAAGTGTCTTCACTTGACTGACCAACTTGAGAAAAAAAAGCAAGATTGCGCTGGATATCAAGATATTATTGCACAATGGAAACAGAAGTGTCTTCAATTGACTGAACGACTTGAGCAAAAAGAGCAAGAATGCGCTGGACATAAAGATATTATTGCACAAGGGGAACAAAGGCTTGTTAAAAAAACTCAAAAAGTATCGCAGGAATGGTTGAAACAATGGGATGAGGGAGTAAGGCTATGGGAAAGAGACGTACTGGGGATAAAAAATCCTAGGGAAGATATGAAAGTCGGTGGAGATCGGCTTCCATTTGTAAAGGATATTTGTGTTCGAGGGGAGCACGAAGTGCGTTTATTGTACAAGCAAGCACTTGGAAAAAAACTTACTTATGAACATTACAAAAAAATATGTAGTCTCTTGGATACCTCGTATTTTAGGAAATTTTTTATAAAAGCAGTGCGATTAATGAGAAAGAATGGAATAACTCTGCAAAAGTTTGTAGATCCTCTTACGAAAAAAAAACGGAGTCAACCTACGATGTTATTACTTCATTGGTGGTTATATGTTCTTGATGATATGATTACAGCTGAATGCAAACAGCACCAAAAGGAAAACTTTACAGGGGAGGATGAAAAGAAAAAATTTACAGATACTTTGTGGGACCACATATCTATAAGTATAGAACACAAAGAGATAGAGAAAATGCTAAAGCTTTCGGAATCTTGGTCTGGTGAGTGTACTTTATTATTATATTGTAAAAAGAATGTGTTGTTGTTGTTGTGTGATATTTCCAGTGATTATAAGGCGGCAAGAGAAACGTTCATTTACTATAAGAAGCTTATTAAAACAGTGAAAAAAGGCTATGTTGCCTTTGATAATGGTTGCCATTCTGTCACAGTTAGAGATGTAATCAATACTTGTAAAGAGAATGACACAAATAGAGCAAAAGATCTTTCCATAGCTGAGGGGAATCCAACATTTGAAAAAGTTTACAAATTAGGAGCCAGAGAATGGATAAAAGCAGCAAATGAGACATGTGATAACCGATTGATCTTTTGGGAGAAGCTTGTTGAGGAAAAAAAATTAAAAGAAAAATTAAAAATTATCTTCGGTAATGAGAAGGTAAAGGCGCTGAAAGAGGCTATTGAAAAAGATAAAGAGCAGCTTGCAAGTGAAATGCAGAAAGCAATTTTGGAAAACAAAGATTTTTGTTACTATAAATGTCGTCGGCATTTGATAAACTATTTGTAAAACGGTTGAATAAAGGGGTAGAGAACAGCCCACTGAATCAGTGGTTTTTCTGAAATTTCTGCTATTATGTAGTGGTGGAAAAGAGTGAAAACTCTTAAACATATGCGGCAGCTTTTATGAGAGAGGAGATTTTCGATCAATGGATAGCGCACTGTAAAGAGCATATATTGAGGAGTAAATAGACTGTGTTCTTGCTTTGGGGACGATAATTGCTTCTTGTGGCGTTTTGTTATGATGGGATTTGTGTTTATTGCCTTTTTCAGTTTGTTTGCAGGGGGATTGAGAAAAACATCAGCTTTAATAACATTGGCTAAGCTATAATTGCATCTTTAGGGGGGATGGGGGCTTGATGATTGGTGATGGTGTTTCATTCATCATTTTCTATTGTGTCTGTAAAGAAAGTTGAAAATCCTTTCTCTACATTGCTTTTTTCGGATTTTATAAAATTCTAAGGAGGGGGACTGATTTTAAGGGGCTTTTTAAAAGACTATAAAGTTTAAGCCTTTTTTGAGGGTTTTTTCTAATTTTAGGCGAATGTGTTCATTGCCGGCAATGATATTTTTTTTGCGAAATATATCGCTACCGCTTTCTTTATCGGTGACAAAACCACCTGCTTCACGAACCATCAGTATTCCAGCAGCCATATCCCAAATTTGCAGGTTATCTCCCCAAAAACCATCGGTTTTTTCTGCGGCGACATAAGCTAAATTCGAGAGCAGCAGCACCAAAACGGCGAAGTTTGGCAACTTCCATCATTATATTGCGTAATTCAATAAGATAGGTTCCATGATTTGGACGACCAAAATGAGGCATTTCCCGTGGCAATGACACAATCTTCTAGTCTACGCCGTGCAGAAACGCGACAGTGTCGGTCATTGAAAAAAGCACCACATCCGCGTTCTGCGGTGAAGAGTTCATCATTCACGGGATTGTAAATGACACCAGCAACGATTTTTCCTTGGCTTTCTAAGGCAATGGAAACAGCAAAAAAGGGAATGCCATGGAGAAAATTTGTGGTGCCATCTCAAAGGGTCAACAATAAAACGGTGTTGTGAATCTTCGCCAATGATTTCTTCTGACTCTTCCATCAGAAAACCAAATTTGAGGCGCGCTTTGCTTAATTCATTAAAAATAATTTTTTCCGCTTTGCGATCTGCTTGGCTGACGTAATCTGCTAGATCTTTTTAGGTTTAAATGCCTTTTTTGAGGGTTTTTTCTAATTTTAGGCGAATGTGTTCATTGCCGGCAATGATATTTTTTTTGCGGAATATATCGCTACCGCCTTCTTTATCGGTGACAAAACCACCTGCTTCACGAACCATCAGTATTCCAGCAGCCATATCCCAAATTTGCAGGTTATCTTCCCAAAAGCCATCGGTTCTTCCAGCAGCAACATAAGCTAAATCAAGCGCAGCAGCACCAAAACGGCGAAGTCCGGCAACCTCTGCCATCACATTACGTAATTCAATAAGATAGGCTCCATGATTTGGGCGACCAAAATGAGGCATGCCTGTGGCAATGACACAATCTTCTAGTCTGCGCCGTGCAGAAACGCGACAGCGGCGGTCATTGAAAAAAGCACCACACCCGCGTTCTGCGGTGAAGAGTTCATCATTCACGGGATTGTAAATGACACCACCAACGATTTTCCCTTGGCTTTCTAAGGCAATGGAAACAGCAAAAAAAGGAATGCCATGGAGAAAATTTGTGGTGCCATCTAAAGGATCAACAATAAAACGGTGTTGTGAATCTTCGCCAATGATTTCTTCTGACTCTTCCATCAGAAAACCAAATTTGGGGCGCGCTTTGCTTAATTCATTGAAAATAATTTTTTCCGCTTTGCGATCTGCTTGGCTGACATAATCTGCTGGTCCTTTCAAAGACACTTGCAAATTTTGCACTTCACCGTAATCACGTACCAACGAGCGTCCTGCTTTCATTGCAGCTTGCACCATGACATTCATGACTGCAGAATGGGCCATTTTTTATTCCTTTATTTATCTTTTTCATTTGCACGACGCAAATAAATCAACTCATTGGTGTCTACAATGATACGTTCACCAGCATTCATAAAGGGGGGAACAAGAATACGAATCCCGTTTTCAAGAATGGCGGGTTTATAAGAGGAGGTAACCGTTTGTCCTTTGATGGCAGGATCGGCTTCCGCAATCGTGACAGCAACTTGATCAGGAAGTGAGATGCCAATAGGCTTTTCTTGATAAAGTTCAACTGTGACAGTCATCCCATCTTGGAGAAACGCAGCACGTTCACCAACAAAATCCTTTTGAAGTTCAAGTTGTTCATAAGATTCTGAATCCATAAAGACCAAAGCATCCCCTTGTTGATAAAGAAATGTGAAATCCTTTTGTTCAAGGCGCACGCGTTCAACGGTCTCAGCAGCGCGAAATCGTTCATTAAGTTTTGTACCATCAATCAAATTTTTCATTTCAACTTGGTTAAATGCACCACCTTTTCCTGGTTTTACAGCGTTGCATTTAACAGCAACCCATAAACTTCCTTGATGTTCGATCACATTACCAGGGCGAATTTCATTGCCATTAATTTTCATCGTTTCTATCCAATTCTATTCTTGCAAAAAGAACTCTCTTGTTGTCTTTATGGCGCTTTTCTTTGCTGCCTTTAACAGTCAAGCTCTTTTGTTATTTTCGGGCTAAAATCCCTTTGATTAACCTTGCGGCTCTCTCATGGTCCTGTGTGCTCTTTATGGGCTTTCTCCTGCTTTTTGCAAAGAGAAAAGCTTAAGTAAAAAAGGACCTTTATGTATTTTTGCTTTTCAGTTCTTTGCAAGACCATAAAAAGCGCTCAGACGCAAGCTTTTTAAAAATTTGCACAAAAATTTTTTAGAATTTTTGGGGAAATTTATCCCGTTGTGTCGTAAAATATCATCATTGATGGCAATGATATAATTGATGGTAATGATATAAGTTCCCTAAAACCATGAGGTGTTTTTAATTAAGAATATGTGAATACGGAGTTTATTATGAGTGTCTCATGGGATAGAGCGTGGTGTGTGTTATCGTATGATGTTAGCTTTCATTTTGATCAGAGAGTAATTGTAAAATGGCTCTTTGTTTTATCGAGATTAGGACTCTAAATTTTTTTAAAAGCAGGTATTTTTCTGTACTTGATGCGATTTCATCATGAGGGTATGGGGGCTGTTGTTTTGCTGAGGTGTCCGCATAGAAAAAAACAAGTGGAACATTTAAGATATCGGCAATTTCTTTTAAACGCCCTGCGCTGACACGATTTAAGCCGTTTTCATATTTCTGGATTTGTTGGAAAGTGGCACCTAAATGTTAACCTAATGTTTTTTGAGACATTTTTAGCATTTTTCGTCTCAAACGAATTTTTTGCCAATGAATTTGCCACTGAAAATGTCGTTATAAGGATTTTACCAAGACCCTAGAAAATGCTACACGGGATATAGAAAACTGTTCAGCCGCTTTAATCACAGATAAGCCAAGTTTTGCATTTACATCTTCGCGTAACAATTCACTAGGGTGTGGGGCATTTTTCATTATTTTTAGTATTCTTCTTTAATCTCAAAGCTATAATTTACACTATTTTGTATTGTCACAATCTATAATAAAATTTATCCACTCTGGCTAAAAATGAGGTTTTTTATTGAGGTGAAAATTTCTTTGCCTTTCGCAAGAGCTTTTAAGTCTTTACGTGTAAAATATAGAGAATGTTTACATTAAATAGCGGGTTCATTTGGGCTGAGTACTTATATGAGCACGTGGTTCTCCGTTCACATTATACTGAAGAAGAGACACTATAACTCTACTATTTAATTGTATTCTATAACTCAAATTCACACCCATGTTTTGCTGCTTTTGAGGTTGATCTGTATAGATCACATTATATCCATTCCGTCGCAACAGATTGATAAATAAAGGAGTAAAGCTGTCTGCTGTATTATTTTTCTTTATAAGAAGTGTGGTTGTAGCTGGTGGTAGAGATCTCTTGATATCGCTAATAAATTTGTTAGCGACTAATTGTGCCTGACGCTTTGTAAGACTTTGATCAACATAATTTGATGAATAATTGCCTACAGATGCGCAACCTGCCACCAACACAACCGGTGACAGCAATAAATATTTTAACATCTTTAATTCCCCTTACTTATTGTTGCTCTTTTTTGCAAAGCTCCTCTTCCAGAAATAAGAGCAACTTTACTTATAGCACATTAACAACATATCGGTATCTAATCAATCGGTTAATTAATCAATGAATAATGGTTTCAGCTGTAAAGGTTGCTTGAAGTGCTTCTGGTGGCGTATATTTTAATAAACAGCTGCTTTTAGTGATTATGATAAAAAAGCAATTTTTTGCGTTTGCATGTTAAGATCATGTCCTCTATCACCATTATAAAATGATGTGTTAAGTGTTATTCCAGATTGATCAAAAAAATTTTCAAGCATTGCTTTTTGAGGGATGTCTTTTTTTAAATACGTATGAATGCTTATCCTGTTTGCTGTAAAATACTATCGTTTGAGGTGTGGTGCTATAAGGTATCAAATTTTGCACATGTGATGTTTTTATGAGAGTGTGTGGTGAATATTTGAGGGAGCTTGTCCGGATAATCTTGTGAAATGAACCACATAAAATGGGAAGCTAAAAGAGTTCTGTTCTGAGAAGACGGATTGTTTCCCAACTGGATAGGGAAGGGGCTTCTGTCCTTTGAGGGGTGGGAGGCAAGTCAAGAATAGAGAGTGTAGCGCCCTATATTATGATGTTAAAAGCTTTCATTTTGATCAGAGAGTAATTGTAAAATGGCTCTTTGTTTTATCGAGGTTAGAACTCTAAATCTTTTGAGCAGCAGGTATTCTTCTGTACTTGATGCGATTTCATCATGAAGGTATGGGGGCTGTTGTTTTGCTGAGGTGTCCGCATAGAAAAAAACAAGTGGAACATTTAAGATATCGGCAATTTCTTTTAAACGCCCTGCGCTGACACGATTTAAGCCGTTTTCATATTTCTGGATTTGTTGGAAAGTAACACCTAAATGTTGACCTAATGTTTTTTGAGACATTTTTAGCATTTTTCGTCTCAAACGAATTTTTTTGCCAATGAAAATGTCGTTATCAAGATTTCTGGCTCGCATTTTAAAGTCCCCGCCGGTTGCGAGCGCCCTCGCGTTGGTATTCCGGGAGCTTGAAAATACTGAACTCAAATCAGCCTTTTTGCTTTTAGTGCTGAGAGCACCTGGACATAGCAAAAACTCCCGGAATTCCGGGATACCCACAAAGTGGGGTCAATTCATGTTTGAGTTTTCGGGTTTTCAAGGCCCTATTGGTCGTTGCGTATGCGACCAAAACATCTTTTAATTCATAAAGTAATTTTAGGAAATTTACAATAAAAAATAGCTTTTTACTGAGAGGCGGCGTGTTTTTCGTCCAAGAAAAAAGAATGAAAAAATAGAGCTTTCGGAATTTTCAGGATAGCCTAGCTCTTTTGCTTATTGGGTATTGTTTGCTTAAGCAAATGATACCAGTGCGTTTTCTTTACCAATGAAAATGTCGTTATCAAGATTTTTGGCTCGCATTTTAAAGCCCCCTCCGAGTGCGAGCGTCCTCGCGTTGGTATTCTGGGAGCTTGAAAATACTGAATCCGAATCAGCCTTTTTGCTTTTAGTGCTTAAAGCACCTGGACAGAGCAAAATCTCCCGGAATTTCTATAAATTTTATCTTTTTGATGCAGAGAGGAGTATTTTAAAAAACAGGAAGGAGCTTTATTGCTTCTTTGTGCGCTTTTTCTAGTTGTGCCTTATCCATGCCTTGGAGCATTATTTCAAGATCAGGAGCTTGCATTTTTGCCTCCTTTGCGAGCATATACCATGCCGCTGCCATTATTATATCGCCTTTTGTTCCTGTGCCATCTCGATAAAGCCTTGCAAGGGAAATCTGTGCTGGTGCTACCATGTTGATAGCATTTCTTTGAAGTAAATGAAAAGCACGCTGAAAATCTGTTTCTCCTCCACGCCCCTGTACAAGCCATTGTGCTAAATGAAGTTGAGCTTTTAAGTGGTTGTTTTGAGCCGCTACCTCCATGAGCTTGCGGGCATTGTAATCATCTTTTGGTCGCTTTAACGTGCCTAAGGAAAGAATTTTTGCAGCAGAAAAAGCCGCTTCAGCATCGCCAAGAGCAGCACCTTTTAAGTACCATTTTAAGGCTTGCTCTATTGCTTCATTTTCACGACTTTGGGAAGAAACACCAGGGAGAGCTTGTTTTTCCTGTGAGGCTTTATAAAGAAGCAGTTGTCCATAATAAAAATAGGCTTCCTTGACGCCTGCTTTGACAGCTTTTTGAATGAATTGCGCACCAAGTCCTTGATTTTGTTTTATAAAGTTACCATCAAACAACATAAGTCCATAGCGTAGTTGTGCTTGGGGTTCCCCCTGTTTTGCAGCGCGTTCAAACCATAAAGCAGCACGCGCACCGTCAATAGGAACAGCACATCCTTCCATATAAATTCGGGCAAGAAGAGTTTGTGCAAAAGGATCATTTTTTTCAGCACGTCGGAGTGCTTCACGAAAAGCTTTTAAATAATAACCTTGGATGTAATAGTCATAGGCTTGGTCATAGTCTCCAGCTTTTAAGGGCTGAAAGGGTTCTTGAGTGTTTGAAGCTTCTTGAATCGTATTGAAAGAGCTTTCAGAATTTGAGATTTCTTCAGTGTTTCCCGCTGAAATTACAGCAGAACTTGCAAGCCCAATCACGCCTAAGATAAGCAGCTTCACGCTTCTCTTGATCATGGTGTTTTCTCCTCATTACCGATCAGAATTTTCACATTTTTTTTTCATCATTACAAGCCGTATAAGAATCTCATTTCTATATTACTTTTTATCTCTCAGTTTTTCGTCTTGGTTCAAGGTAGGGTTGGGTAAGTTAAAAAAGTAGCATAAATGTCGACGAGAGACAGACTGTTTAAAACAGTTCTGTTAAAAATAATACAGTCCTGTTAAAAATAATAATGATGAGGGGTTATCGTATGTAAAGATGCTTATCTTCTATTATATCAATGGCTTATCCCCCTAAAATGAAAAAATGCTTACAATGGAGGTTGCTTTTTAAAATACGTATGAATGCTTATGAATAGCGCACGCTATCCGTGTGATGTTAGCTTGCATTCTCATCAGAGATCAGCTGTAAAAAGGCTTTCTTTTTTACCGTTGTTAGAATTCTAAATCTTTTGAGCAGCAGGTATTCCTCTGTGCTTGATGCGATTTCATCATGATGATATGGGGGCTGTTGTTTTGTAATGATATCGGCATAAAAAAAGGCAATGGGAACATTCAAAATATCAGAAATTTCCATTAAACGCCCTGCGCTGACACGATTTAAGCCTTTTTCATATTTTTGAATTTGTTGGAAAGTGACACCTAAAGCGTGTCCTAAAGTTGTTTGAGACATTTTTAGCATTTTTCGTCTCAAACGAATTTTTTTGCCAATAAAAAGATCAATATTAAGATTTTGAGATTGCATTTTTCCCCGCCGGTTGCGAGCGCCCTCGCATGAGTATTCCGGGAGCTTGAAAGTACTGAAATCTAATCAGCTTTTTTTGCTTTTAGTGCTTAAAGCACCTGGACATAGCAAAAACTCCCGGAATTCCGGGATACCCACAAAGTGGGGTAAATTCATGTTTAGATTTTCGGGCTTTCAAGACCCTCTTGGTCGTTGCGTATGCGACCAAAACATCTTTTAATTCATAAAGTAATTTTAGGAAATTTACAATAAAAATTAAAATAGTGTCTCTTAACGTGTCGTTTCTTAAAACAGGGAGTTGGCATGTTTTGCATTCAAGCAATAAAGTGTTCACAAAGGGGACTTTGAATAGCACACACTATCGCGTTATGTTAGCTTGCATTCTCATCAGAGATCAGCTGTAAAAAGGCTTTCTTTTTTACCGTTGTTAGAACTCTAAATCTTTTGAGCAGCAGGTATTCCTCTGTGCTTGATGCGATTTCATCATGGTGGTATGGTGACTGCTGTTTTGTTAAGATATCGGCATAAAAAAAGGAAAGTGGAACATTCAAGATATCGGAAATTTTCTTTAATCGCCCTGCGCTGACACGATTTAAGCCTTTTTCATATTTTTGAATTTGTTGGAAGCTTACGCCTAAAGCGTGCCCTAAAGTTGTTTGAGACATTTTTAGCATTTTTCGTCTCAAACGAATTTTTTTGCCAATGAAAATATCATTATCAAGATCTTTGGTTCGCATTTTAAAGCCCCCGCCGGTCGCGAGCGCCCTCGCATGAGTATTCCGGGAGCTTGAAAATACTGAGTTCTAGTCAGCCTTTTTGCTTTTAGTGCTTAAAGCACCTGGACATAGCAAAAACTCCCGGAATTCCGGGATACCCACAAAGTGGGTTCATCTTTACGCTAGAACTTAGGGTTTTCAAGGCCCCTTTTGGTCGTTGCGTATGCGACCAAAACATCTTTTAATTCATAAAGTAATTTCAGGAAATTTACAATAAAAATAGTTTTTTACTTACAAAATTTGTTTTTTATGAGAGGCTATCCGCTTCTTAAATCTCTCTGGAATGATTGTCAAAATCATGACATTAGCCTTCGTGTTTTTTGAGAGGGTTAAAAAGCCTTAAGTTTTAAGATCAAAAGAACTTTGGACGCTTAAAAGTTAAACATTTTCAATTCGCTAATATTGACAACATAGACAAGAGTAATTATCTCCAATATTCAGGAATAGAAAGGACATATATTATGAAGCCCACCCTTTCTCCGCTAATTTCAGAGTTCGAAACCGTTGAACAGGAAAGCAGCTACACTGCATGGCTGCGCGATAAGGTAGCGAGCAGTCTTGCAAATCCATATCCTCCTATTCCGCATGATGAGGTTATGGCTGAAATGGAAGTTATAATCAGTCAGCTTGAAGCTGAACAGGACAAGTGATGCTTCCGGTTGTTTGGTTGTCTTCGGCGCGTGACGATTTGCGTCAGATGTTACCTATATTGCTCGCGAAGATCCATCTGCTGGCGCGCCGAATGAAAAGGTTTTTGGAAGCATCCGTACTGCCATTGGCTGAACATCCATATTTATACAGACAGAGTGAGAAGGTATTAGGATTACGAGAAATTGTAGCGCATCCAAATTACCTTATATTGTATCGAGTAGCTGCACATAAAATCGAAATTGTAGCTGTAGTACATGCCCGACGTGAATTTCCTATTTTTCTTTAATCTAATGAGAGACTGCCTCTTAAACCTTTCTGGAACAATTACCAAAATCATGACATCAGCCCCGCGTTTATCAAAGAGACTAAAATGATTTCTTCCACGGTAATGAATTCACGCGCGGTCTCTTCATTAAAATTTGCACAATCGCTTGCTGTTTGAAGAAGGGGGGGTGATCGTTTCTCTGTGCTATAGGATGTGTGTCTGTGGAATGTGGTGGGGTGGCATGTGGTTTTGGGCGTGCGCTTAAAAAAAATAAACATAAGCATTATTCAAATTTAACGTGATGCTGTAGCAAATTTTTTTGCATCTAAATTGTAGCCGGCTTCACATAGTCGATCAATAAGATCCGGAAGTGTTTCTTTTACGTGTTCTTTAAAAGGAATGTATTTAAGCCCACCAAAATCTGAAGGGAGTTCAAGGTCTTGTTTTTTTAGAATAGCGACATTTTTGCGAGAAAGTGCAGCGGTTAACATGCCCATTTCAAAAATAACGTTTTGTCGTGCACGAAATTGTTCTTTTTTTTCCTTGTCAGATCTAGCATAGCCTATATCATCGGGAGTAAATAGCACAATACCAAATCCTATAGAATCGTTACAAGCTTCTTTTTCCAAAATTTCAATGAGGGTTAAACCATTACCACCAGTATTTTTTAAGATGTATGGTTCGAGATCAAGCCTGCGAAGAATAAGTTCAAGTTGCTCTAGAGCAATATGGTCATGGCCATGAACGATAAAGATTTTTTTATTTGAGGGATTGGGGGCAGTTTTTGAGGAAGGAATCGTTGATGTTTCTTCTAGATGCTTTGCTAAATCTTCTATTAACTTTTGTTTTATGTTTTCTTTGCCTTGAACGTTGATTGTTCCTGTGCTTTCATACCAATTAATAACGCCTCCTTCGGAGGTTTTGATCTGATATCCTTTAGAAGAATTAAGTGATAGAGACTTAGTTTCTATGATTTTATATCCAGCTGTTTTAACTATATCTTTAAGGTCTTCGAAGGTGCCGCTATATTTCACTGTTTATATTCTTTCAATATCGCTGGTTATTAATATAAAATGTTGATTTATTTTTATAACTATTTGAATTTAAATAGCTTTATGATTTCATTTTCTTATACAATGCACAAAAAGAGACGGTCACCTTCCATTCAATTGATTGAAACGTGGGAAAACTTGACTAAATGATGGGAAATTTTACTGCGTGATGAAGCGATCTGATTGAATTGTGAATGAACGAAACGAATTTTTCTCCTATTTGTATATGCCGTTATGTGCTCTATATAAGAAACACGAAAGTTAACGCTTTATTTATAAATTCTCCTCCTATATTACAAGGGGGTGTTCTCACATTTTTCTTGCATTGTTTTAAGCAGTATTAAGGGGGTGTCGTTCCCCAAAATGACTTCTTCTACAGCAATGAATTCACATCCAGTCTTTAAGACTTCATCAAAGGTTGAAAAATCGCTTCCTGCTTGGATAATGGCGGGGGTTTGCATAATTTCTGCCCACCATGTTGCTAACTGGAGATTGCGGGGGTGCGCTTGGGGTTTTTTATCAGCCCCGAGTTTTCCAAAGAACAGGTAATCAACACCTGTTTCCGCTGCAAGCATAGCACTATGGCGATTGCGTAGATTGCCAAAGCCTATGATTTTTTGTTCCTTTTGCTGATTTTTGAAGCTTTCAAGAGCGTTAAGATCATCTTCTATGTGCAATCCATCAGCCTTTATGCGCCCAGCAATGCGGCTGTCATCAGCGATGAGAAGGGCTGCGTCATGATGTTGAATATCTTCTGCGTAAGTTTGCGCTTGTTGTTGTAAAAAAGAGCCATCATCTTTCAACCTTTCAGAATCATGGAGGATGACGCATGCAAAAGACTTTGTTTGCAAAATTTGCTGCAAAAATGTGTGTGGGGTGTTGCGCCGAACATCAAGTGTTAAAATCAACTGAGGGAAAAGAGGTGGATCAATTGGTTTATTTTTTTGTTGTGTCATGTCAAATCCCTGTTTCTTAGAAAAAATAATGCTTAAAAATTAAAGTTTCATTCTATTATGCTTATTTGTGATAAAAGTGCCCACCATTTTCACGTAATTTAAAGGATTTGTGGGTGTGTGGGAGCCTGCTTATGAGAAATGAAAGTGTTTTAAAGCATAATATGTTGCCTTTTTGTTGTGATACACGTATGGACGTTTTTCGTTCTTTTGCCTTTAAAAAACTTTTGCCTTTTAAAAAATAAACGCTTAAAATGAAACTTGACACTTAAAAATTAAAATTTCATCCTGTTCATGCTTGTTGGCAATAAGGGTAAGCACCATTTTTATGGGACTTCAAGGGGGGTGTGACGTGTGGGAGTCCACTGATGAAATACCAAGGTATTCTTGAGCATAATACTCAACCTTTTCGCCGTGATACACGTATTGATGTTTTTCGTTCTTTAGCCTTATTGACGATTTTCATCAACCATATTCCCAGAACGATCTATGAGTCTTTTACTTATAGAAATTTCGGTTTTTCTGATTGTGCAGAAGTGTTTGTTTTGCTTTCAGGGATTGCTCTTGGGTTAAGCTTTCATGGACGGTTACAGCAAAAATCCTTTGCTTTTATTATCCGAAAACTTTGGTACAGAGCTCTGCAGCTCTATGGTGCATATCTTTTTACTACTTTTGTCACGTTAAGTCTTTTTTTTGCTGCCTTTTTATTATGGAAAACAGAAAAACTTTTATCGATGAACAATGTGGGACTCTTTTTTAAAGAGCCTGGTATCGCATTTTTGAGTACCTTAAGCTTTGGGCATCAATTGGGATATAATAATATTCTTCCTCTTTATATCGTTTTGATGTTTTTTGCGCCTTTTATCCTTTATTTGAGTTGTAAGCAGACAAAATGGCTGCTTTTGGGCTCCTTTACACTGTATCTTATCTGCGGATTTTATAAAATTGCTCCTCCTTCTTATCCTTTAAAGGGAAAGTGGTTTTTAAATCCTTTGTCTTGGCAATTCTTATTTGTCATAGGATTGACCAGTACTTTAGCGCTTAAACAAGGAAAAAAAATCGCTTTTCAGTCTTTTTGGATTGTTTGTGCGGCAGCGTATCTCTTGTTGGCGCTGTTATGGGTTCGCTTAAACTGGTGGGGCATTTTGGGGTGGCTTGGCTGGTCTTCCCCATTGTTGAACTTTAATAAAACCTTTTTAAGCTTGCCACGTTTACTCCATGTTCTTGCATTAGCCTTTCTCATTCTTTCTTTGCCGTGCATCAATAAATGGTTTTATGTCTCTCAGAAACATCCTTTAGCAATTTTAGGAAAACATAGTTTACCGGCCTTTGTAACGGGAACCATTTTTGCGATGTTTGGACAAATTATAAAAACAGTGATGACAGAAACGTTTTTTTCCGATACCCTCTTAATAATAACGGGTATTGCTTTGCAATTTGGAGTCGCTTATTATTGTGAAAAACGGCAATCTTGGCAGTGGTCATTTTCAAGGAAAATGATCCGTTTATAAAAAACATTCCTATAGTGTTTGTTGGGCACGTTAACCTTAGTATAAAAAGTGCGTTGCGCAAAAAAATTAAAAGAGGTAGCAGTTTTAAAAAAAGCGTTCTATACAGCAACAAAAGAAACTTTTTAATACTCTGTTCGTTGAGTGGTATAATTTTGTGCTGATACTTGGAGTATAAAAGCGTGAGTGTACATAAACGTCCATATGATGAACCTATTATCATGATTGAGCATAATGCTTTTGAAAATGCTTTTAATCGTCTCTATGAAGAAACAATGGCGCTGATTGAAAAAACCGCAGCGTATATTGACTCAGAAGGGAAATTAGTAGCACGCTCTCTTTCGGCAGAGGTTTCTGCAATCTATGCAAAAGAGGCTATGTATTTAAGTACACGACTTATGCAAATCGCTTCTCAACTCCTTCTTCTTCGCGCAGAGCGTGAAGGGGAAATGTCATCAGAACAAATAAAAAAAGAAATTGTAAAAGTGTCACTTCATACACCGACATTGGAACTTGAAACCCCGCATTGGCATGAATTGCCAGAAATTTTTCGCCAATTTGTTTCTCATTCATTGCGTTTAGAAGCGCGGATAACCTATATGCGTGCTGGGTGGGAAACTGCGGCCTCCTGTGCTCTAGAAGATGATAATCCAGTGGGAAAACAAATCGAATTGCTCAAAACAGCCTTTGGGCGTTCTTAGAGGTACTCCCTTGCTTTGTGCGAAGGAGAAATGTCATCAGAACAAATAAAAAAGAAATTGTAAAAGTGTCACTTCATACACTGAGCATTGGAACTTGAAACCCCTCATTGGCATGAATTGCCAGAAGTTTTTCGCCAATTTGTTTCTCATTCATTGCGTTTAGAAGCGTGCATTTTTTTCATTTAGAGATGCTGCTGTAGTTTAAGCACTTTGGTCAATAAGCGGCGGCTTTATCTTGAACGATGATAATCCAGTAGGAAAACAAATCGAATTACTGAAACGACTTGTGGGCGTGCTGAGAATAATAGCTCCTTGCTTCTTTCTTGCGATATTTAGAGCAGTATACCCATTTTTTTTTACAACCGAAATTTCACAACTAAAACTAATCTAGAGTGCTTTTTTCTGCCTAATTTCTATTTGAGCGTAGGAAATATCTTGAGCTTATAGCTTAGAGGGGGTGTATAAGTATTGATTTCGAATATGGCATGGGATGGAGTATGGTTGGTTTTGTGGGAAATCGGCTTTGGTTGATTGCAGCTGGAACACTTTCTGTTGATCTATCGTGTGATTTTGTTTTGGTTATGATAATGATCTGGCTCTAAGATAGAGTAGGGGCTTGTACATCAATTTATTTATGCTCTATAATTTATGCCTATAAAGCTGCTGTAAAGTGTGTGTTAATGAGGATGATACACATTGTTACAGTTTTTGGGCTTCTTTTGTTTTGAATGGAAGGTATTTTCCTTCGCGTAAAATAAAATATCCAAAATAAAATGCCATATAGTGCCATATAATGAATGTCCCATGGGTTCCTTGTGCCCCTATGCATGTTCCTCTCTATGAAATGTCCCTCTCTACGCAATGTCATTGTGGTGTGATGAGTATATTCAAAAATATCTCTCAGTTCTTATTCATATCCGTTGAGCCTCTCTCATTTTTACGCTTGCAAAGGAAAAAGCCGGCACTATCATCATCTTTACCACTCCCCAATGTTGCGGCAGCCTTTGGAACTTGAGACAATTCATTAGAGGCATTATTTTTAGTCCTTTCTTGTACAGTTTCACTCTATACGGCAATCCCACGTTTCATATGTAAGAGAATGGTTTTGATTGCTTCAATATAAACAGATTTGTAATGAGAAAATCTTAGGATATTCGGGATTCTTATGCAACATACAAAATAATTAATTATCTTTATAAATCAACGTGTTGTCTTGTTATGGTAGCGCCATGCTATAATGTAAAAAGTTTTCGCAAAGTGTGTAGCATCTGTTTCATAGCCTCTTTATACTTATGAATGTGCAATCCAGCACTGATCTATTTTCTCGCTTGCGATGTTTAACCGTTATGGCATTGGAAATGATATAGAAAGGGAATTTTTATGCTTTAGAGGGTGCTTGATAAGGTGCTTGCTTGTGATGTGTGAATGGTTTTGATTGATTTCAGTTATGCTTCATAAAGTATGTTTCATAAAGATGCTGTTCGTTGCGTGTTATAATTGTATAAATTTGGGGGGATGATTATCTTTTTACTGGTTTTGTCTTGGGTTGCTGTTTTCTTTGTGGTCTTGTCTTTATTCACATCTTTATTCACAGGGGGGAAAAGTGTATAGACTGTAGTTTATGGCAGAGACGATTCGTATTATAGGCATTGATCCCGGATTACGGCGTACAGGGTGGGGCGTTATCGATGTTGCGGGTAATCGTCTTCAGTTTATTGCAGCAGGGACGGTTTCTTCTGATGTAAAGTGTGAGCTGGCTTCCAGACTATGTCAGATCCACAAAGGTCTTTCAGAGGTTGTGCATCAATTTATGCCCCATGAAGCCGCTGTAGAACATGTGTTTGTCAATAAAGATGCTACAGCAACTTTAAAACTTGGGCAAGCACGTGCAATTGCACTGCTGGTTCCTGCGCAAGCAAATCTTCCTGTTTTTGAATATGCGCCCAACAAAGTGAAAAAATCGGTTATTGGTGTTGGACATGGGGCTAAAGAACAAATCCATATGATGGTCAAAGTTCTCCTCCCACGGGCTGAATTTGATAGCAGTGATGCGGCTGATGCTCTTGCTCTTGCTCTTTGTCATAGTATGCACCGTAAGAGTATTGACCGATCTTATCAGGCAAGGATGGCGATATGAGTGGGGTGGCAACATGATTGGCAAATTAAAGGGCACTCTTGAACATGTCTTTGATGATCATATCCTTCTTGATGTTCACGGTGTGGGTTATGTTGTTTTTGTGTCAAATCGGCTGCGTCCTTCTTTACCCTCTGTTGGGGAGGCGTTAAGCCTTTTTATTGAAACGCATGTTCGGGAAGACGCAATCCGCCTTTTTGGTTTTGCTACAAGAGCTGAACAGGAGTGGTTTTGTCTTCTACAAAATGTTCCTGGAGTAGGGGCAAAGGTTGCTTTGGCAATCTTGGGTACTTTATCGCCAGATGAACTTGCACAGGCTATTGCTTTAAACGATGTTGCGATGATTAGTCGAGCGCCGGGCGTTGGTAAAAAAGTCAGTGAAAGAATTGTGGGTGAGTTGAAAAGTAAAACACTCCCCTTTGAACAAGCGCTCAAGACTGTTTCGGTTTCTCAGCGTGAGATGACCAATCAACCTGCGCATGATGCGCTTTCCGCGTTGATGAAGCTAGGGTTTGAACGGGAGCATGCATCCCGTGCTCTTGCTCTTGCGATGAACGCTCTTGAGGGGGAAACTGTTTCTTCTGCCCTGCTGATCCGCCATAGTCTCAAATTGCTTTCTTCTCCTACTTAAAATCAAGGTAACAATGCATAAAGATGAAGATAAACGCCTTCTGGGTTCCGCCTCCCTTCCTAACGATCCAGATCGTTCCTTAAGACCACAAGTTCTCGATGACTTTATTGGTCAAGAAGCGGCACGGGCTAATTTAAAAATATTTATTGAAGCAGCAAAAACGCGGCAAGAAGCGCTGGATCACGTTTTGTTTGTAGGACCACCGGGGTTGGGAAAAACAACGCTTTCACAGATTATGGCAAAAGAATTAGGCGTTAATTTTCGCTCTACTTCAGGGCCGGTCATCGCTAAAGCAGGAGATTTAGCCGCTCTCTTGACCAATCTTGAAGAACGTGATGTCTTGTTTATTGATGAAATTCATCGCTTAAATCCGGCGATTGAGGAAATTCTTTATCCAGCCATGGAAGATTATCAACTTGATTTGATCATTGGGGAGGGGCCGGCCGCACGCTCGGTGAAAATTGATCTGGCTAAATTTACTTTGGTAGCGGCAACCACACGTTTGGGGCTTTTGACCACACCGCTGAGAGACCGTTTTGGCATCCCAATTCGTCTCAATTTTTATACGATAGAAGAATTGGAATATATTGTGCAGCGTAATGCGCGGCTTTTTGCCGTCAAGATTAGTGATGATGGTGCCCATGAAATTGCACGCCGAGCACGGGGGACCCCTCGTATTGCCGGACGGCTTTTACGGCGCGTTTGTGATTTTGCTTTGGTTAAACAAGCAAAACAAATTGACCAAAAAATCGCCGATGAAGCGCTTTCGCGCCTTGAGGTCGATCATCTTGGTCTTGATCCGCTTGACCGTCGCTACTTGCTTCTGATTGCGGAAACTTTTTTAGGGGGACCGGTGGGGATTGAAACGATTGCTGCTGCTTTATCAGAACCACGCGATGCCATTGAAGATATTGTTGAACCGTATTTGCTCCAACAAGGTTTTATTCAAAGAACTGCTCGTGGACGCATTCTAACTGAAAAGGCTTGGAGCCATTTAGGGCTTTCTGCTCCAGCCTCTACAACGTCTATACAAAGGCGTTCTCAACTTTCTGATGCTCAAGACAATTCATTACTTCAGACGTCTTTATGGGATGGGGAAGATGACTAAGGCATTTCTTCATTAAAAGAAACTATTTGAACATTTTATAGCAAGGTCATAAAATACAAGAGACGTGCTTCCTTTAACATATTCTGGTCGAAAAAGTTTGGCACTATTGAGGGTTTTTTGCTTTTGCTTTCCACAACTTCAACACAAAAATGTGTTCAATCTTTTGATTGATAAACAATTTGCTATATTAGCTATATTAGATGATTTTATGGGGCATGAAGTCGATGACAGAAATAACACCTTTTAAGAGCAATCATACAAACGCTTTTCATAATTTTCAGGTCCGCGTTTATGTTGCTGATACAGATTTTTCCGGTGTGGTTTATCATGCGCGTTATCTTGAGTTTTTTGAACGAGGACGTTCAGAGTTTTTACGAGATGCCGGTTTTAATAATAAGATGTTAGCAGCAGGGGTTGAGGGAGAAAAACTGTTTTTTGTTGTTCGTCATATGGAAATTAATTTTTCAAGACCAGCTAAAATTGATAATCTTTTAGTCGTTAAAACACGTGTTACTCATATCCAAGGGGCACGCTTTTTTATGGAGCAATCTATTTTGCATGAGATGACCACGTTGGTAACAGCCAAAGTTGAAATTGCTCTGATTAATGAGGAGGCAAAACCGCGACGTTTACCCAAAGAACTTTTTGCAAAAATTCTTGGTTAAAAGTATTATTCATTGAACCAGCAGCTTTAGGAGAGATCGGCAGATATAAAGTAATCTACAATCTAAAACTATACATTTATCATAGCCTAAATGTTTTCCAACAAGGTTACACGATACAGCAAAAGAAAACAGCTCTGCTACAACACTACAATAAATTGAAGATGATATCCCACAAAATTAAACACGCCTCATCCATTTTCTGCTATAAACTCAAGATATTTTCTTTCTTTTGAAGAAAGGTTTGTTGGCATCGGAAAACAGCGAAAAGTACAAAAAAATAAATAAAAAATGGATTAAGATTTGTTTTTATAAAAATGCACATACCCAGCGCAATATTGCAATAAAGTGATAATAAGCCATTAGGTTGAAAATTGTCTAAAAACGCCCAAAGGGTGTTTTTAAGCAATTTGATTTGTTTTTTTACTGGATTGTCATTTGGCATCACAAGAGCGCGTGTTTCATCCATTTCTATCTATAATGCATCACTTTATGTGCGCTTCTAAGCGTAGTAAATGAGTGAGAGATCAATGTATATAAAGCAGAAATGCATTCTTGATTTAAAGTTTCAAAAGCATATTATTCTATAATATATTGACTTAGAAAGATAAATTATCACTTCTCACGGGTACAAATTCCAATAGAGTAATGAGAGTAAAATACTTTGCATTTCAAATCTGTTCATGTTGAAACAATTAAAATCATTTGCTTACACATCATAAGAGAGCAATAAAAATCATTGAAAAAATTGTAAAAATGTTCCTTATGTATCATTCTCAATGCAATAACGATCAAATATCGCAAGAGAGCAAAGAGAGCGAAGAAGCTGGTTTTCATGAAGTAAAGACGTGAAAAGGCTTTTTTCATATCACAGAAGCTTTTACATTATACCATAGTGCCAGAGAGATGATAGGCATTGAAAGAGGCAAATTCACAACACAATGAGATTACATGAGACTTACACTAGATTATATAGGACTTGTAGGGGTGCATGGGGGAGGCGCATTGTTGTGAGGTGTGGTAGGGTGGTTTAGTGTCGTTTTTTTTGCCCGATGGTGTGATCTTATTAAAGAATGAGAGAAACAATAGCCTGAGGCAAAGCATAATTTTTCATGATGATAACATATTTATTTATAATGATAATTCATTGCGTTGCAATTTTTAGATAATTCTGAAACTTGTAAGATTTTTTCTTTTCAAGCTCTATTGCTGCGAATTAATTAAAAACATTTTCTTACATATCACAAGCGGGGTTGATGAGTGGGTACAAAAACACTTAAGAAAGGAATAAAATGCTTCTTATGAATCTTTTCAAGTGCTAAGACTTATTGCAGCATTTTAAGCTTAAAACGCGTATGATGATTTAGCGTTCTTTATCATAAGCGTAAAGATGGTGGTGCATAATAGATTTTATATTATGCATTTTTATATCTTTTATTTTTATAGTATTTATGGAGAAGTTCTTATCGTTATATTTTTCATAAATGCTGTTGTGAAATGAGGAGGGGCCTGCATTGAGGGATGTCTCTCGTCATCACTTTTTAAGGAAATTTAAGAAACAAGTCTTGTTTTAGCGCATGGATTTATGTGAGACTAGAGTTTTTACTTAAATTTAGAAACTATAAAATAATCTGTTTTATAAAACTTTTAAAAATACACCTTTCATTTAGAGGGACAAAAATTATGCCGCATGGTGAACTAACAAATCCGGAAACAATTGGAATGTTGCATTTGTTTATGCAAGCGAGTTGGATCGTGAAAGGTGTTATGATTGGCTTGCTGCTCGCTTCCATCTGGAGTTGGGCAATTATTTTTGATAAAATTTTTACGTATCGGAGAATACGGCGTGAAATAAAGCAGTTTGAACGTACATTTTGGTCCGGCAAAGCGCTAGAAGATCTTTATGCATCATGCAAAAGTCAACGTACCAATAGTATATCCGCAGTTTTTATAGCAGCAATGGTTGAATGGAAAAAATCTCTTGAAAAAGGGACCCATACATCGAAAAGTTTGCAGAGCAGAATTGATAAGGCTATGGATTTGACGCTGGGACGTGAAAGTGAAAAAATAGAATCAAAATTAAGTTTTCTTGCGACACTGGGATCCGCTGGACCCTTTATCGGACTTTTTGGAACAGTTATTGGTATTATGGAGTCTTTTCTTTCTATTTCAGCTTCTCAAAATACATCACTTGCTATTGTCGCGCCGGGGATTGCAGAAGCGCTTTTGGCAACCGCTATTGGTTTGTTTGCAGCAATTCCAGCCGTTATTGCTTATAACAAGTTGACTCATGAAAGTGCGCGCATCATTGCACAAATAGAAAATTTTGCCGATGAATTTTCAACAATTGTATCGCGGCGTATTGATGAAACACGCACAGCACCTTCCTCTTTATAAAAAGGAGCTTATCCATGGGCGTTTCTGTTGCTTCTTCTTCTCGCAAAAATACACGTAGGCGGCATCATTCACGAAGCCAACTGATGAGTGAGATCAATGTCACTCCTTTTGTGGATGTCATGCTGGTCTTGTTGATTATTTTTATGGTCTCTGCTCCCCTTTTAGTGAACGGTGTTCCTCTAGATTTGCCTCGTAGTCAAGCGGGTCCCGTACGAGCTCAAAAAACACCCCTTACGGTTTCACTTGACGCGCAAGGGCGCTTTGCCATTAATCAAGATTATTATGAAACGTCACAGGCCCTGATTGCACACCTGAAAACTCTTCTGGAAGCAGATGCTACACAAAAAGATCAACGGGTTTTTGTGCGGGTTGCTAAAACTGTTGAATATCAGCAGGTATTAAAACTGCTGGCGGATATTCAAAAATCGGGGTTTTCTCAAGTTGCGTTAGCAAGTCTAGCACAATAAATAATAAGTAATAAAATTGCGCATAACCGGTTGTTTTTAATTTTTTTTTAAAAAGAGCATAGAGTGATTAAAAATGAAAAAATGTAAGGCATAAATAAGGCATAAAGAATGAACAAAGACTCCTATCATAGTATGAAACGAGGCTTGGCTTTATCCCTTGTGGTCCATGTCATTTTTCTCAGTTGGGGAGCCATTCAGTTTACAAGCTCTGTCTCTTTACCACAACCATTGGAAGCAATTCCCATTACTCTTGCTCCTTTAGTGGACGAGTTTTCTTCTCAACAAGGAGCCGTGAAGGCTCCTATCCGTGCTGTCCCTGCCGTCAAACCAACTATGCAGCCACAAGAGAAAGAAGATGCACGCCATATTGGAGAGGGACAAATAGATAGTCTTGCACCATTTCAACCAAAGGAAAAGCCCCGTCCTGTTGAAACAGCATCGCCACCATCAAGCGAGAACACATCAGAAACATTTGCACCAGAACTTACAAAACCAGAATTATTAGAAGCAAAAACAGAGGATGCGCCCAAGGTTGCACCTGAGATGCCTTTGGAGGCACCAGAGGATGCGCCCAAGGTTGCGCCTGAGATGCCTTTGGAGGCACCAGAGGATGCGCCCAAGGTTGCACCTGAGATGCCTTTGGAGGCACCACCGGAGGATGCGCCCAAGGCTGCACCTGAGATGCCTTTGAGAGTGCCGGAAGATGCCTCTAAGGTTGCGCCTGAGATGCCTTTGGAGGCACCAGAGGATGCGCCCAAGGTTGCACCTGAGATGCCTTTGGAGGCACCGGAGGATGCGCCCAAGGCTGCACCTGAGATGCCTTTGAGAGTGCCGGAAGATGCCTCTAAGGTTGCGCTCAAGCCTGCGCACAAAAATGAAGAGATGATATCGCCAAAAGAATTGGCTCCAACGGTCCCAAAAGTACCAGCAGAGCAGATTGTTCATCAAGCGCCCAAAATTGTACTTCCAGAAAAATCTCTTCTTCCACAGTTTAAACCAAAGTTTGACGAAAAATCTCCAAGGAAGAATGAGGCTGCATTGAATCAAAATACGCCAAAGCTTAACAAGAAAAACCAAGAGAAACAGACCATTGAAGATATTTTAGCTCTGGAGGAAAATAATTTGCTTAATCGTGCGCGGTCACAAGGAGGGGGGGCAAAACGTTCTCATACACAAGAAGCTTTGGGTGCAAGAAAAAATATTAATGATACCACAAAAATGGCACAAACATTGGTCAATATTGCGGGGGGATGTATTCAACAGAAGCTTAAACTTGTGGCGCTTGGCGGCGATTTAAAAAACCGCCCGGTTGTGCGGTTGCGATTTTATTTAGACCGTGAAGGGATGGTTGTGGGCGACCCTATCATTGATCCCGTAAGCGGCCTTGAGAGTCAACAAGCTATTATGATAAGACAGGTGTATGCTGCTGTCTTTTCATGCCAACCTTATGCAGATCTCCCACGTGATCAATATGATCTATGGGGGCAAGGTTTTGACTTTAATGTTGATCCCCTCCAAGAAATAAGATGATAAACGAGAAAAAAGCGCTTAACGAAAGGACACATTCCATGATGACTATAACGAGACATAAAGTTTTTGCTTGGTTTATTGTCACTTGTGGGTTGTGGCTTTCAAGTATTTCATCGGGTTATGCGCAATTGAAAGGAACTATTTCGAGCGCTGATTTTAATCCCATTCCCATTGCAATTACAGACTTTATTTCCAATGATTCGATTGGGTTGAAAATATCTGCTGTGGTGACAGCCGATCTTGAACGGTCGGGGCTTTTTTTACCGCTTGATAAAGCAAATTTTTTTGAAAACATTTCTAATCCTAATAAACAACCGCATTTTGCTTCTTGGCAGAAAATAAAAGCGCAAGGTTTAGTTACTGGGCAAGTCATGAGAGAAATCGATGGACGTTTGAGGGTCGATTTTCGTTTATGGGATGTGTTTGGACAAAGACAATTGAAAGGACGGCGTTTTTATACTGCGACAGAACGTTGGCGGCGTGTGGCACATATGATCGCAGATGAGATCTATAGTGAGATGACAGGAGAAAGTGGTTATTTTGATACACGAATTGTTTTTATCGATGAAACAGGTCCTCAAAATGCACGCATTAAACGTTTAGCAATGATGGATCAAGATGGAGCAAATTTGATTTATATGTCTGATGGAAGTGAATTGGTGCTTACACCGCGGTTTTCACCAAAAAGACAAGAATTGACCTATATGGCTTACGAGGACAATCAAGTACCTCATGTTTATCTCCAACAAATTGAAATGGGGCAAAGAGAGTTGATCGGAACGTTTAATAACATGACAATTGCTCCACGTTTTTCTTCTGATGGACAAAAAGTTATCATGAGTTTGTTACAAAATGATGGGAGTGCCAATCTTTACACTATGGATTTACGAACCCGTACGATGACGCGACTTACAACAACTTCTGCTATTGATACTTCTGCTTCTTATTCACCGGATGGAAAACAAATTGTCTTTTCTTCAGATCGTAGTGGAAAGCCGCAAATCTATAAAATGAATGCGGATGGGAGTGATATTCAGCGTATTTCTTCAAACGATGGGAGTTATTCAACACCTATTTGGTCTCCACGGGGTGACTATATCGCCTTTACAAAACAATTAAGCGGACAATTTTCTATCGGTGTTATGCGCCCTGATGGACAAGGAGAACGAATTTTAACCACAGGGTTTCACAATGAAGGACCAACGTGGGCCCCTAATGGTCGTGTGCTGATGTTCTTTCGCAAAAATCCCGGTATGGGACCAAAAATTTATACGATTGATATTACGGGTCGCAATGAACGTCAATTACCCACCCCCAATGATGCTTCAGATCCAGCATGGTCGCCTTTGCTCAATATACAATAAAACAAAATGCTTAAAAATAGAATATAGAAGGAATATAGTCTATACAGTCTCAAGTTTAAACAATCTCAATAGTTTTTAAATTATTTAAAAGAAGGAATTGATTATAGTGTGCATGGGGAGTTATGTAGGTTTCATCTATCATCTATGGTTGTTGATCGATAATGGAATTTCCTTGGGGGAAAATGCTTAAAAAAATTCAAAACAAGACCTTGAAAAAATAGAGCCGAAAATTCTAAGATCTCTAGAGTTCAACTTTTTATTCAAAGTGTCGCTATATATATTTTTTTAAACTTCCTCTTCGATTTTGTTTGTGAAGAGTCCTCTTGTCAGGGGGGGCTGTTGCTCTTTGATGTGTTTTATTCAAGTACGCGGTTGTTTTAGGTCTGAATATTGATTGATTGGTAAGAGCAAAAGGACAGATTTTTAAGATAAATGACGTTATTTTAGAAATATACGATGCCATAAAGTCAAAAATTTATCCGCAACGGATTAGAGAGATGTACCGGCTTTTTGTACAATACTTTGCTAAACAATCAGCTCTGGCTTTCCATTTGCTTATTTTTATTCTGTGATGTTGTAAAAACACTGCCCTTTGAGGTGTGGGGATATAGGGCGTATAAATCTCCTTGATATATTCTAAGTGTTTTTTAAGTGCGTAGCGAATATTTAGGGGAGTGTATGTTTGTTGAGCCTTAAGTTTCAAGTGAATTTTATGAGTGATTCGTCATAGGAATACGTCAAGAAACCCCTAATTGTTTAGAGGCTAGATCATTTCATTACTTGAGAGCGGAGAGAGGAGGTTAATCTTAAAGAACAAAAAGATCAAATAGAGAGGAATATAGGGATAATCTTTGGGGCATGTAAGAAAGGCGTGAGGCTACAGAGTTTTGTATGCTTTCTTTTTGGGATTATGTTTTCTGAAATTAATTGCGGTTTTCTTGTTGCACTGACAGCTTTTCCCCGCTATTGACGCGGGGCTTTTATATGTGCGGATAAAGAGGAGAGGTGACAGATGCTTTTGAAGCCCTCATGCATGAAGAGAGGGCTTATGCAAATGATGGGAATTATACAGACAATTTTGCCAAAATCTCATCACTGACATCAAAATTTGCATAAACATTTTGCACATCATCATCTTCTTCTAATGTTGAAATTAGTCGTAAAACAGATAAAGCTTTTTCTTCATCTATTGGTGCAAGGGTGGTGGCTTTCCAAATCGTTTTAATCGATTCTGCTTCACCAAGTTTTGCTTCAAGTGTTTTGGAAACTTCACCAATATCTTCAAATGCGCAGGTAATATGATGTCCGGTTTCTTCTGATTGCACATCTTCGGCACCGGCTTCAATTGCTGCATCCATGATGTTATCGGCTGTTCCTGCTTCTGGCTTATAGATTATTTCACCAATCCGATTAAACATGAAACTGACCGATCCTGTTTCCCCTAAGGCTCCTCCTGATTTTGTGAAGGCGGCGCGCACATTTGAAGCGGTGCGGTTGCGGTTATCAGTTAAAGCTTCAACAATGACGGCAACGCCGCCTGGTCCATAGCCCTCATAGCGTACTTCATCATAATTTTCGACATCGGCGCCTGACGCTTTTTTAATCGCGCGTTCAATATTATCTTTCGGCATCGATTGTGCTTTGGCATTTTGAACAGCCAGCCTTAAACGTGGGTTCATGGCTGGATCAGGAGCACCTTGTTTTGCTGCTACGGTAATTTCGCGCGCAAGCTTAGAAAATATCTTCGAGCGCATTGCATCTTGACGCCCTTTACGGTGCATAATATTCTTAAATTGTGAATGGCCTGCCATAGTTTTCCTTCCTATTTGAGGGCTTTCTTTCCAGTTGGATACTCTTTAGAATTTAAGGCGATAAAGCACGCATCCCACCAGAATAAATGTGCCACAGCATGAGGTGAAATAATCGAATAAACCCTTTATAAGAAAATTCATCTTAAAGGTAAAGACACCTTAGTTGAGGATCATTACAAGAGAGATCTCTTGTCGTTGAGCAAAAATAACGCTATAACAGAATGTAATCTCATAGCAAAATGGTTTATTCCATGCCGCACTTTGTTTTAGGAGTGGTTGGAGAGACCTAAACATATAAAAAAGTTCCAGTGCTCTTGAGTGGGCGGTAACCTGCCTCATAGAAGAGGCGCAGAAGAGGATTTATAAAAATGGCAACGCAACTTTTGATGCCCAAAGCAACAGCTGTTTGGTTGGTTGATAATACAGCTCTTTCTTTTGATCAGATTGCAGAATTTTGTAAATTGCATGTCTTGGAAGTAAAAGCTATTGCCGATGGTGATGCGGCTTATGGTATTAAAGGTTTAGATCCGATTAGTTCTGGGCAATTGACGCGCAGTGAAATTGCACGGGTGGAGGCTGATCAAAACGCACGATTGAAAATTTCTCAATCGAGGGTGCATATTCCTGAAAAAAAACGTAAAGGGGCGCGCTATATCCCTCTTTCTCGACGCCAAGATCGTCCCAATGGTATCCTATGGTTGGTTACAAACCATCCCGAGTTGAAAGATGCACAAATTGCACGGTTGATTGGGACAACAAAAGCGACAATTGAACAAATCCGCCTTAGAACCCATTGGAATAGTGCAAATTTGGTTCCTCTTGATCCTGTAGGGCTTGGTTTGTGTTCGCAAATCGATTTAGATTTTGAGCTCCAGCGTGCGGCGAAAAATCGCCCTGTTGCTGCAGAAGAAGATAGGTCGTTGCTTCCCGCTTCTGTGACGGAAAACGCTGCTCTAGAGGAAAATGAGAGTGAAGACAATCTGCATAAGACTTTTGACGCTGATAAAGTTTTTGCAAAGCTGAACGCGCTGCAAAAAAATCGTCAAGATCAAGATGATGCATAAAAAGCCATGACGCATAAGGGAAACATTTCTTATGGAAATGTTAGAGGAATGGCCAAAGAGAAGAAAAATTGGCAGAGACTTAAAAGTAAAAATGAGGACGAAAAAAAACAGAAAAAATTTCGTCTTCATTAGGAATTAACGGTTATTCTTAAAAATATTTTTAAGAATTGACCCTTCTTTACCAAATTCAAGGAGAAACGGACTATGCGCTCTACCAAAAAAACCATCTCTCATTCCTTAGCTATCCTCTTTCTTTTCTCACTATGCTTGGGTGGGTGTGGCAAAAAAAATGTTGGTGCACTTAACGGTATGAATGGCGCTTATATGAATGATGCTGGTTTGAATCAGATGTCACCAGGTTCAGGACAAGAATTTACGGTTAATGTGGGTGATCGCGTGTTTTTTGGTCTCGATTCTTCTTCACTTGATGCTGATGCTGAACGTATTTTAACGCGCCAAGCAGAATGGTTGCTTCATTATCCTTATTATTCTATTATGATCGAAGGTCATGCTGATGAGAGGGGAACACGTGAATATAACTTGGCACTTGGACAGCGCCGTGCTGTTGCTGTGCGAAACTATTTGGTGTCTCTAGGTGTGTCTGCACAACGGATTCAAACAATTTCTTACGGAAAAGAAAGACCTGTAGCAGTATGTGATGATATTTCCTGTTGGAATCAAAATCGACGTGCTGTGACAACGTTGAATGACATGAATAGTCATTAAAAAGCAGATTGTTTGTTTCAACTATTTAATAAGCTCTTAAGGGGAAAAAAGAATGTATCGTAAAATCAATTGGAAAACACTCTTTTATATGGGGGTTTTCATAGCTTGTTCTACTTCACTTGTTCAAAGTGCGGCACGAAAAGCTTCCGAATATCCTGCACATGATACGGATAAAGTTGATGCAGTTGATAAGGCAACTGATGATGTTAAGAAAGCGCCTGAAGCAGCCGATAAAGCAGCATCTGATGCGGCGGAAAAAGCCACTGACGCTGTTGATAAGGCTGTCGATGATGTGAAGAAAGCACCTGAAGCAGCCGATAAAGCAGCATCTGATGTGATAGAAAAAGCCACTGACGCTGTTAATAAGGCTGTTGATGATGTGAAGGAAGCGCCTGAAGCAGCCGATAAAGCAGCATCTGATGTGATAGAAAAAGCCACTGATGCTGTTAATAAGGCTGTCGATGATGTGAAGAAAGCACCTGAAGCAGCTGATAAAGCAGCATCTGATGTGATAGAAAAAGCTACTGACGCTGTTAATAAGGCTGTTGATGATGTGAAGAAAGCACCTGAAGCAGCTGATAAAGCAGCATCTGATGTGATAGAAAAAGCTACTGATGCTGTTAATAAGGCTGTCGATGATGTGAAGAAAGCACCTGAAGCAGCTGATAAAGCAGCATCTGATGTGATAGAAAAAGCTACTGACGCTGTTAATAAGGCTGTTGATGATGTGAAGAAAGCACCTGAAGCAGCTGATAAAGCAGCATCTGATGTGATAGAAAAAGCTACTGATGCTGTTAATAAGGCTGTCGATGATGTGAAGAAAGCACCTGAAGCAGCTGATAAAGCAGCATCTGATGTGATAGAAAAAGCCACTGATGCTGTTGATAAGGCTGTCGATGATGTGAAGAAAGCACCTGAAGCAGCCGATAAAGCAGCATCTAGCGCGGTGGAAAAAGCCACTGACGCTGTTAATAAGGCTGTCGATGCTGTAAAAGAAGCACCTGAAGCAGCCGATAAAGCAGCATCTAGCGTGGTGGAAAAAGCCACTGACGCTGTTAATAAGGCAATTGATTCTGTAAAAGAAGCACCTGAAGCAGCCGATAAAGCAGCATCTAGCGTGGTGGAAAAAGCCACTGACGCTGTTAATAAGGCAATTGATTCTGTAAAAGAAGCACCTGAAGCAGCCGATAAAGCAGCATCTAGCGTGGTGGAAAAAGCCACTGACGCTGTTGATAAGGCAATTGATGCTGTAAAAGAAGCACCTGAAGCAGCTGATAAAGCAGCATCTAGCGCGGTGGAAAAAGCCACTGACGCTGTTAATAAGGCTGTCGATGCTGTAAAAGAAGCACCTGAAGCAGCTGATAAAGCAGCATCTGATGTGATAGAAAAAGCCACTGACGCTGTTAATAAGGCAATTGATGCTGTAAAAGAAGCACCTGAAGCAGCCGATAAAGCAGCATCTAGCGTGGTGGAAAAAGCCACTGACGCTGTTGATAAGGCAATTGATGCTATAAAAGAAGCTCCTTAAGCAGCCGATAAAGCAGCATCTAGCGTGGTGGAAAAAGCCACTGACGCTGTTGATAAGGCAATTGATGCTGTAAAAGAAGCTCCTGAAGCAGCCGATAAAGCAGCATCTAGCGCGATGGAAAAAGCCACTAGTGTTGCGGAGCACCAAGGGATTATTTTAGAGAATCAACAGGCTTTATTTAAAGATTATGATTTAGATAAGCTTTTGCATAAGATACGAATGGTGCTTGAGCATAACAGTCTAAAAAATGTTAACAAGCAGTTTCACGAGCTTTTTGATACAGAAGCCTCTTCTGTTTATTCTTGTTCTTTTGAAAAGTCTGCTGTAGATGAAAAATCTCAGACTGTAAAAGAAGAGATAGAGCAGGACCATAGTACAGGTGATCAGACAAAGGTTGCTGCTGTGGAAGCTAAGGTGGAGAGCCATGATCATGAAAACAGTCAACCTTTTAACAAAGCGCATGAAGTAAGTGCTCCAATTGAAGCACATCAGAGTGACAATCTTTCTTCTTCTAAAGCTTTGTATAAGGAAGGGTATGATTTTATTCGTTCTGCTAACTATGTTGATGCTGAAAAAAGCTTTTGCGCTTTTCAAAATCGTTACAAAAAAGATTCTTTGAGTGATGATGCTTTATTTTGGTTGGCCGAATCTTTGTTGGGGCAAAAACGCTATCATGAAGCAGCACAAGTTTATCTTACCGCATGGTATGCAGATAAAAAGAAGCTCTATACCTCTGAGATTTTGCTGAAATTAGCAAGAAGTATGGTCGCTCTTGAGCCAAATAAAGACGATTGTGCTCATTTTGTGAAAAAATCAAAACGTCAACAAACATTAGCATCTGTTTTTTGTAAACCTGCAAAATAAACAGCGAGGTCGTTTTCGGTGTGCGTTAGACTGGCAAGAAATCTCTTTAAAACATCGGATTTTATTCAATGTCAGAAGTTGATTCTTGCCGTCTCAGGGGGAAGCGATTCTTTGGCTTTGATGTTTTTGGTCAAAGAGCATTTGGAAACTCTCGCATTTCCTCCAGAAATGATTGTTGTCACGGTTGATCATCAATTGCGTAAAGAATCGATGCGTGAAGCAGAAACTGTTGCGAAAATTTGTCGTGTCCATGATATTCAACATATCACTGTGCGATGGGAAGGCGAAAAGCCAAAGACGCATATTGCTTCCAGCGCGCGTGTTGCACGCTATGATCTCTTGGTTAAAGAAGCACAAAAACAAGGCGCATCACTTATTATGACGGGGCATACACTCAATGATCAGGTTGAGACCTATCATATGCGGTATCAACGTCTCCAAAAGAATAGAGGTGCTTTATATAGTGAAGCTGTTGCTATGCGCGATGAGGTTTATGCCAGTGGTTTTGCTGGTGCTTTGCGCGGTGAAGCCGAGGGTATACGTGATGAGGATCATACCAGAAAAACGAGAAAAAATATTGCCGAAAAAAACTATGGTCCCCTTTATGAGCGCGGTTTATCCTGTATTCCGCGTGAGGCGTTGTTGCATAGAAAAGTGCGTTTGATTCGGCCACTCCTTGGTGTAAAACGCCAAACATTACGGAATTATTTACGCTTACAAGGACAAACATGGATTGATGATCCAACCAATGAAGATCGCAATTTTGAACGTGTGCGCGTGCGTCAATCTCTTTCTCCACAAAAATTGGCTTATATTGCTCAAAAAATAAATGAAGCCGCATTGCAGCGTCGTCAACAAGCCAAAAATATTGCTGATTTGATCTTAGCGCTGGATATTACTGTCCAACATGGGCGTTGTTTCATAGCAAAGCCTGCGCTGTTTTTACAGAAACATTCCAGTTTTCCTTTCGTGGTGGGGCTCTTTGCTGTGCTGATGGGAGGGGGATTTTATTTGCTCCCCAATCAGAAATTAAGCATGCTTGTTCAAAAACTCTGTCTCGATTCTCCAGAAAAGAAGCGTTTTACTTATGCGGGTTCTGTTATTGAATATAACAAGCACGGAATTTCTTTGTGGCGTGAAGGGCGAAATATGAAAGAGGCTATCGTTGAGCCAGATAAAACTTTTATATGGGATGGGCGCTATCATATCACAAATCATGGATATGAGGCTATAAAGGTTGGAGCCGCAAATTTAGAACAGCTGAAATTTTTATTAAAAAATAGCGATTTTGAGCTTGAAAAGCCTCATTTTCCCTCTTTACAATCGCTGCTGATGATCTCAAATCATAAAGGGTATGATATTCCAGAGTTGATTTCTCAAGCAGTTATTCATAAACATGTTATCGTCAAGCGGATTATGGCACCTTTCGATTGGCTTTCCTCACGAGAAGATGCTGCCTTGGTGAATGTTGTGGAACCTTTTTTTAATATTGAGGTGAAAAGATAAAGGAAAATTACTCTAAAAGAAAATAAACAGCTTCTCATCCCTTGGCAAGGGGCTGACAAGGTTATATGTTAAGGGGAACTGTTTGAAATCTATATTTGATTAAGTGGGCTGAATATGAATTCCAATTACCGCTCTCTCCTTATTTGGGGAGTTATTGCCTTGATTTTGATTGTGTCGTTTTCTCTCTTTAATGGAGATAGCCAACGTTCTGGTGGTGGAGAAGTCTCCTATTCTGAATTTTTGCAAAAAGTTGAGAATAATGAGTTGAAATCTGTGACCATTCAAGGTCAAAAATTAACAGGGAAAACCATTGAACATAGAGCTATTTCAACCTATGCTCCTCGCGATCCAGGTTTGATACAAAAGTTGGAAAGCAAAAACGTCAATGTTAAAGCTATTCCTGAAAGCTCTGGAAATAGCATTTTCCTCAATCTCCTCTTTTCCTTATTACCTGTTATTATTATCGTGGGGGCGTGGGTCTTTTTTATGCGGCAAATGCAAAATGGATCACGTGGTGCAATGGGATTTGGGAAATCGAAAGCAAGATTGCTTAATGAAGCGCAAGGACGTATTACCTTTAAAGATGTTGCTGGCGTTGAAGAAGCAAAGCAAGATCTTCAAGAAATTGTTGAATTTTTACGCGAACCACAAAAATTTCAACGCTTAGGGGGGCGTATCCCACGCGGTGTTTTGCTTGTTGGTCCTCCAGGAACCGGTAAAACTTTGCTAGCACGTTCTGTGGCAGGTGAAGCCAATGTGCCATTCTTTACCATTTCAGGGTCTGATTTTGTTGAAATGTTTGTTGGTGTTGGGGCAAGCCGTGTGCGCGATATGTTCGAACAGGCTAAAAAAAATGCACCTTGTATTATCTTTATCGATGAAATTGATGCTGTTGGACGCCATCGGGGGGCTGGTCTTGGCGGTGGAAACGATGAACGTGAACAGACCTTAAACCAGTTGCTTGTCGAAATGGATGGATTTGAGCCCAATGAAAGTATTATTCTTATTGCCGCAACAAACCGTCCTGATGTCCTTGATCCTGCTTTATTGAGACCAGGGCGTTTTGATCGGCAAGTTGTTGTGCCAAACCCTGATGTTTCTGGGCGTGAGCAAATCTTGAAAGTGCATGTGCGCAACGTGCCTTTAGCGCCTAACGTTGATTTGAAAATTTTGGCAAGGGGAACACCAGGATTTTCCGGTGCGGACCTGATGAATCTGGTCAATGAAGCTGCTCTTATGGCTGCGAGCCGTAATAAAAGAGTTGTCACGATGCAAGAATTCGAAGATGCCAAAGATAAGGTGATGATGGGGGCTGAACGTCGTTCAACCGCTATGACACAAGAGGAAAAAGAACTCACTGCTTATCACGAAGCAGGACATGCTATTGTGGCTCTTAATGTGCCGGTTGCTGATCCTGTCCACAAAGCAACAATCGTTCCAAGGGGAAGAGCATTGGGAATGGTGATGCAATTGCCTGAAGGCGATCGCTATTCTATGAGTTATCGGTGGATGATTTCTCGTTTGGCTATTATGATGGGTGGACGTGTGGCTGAAGAATTAAAGTTTGGAAAGGAAAATATCACCTCCGGTGCTTCTTCTGATATTGAGCAAGCAACGAAATTAGCACGTGCAATGATCACACGGTGGGGATTTTCTGATCTGCTTGGAAATGTAGCTTATGGCGATAACCAAGATGAAGTCTTTTTGGGTCATTCTGTTGCGCGAACACAAAATGTCTCTGAAGAAACAGCACGCATGATTGATATGGAAGTGCGTAAGCTTATTGATGATGCCTATAAAAATGCGACAAACATTTTGAAAACAAAAAGAAAAGAATGGTTTGCTTTGGCACAAGGTTTGTTGGAATATGAGACTTTAACGGGAGCTGAAATTAACGAAGTTATTGCAGGAAAGCCTCCTTCACGCACACAGAAAGATGAGGGTGCTGCGCCACGGGGGTCTTCTGTTCCAAAAACTGGAAAAATGAAGACAGAGACAACAGTGGTGGATGAAAAAAACGCTGAAGCAGTCTCTAAAACAGCGCCTCATAAAGTAGAGACCGATAAAGGCGAGGCAGACAAAGCAGAGGCAGCTGTTGGGAAAAAAACAGCAAAATCCAGTAATGTTGCGCTTAAGGAGGCTCAGTCTAAAGAAGTGCAATCGGATGAGACTGAGAAAAAAGCACAAAGCACAAAAGGTACTACAAAATCAGTCAACCGCTCTAAAAGTAATGCTGAAAAGAAGTCCAATACTGCGGGAGATGATAAAGAAAAATAAGAATTATTTAATACCGCTTGAGTGACGATGTTTTAGGAAAACTTCTAATTTTTTTGAGAAAGGCGCAAGTTTTGTTTGCGCCTTTCTTATAATATTTGCAAAAATATGGAAGCAAAAAATTAAGCAAAGCCGTTGTATTATGACGGCTTTAGCATGCTACAAGGCGAGGTGGACTGTTGCTTTTCTAATGTGGTAGGGTTGTGAGGTTAGGCGATAGATTTCCTTGCTGATTTTGTAGGGTATGAGGTTTGGTGCTGGGTTTCTTTACGGATTTAGCAAGTGTGTGAGATTATCCGTTGGTTGTATTAAAGGGGTGTATAGAGCATTTTGAGGAGATAATATTGCTTTTATGTGGAAGGGTGTAAACATAATTGCTTGAGAGTGGTTTAGATGTGTAGATGGTGAATAGGGGGCTTGATTGTTTAAATGCATGAAAGTTTAGATCAATGATCTGATTTTATACGGGGAGCGGGGGGACTATTGTACCAAGGGGGCTTGTTAGGGGTTTAAGGAAAAGCCAAGGGAAGAATTATATATTAAAGGAAAGAGGCATGGTGCAAAAATATTTTGGTACAGATGGAATTCGGGGGAAAGCCAATTCATTTCCTATGACACCCGATTTTGCCATGAAGGTAGGGATGGCTGTAGGGGTTTTATTTCGCTCACAACATCAATCTCATCGTGTGGTGATTGGCAAGGATACACGATTATCTGGTTATATGTTGGAAAACGCTTTGGTTTCAGGATTGACTGCTGCGGGGATGGAAGCTTTTTTATTGGGTCCAGTGCCAACCCCTGCTGTTGCAATGCTTTGCCGCTCTTTGCGAGCGGATCTTGGAGTGATGATTTCTGCTTCTCATAATCCGTTCTATGATAATGGAATTAAACTTTTTGGTCCTGATGGTTTTAAACTTTCAGATGATATGGAAGCCAAAATTGAACAATTGATCGATACAGATCTTTCAAAATCTTTAGCAAGTTCTGCCGAAATTGGTTATGCAAAACGGGTTGAGGGGGATATTTATCGTTATATTGAATATGCCAAACGAACTTTGCCGCGTGATGTTCGCTTAGATACTGTGCGTATTGTTGTGGATTGTGCCAATGGGGCTGCTTATAAAGCGGCTCCCCGTGCTTTATGGGAATTGGGGGCTGAGGTTTTTGCTATTCATGATGAACCCAATGGGACCAATATTAATCAAAAATGTGGATCAACCGATTTAAGCTCTTTAAAACGAAAAGTGCATGAAGTGCGTGCTGATGTGGGGATTGCTCTTGATGGAGATGGAGATCGTGTTCTCATTGTTGATGAAAAAGCACAAACGGTTGATGGAGATCAGTTAATTGCTGTAATTGCTGAAAATTGGCATAAAATGGGACGATTACGGTGTAATGGTGTTGTCACAACGATTATGTCAAATCTTGGACTGGAACGTTTCTTGAATAGCAAAGGGTTGCACCTTGTAAGGACAAAAGTTGGAGATCGTTATGTTGTCGATGCCATGCGCCAAAAGGGATATAATGTTGGTGGTGAGGCTTCTGGCCATATCGTGCTCAGTGATTTTGGTACAACGGGTGATGGCTTGGTGGCTGCATTGCAGATTTTAGCCTGTATGAAGGAAAGTCAAAGCCCTATGAGCCAATTGTGTAAACGGTTTGAACCTGTACCGCAAATTTTAAAAAATGTAACGATTAAAAATAAAAATGTCCTGAAAAAAAATCCAGTCAAAACGGCCATTGATCAAGCAGAGAAGCGGTTGGGAAAAGAGGCACGGCTGGTGATCCGTGCTTCTGGAACTGAGCCGGTTATCCGCCTTATGGCTGAAGGCGATGCACGAGAAGTATTGGATACTGTCGTGACAGAGTTGATGGATGTTATTATTCATCATGATGTACGCATGGGGACTGCACTTGAGGAATCTTGATTTTTTTGAGAAAATTATCAGATCATCTTTGAATAAAGGTCTGATTTTAATGCGGGATTTTGGCAATTACAAAAGGTATGATTATTAACTCTGTTAGTGATGTAATAACGGTAATGGATACTCTATCTACGAACAAATTAAATAAAAAAGGGAAAAGTCTAATTCTAATAACTACAATGCGTATAGATTTCTCTATAGTTCGTAAGATATGAAAAATATGCCTTTTTTTGATTTTCCTTTTTCTTTTACTTATTCGTAAACCGGTTATTAGTTTAACAGAGTTTGTAGGGGGGGAGTTTATTAGTGTTATTCATTCTTTTTACTGGACATACAGCGGGTGCAGCGCCCCATGAACATCAAACAGCAATGGTCATTGTGGTTATATCATCTTGATGTTTCTAAGTGCCGCTGCCAATTGGAGATATGATACGCTCCTATTACGTTTAGCTCCTCCTAATTATGAACTTATACTTTTCCAATAATTAGTAGAATAATGAGAAAGAGATGAGAATAAGCAATTTTTTCACGACAGTTCTAATGTTTATAAAGTAAAAAAAGCCGTGTGATGTAAAAATAATGAACATTTTTTGGATCTTGGAGGGGGACACTCTATATTCATTTATGATTTTAGGATTTAAACATAAAAGGATTGAAGCCTTCTATAATACTGGTACGACTGAAGGGATTAGAACCGCCCATGCTCAAAAATTAAAGCGTATTCTAAGTGCTCTTGAAGGAGATGTATCGCCAAAAGATTTTGAGTTATCCGTCCTTTTGATTACATCTGCTAAAAGGTGATTTCAAGGATTATTAGTCAATTACTGTAAATGGAAATTGTCGCGTAATATTTCGCTTTGATAGCATAGATGTCGAAATGGTTGATTATCTGGATTATCATCAAAAAGCAGATCTAAACAATGATGAAGAATCCTTCACATCTCGGTGAATTATTGTGAGAAGATGTGATCAAAGAGCTTGGTTTATCCGTTAATGAAGCAGCAGAGTAGCTTGGTATATCTCGTGTAGCACTTTCTAGAGTTTTAAATGGAAAAGCCGCTATGAGTGCTAATCTTGCTATTAGGCTTGAAATGTCTGGTGTAAGCACAGCACGTGCTTGGCTTGCTATGCAAACAAATTATGATTTATCAAAAGCAATTTTTTAACAACAGTCTCATGATCAAGATTGCATAAAAGAGTTTCAAATGGCAGTTAAGTTTTTGCAACAGAGACGTATACAAGAGCTAAATCATGCGTATGAGCGTACAAGGTCAAAAGATGTAACGCGGATAAGACAAGGAATAAAATCTTATTTTCATAACTCGATTAAGCCATACGGTAAAAGAGAGGTAATCAAAGGAGGTGTTTAATATGGGTGTGACAAAAGATGTTGTACGTGCCTGCATAGATAGGGCGTTAAAAAAAATCCGGTGAAATATTAGCAAGTTTAGGACTTACGGTGTCTGATTTCATCCGTATTGCTTTGACAAAAGTTGTTCATGAAAAAGGATTGCCGTTTGATATGTCTATTTCTAATGCGAAAACGCTTAAAACTTTCGAGAAAAGTGACAAGGGTTAAGAGATATGTATTGCTGAAGATAGGTAAGATTTGTTTTTTCATTTGGATATTTGATATTTCTGATCATTCACTTCAAATTAGCTTTTCATTTACATCATTATCGTTATGGGTGTTTCCGTATATTGAATGATGTATGCAAACCGTGATTGAAATGGCAGCTTATTGAATTTCTGTGAAAGAAGAAGGCATATCGCTTGAATAATTATTTGATATTGTTTCTTTTATTGCTACTCATTCAGATGCTGGTGGTCTTATGCAAGGGTTAAGAGAAAGCCAAGGAAAGTTAGGTTTAAAAGCATAAGAGTAAAAGTGGGGGATATAAGGTTATACCCTTTTTTGGTGGTTAAAATATTCCGGTGTTGATCGAAGATATTTACAGTCAATCATCTTGAGGTAATTTGATAAAATCAGAGAGGAATGCGTTGAAGAAAATTTTTATATTGCGCCTTGATGAATATCGAAAAGAATAATAATGGATAAGGCACATAAAGCAGGATCTCGTATATTACAAGGTGCTCGTGAAGCTCTTGTCTGAAGCTAGAGGTGAAGCGGATACTAAATTTGGTATCTATATTCCTGCAAATGTTGATGTCAAAAAAAATCAGAAAAAATATAGGGTTATAGATATCATTTTCGGCACGTTTTGGTTTTCCTGTGGGGCGCATTCGTGATTGGGAATGGGGATGATATTTTTACTTCTTTTTACTTGTTGTTTTCGATTATTAACACTGAACTTGAAGCGATTAATCGTGTTTTTAAGAAAGCTCTATTGGTATAGTTTTTGCTTATAAAAAAGGGTGTGAGGGGTAGCGTTTTTTTTAAAAAGCATCACGGCGTTTGAAGGGGTCGTAATAGATTTCTGTTACACGAAATTTTCCTTCGAGGCGTTTGCATTGGATGATGACATCTATCATCGAGATTAATAAGCCGCGGATATCATCGCGTGCTAAATTACCACCACCGTCACTTTCTTTGACTAAAAGGGTCATTTGTTCAAAGGCTGCAAGGGCTGTTGAGGCGTGGACGGTGGTAATGGAGCCGGGGTGACCAGAATTGACATTACGGATATAGTAAAAGGCTGTACCATCACGCAGCTCTTGTAGAAGGATTCTGTCGGGGCGCATGCGTAAGCCTGATTCAAGCAGTTCTTTTGCGCCTGCTTTTGCTAAGCCTTGGTTATCTTTTGAATAAAAGAGCTGCACTTTGTTGGCGTGCGGAACGACAAGTTCTGGTGTGTCTTCAATGGTGAGAATTCGTTCATAGTCAGGGATTTTTGCAATCAAAGCTTTGGAGAGGGTTGTTTTACCAGAACCGGTTTTGCCCGATATTAAGATATTTTGTTGTGTAATAACGGCTCTTTCTAAAAAGGTGCAAAAATCTTTCGCGATAAAGAGATCTGTTAGCTCTTTGTCTGTATCAGAGAGTTCGGATAACCGTTCTGTCATTTGTTGCGTGGGTGTGAAACTGGTGTTTTGGGCAACAGAAAAAAGATTGTTTTCATGTAAACTTTCAAGAGAAAAAGTGCGTGATGAAGGTTTACGAATGGTCATGCTAATGGTATTGGCTGCAACTGCTGGAGGCATAACAATTTGTATGCGTTCGTTGTTTGGCAGTGTTGCGGAGAGAACGGGGTTTTCTACACTGATTTTTTGTGTTGTGTAGGCAGCAACAACTTTTGCAATCCCTTCTAGTTCGCTGTAGGTTAGTTCTTTTAAGATGTGGGTTTGCCAACCATTGGGACCCTCAACGATTACTTCGCCAGGGCGATTGATAACAATTTCAAATAAATTCTCATCATTGAGGAAATCATCTAAGATCTTTAATTTTGTTAAGACGATGGAGGCGCGTTCTGCATTTTTTGCTGATGGCATAATGTGACTTTATTGGCTTAATGAAAAAAGGAATAGCTGGGAGTAGAGCGGTTTCTTTTGCTCTTTACGACTAGTTTATAGACAGAGGAAAAATCGAGATCTTTTGCTACGAAAATGTTGACCAGTTCGCCTTGAAATTTTTCTAAGGTAGGAGGGATGTTGATTTGATTTTCAAGAGCAATACTGGCGGCATCTTTTCCAGTGTTGTTTGCGCCTTCAAAACCGCCGCCTCCAGAGTTGTTTGAACCTTCTTTATTGGAATTGCCTACTATTTTATTTGTTAAAACTGTTGTGGCACCATCAATAACGGTGAGTAAAAGGGAAGAGCCAAAGCGTTCCCACCAATGGGTGTTGATGTTGCCATCAAAACCGGCTCTGCCTAAACTGTCGGTTGCGGGTGAGGCAAGGTCGATGATGACACCGGTTGGGGTTTTTGCTCTTGTCCAGAGTACAAAGAGGCGAGATTGACCTTGTTTTATCCCTCCGCGGTATTCGCCAATCACTTGGGTTCCTTTATCAAGCAAAACAACGCGCCCATTGTCAGAGAGGATATCACGGTTGATGATGCAGCTTGCAAAGCCTGGTTGCTCACTGTTTAATGCGGTTTCTAAGATACAGGGAATAGAGGTTCCCATGGCGATGATAAAGTTTCTATTGCCGATGAGTTTTGCTTTTGCTTTTGCTTCTTCTGTTTTGGTAGGCTTTAATAGGGTTGCAAAATTTTGTGTGTCTTGAAGGGCAGGAGAATTTTGCGCATTCGCGAGATTTTCAAGGGCATGGAATTTTTCAAAGGGGTTGAGAGTCGTGTTGACGATGTCTTTTAATTGAGATTTAGAGCCTTTGGCAAAAGCGAGAACAGGGGCACGTCTTGCGGCATCAAGTAGTGGGTCATCTTTTTTGGGTTCTTGTGCGAGTGGTTGTGGGGGTGGTAAGGTTATTGGCGCTATGTTGGCACGCGGGTCAGAGGGCGCGAGCTCTAAAGGGGCGAGGGAATTGTGAAAGCTTTTTTCTTGTTTTTTATGAGCTTTTGCGGTGTCTTTTTGTTCTGTGGGGGAGGATAAGATGTTCCAGAGCACATAGCCGCAGATTCCTATACAGGCTATTGCGACAACTATTTTTTTGCCAGCGCTTTTGGCGCTATTGTTTTTGCCATCCCCAATAGATCCGCGATCTTCGATGATTGATTTATCACTCATGTGTTGTCCCCTTCAATTCCCGCTTATTTAAAGATCTGATGCAATTTTACGTTCAACAGATGGTGAGGTTGTTCCGGTATTTGGATTTGTGCCTTTTGGTTGATAGGCTTCGTTAAAGACGCATAGGACGTTTTTTCCATGTCTTAGGGTGAAGCGTGCGCTAATGGCATGGACAATCACCATGTTGCCTCTTGTGGTTTTGGGAACCAGCGATTCTGTACCGTCATTGCTGACAATGTAAATGGCAGGGATTTCTTGGTTGTCTGGAAATGTAAATGTTGTTGTTTTGCCATTGTCATAAACAGAGGAGGGTTCGAGAGTGATAGAGCCTTGAGCGGTGTAAGCCCAATTGCGAGGTCCGTAGGTTTCAGAAGCGTTGAAGACATTATCGATACGCTGGGCTTGTTGTTTTTCTTGTCGCATAAGGGCTGCGAGTCTTCTTTGTTCTGCTTCTTCTTGTGGGTAGCGAAATTTCACAAGGAAATATGTTTCTTGTCCAGATGAAATTTCTCCATCTTTGACCATGAGTTCAAATTGATAGGAGCGCTTTGAGCCATCAAGCTTTGTTGTGACGACTTGGAGATTGGTAATGGGTTGGACTTCCCGCGCTTTGAGGAAAAGAATATTGCCAGCGGGGGCGACTTCCCATGCAACGCTGTTGCCAATTGCTACATGGGCAATTTCTTCATTGGGAGAAAATTCTATTTGTACCGATGAGCGTATGGAGCCAATAATTTTTGTGACATTATAGGCATCATAGTTGATAAAGCGAATGCGGCTATCGCTTGGCGCACGGGTGGGAAAAATACTGGCATGGCTAGGCGTTAAAGAAAGGGTAATAGCGATGTTAAGAATGAAAAAAAGAATTTTTTTTGTCATGATCAGTTGACCACTTCCGGATCGGTTCTATATTCACTAACAATAAACCCTAGAGGATTTATCAAACGGTTTTGGACAGAGATAGGGGCATTGATATATTCAAAGGTAAGTGTTGCAACCCAGTGGGTGATGAATTCTTTGTTGTTGTCGTTGTCGTGAATGGTTCTGTAGTAACGCACTTGGGCGACATCGTCATTGATAAAGGAGATTGATTTTATTGTTATTGTAACGGCGGCGTGTTTATAGAGAATTTGAGGACTTTGGGGATTTCTTGCTCCATACCAGCTGGCAAATCTTTCCTGTTCTTCAGAAGAAGAGAGGAGGGAGACGGTTTGGAAGTTGTGTTGTGTTTCTTCTGTGGTGAAGCCTTCACGGGAGCGGACATATTTTGCAGCAAAGTAGCGTGTGATTGCTTCATCGACATTGGTGGGACCTTCTTTTAAGGCTTCCACAACTTCGGTGATGCCGGTTGAATTGTCTACACGGATGACAAAAGGTTCCACGGTTTTAAGGGGTGTGAGGGTGATGACCGCGAGAGAAGACAGTATTGCAAGAGCAACCGCGATGCCGGCAATGGCAAGCGAGACGCGGGTGGTGCGGCGTGAGGCGAGCATGCGATCTTGATCGAACGAGCGCGCTTCAGCGATGTATTGTTCTATATCTTTTTCTTTCATGCTTTTTGCCCGCAATTTTTGTAAGATTTGATTTCTTCATCCGTTAATTTTTGTGCCAGAAGCATTTCCAGCTTCCCTTCTTTTAGGGGTGAAGGGGTGTTGTTACTGATGATAATGGGTGTGGGCGTGGGTTTTTTCCCTTCCCAATTCCACATTGATCTGTTGAGTGGACGTTTAGAATATCCATCACATTTTGGGAGTGACTTCAGTGTGTTTGGTGAAGACACACAGCCACTGAGAAAGAGAAATGGTAAGATAATCCCAATTTTTTTAAATTTCCGCATTTGAACTTAGGCCTTTGCTAATAGTGATGCTAATTTTTTAACACCCTTCATTATTGTGTTGCCTGCAAATTTAGCAGCGCGAAAAGCTTCTTTCCCAGCGCGTTGCGTTCCAGTTATTGCACTTGTGAGAGAAGCACCGCCCGAGGCTAAAGCTGATGCTATATCAGGTAATTTGATGAAAAGGTAAATACCACAAAAGCCAACAGCTGAGAAATTAATTAAGGAAAGCATTATATCTTCAAGATTTACTGAGAAGATTTGCATTGCAAGATTGACATACATACCGCCAAGCAACACGATTAATACCTGCAAAATGATGAAGTTTGCAACTTGTCCTAACCATGCTTCTGTAAAACGCCTTGTTGGGGAAAACAGACCAAGGCTTATAAAAAGTGGTCCTATCGATAGGACAAGAAATAAACCAAGTTTAGCAAACATTGAGACGATAAAACCAACTGCAGAAACTATAATGGCATCCACTAAACAGCCAAAACCAGCAAGCCATGTCGCAAGAAACTTACCCGTTTCGGTCCATCCTGTGTACTGCTCTGATGCGTCAAAAACGTGTGCACCTGCTTGTCTTAGCAGATTGTCCCATACATTTTGATCCGAGTGTGCTGCACCTTGTGTGACATTTGCAATGGCATTCGGCAGATCATTGAAAAATATATCCCTGACCCACGCATTATAAAGAGCAGCATTAGTGGCGAGTGTAACAATGATACCGAGTTTGAAAGCTGTCGCTATAAATTCCCATAAGGGCATGGAAGAACGCCCGTAGATGATATTGTATCCCATAAATATAATGTAGATTGTACAAGATGCTTTAAGCGGAGCACTTAAACTTAATGAGAGATTATTAATAGTTTTATTCATTACATCTTCAAGAGCCTTTATTACAAAACTATCCATCCGAGTAAATACAGTTACATTTTCAAATGCCATTGCACGTCCGTTTTATTTAATGTCTGCAAATATGATCATTTCTGATTCAATTATTATCCTGTTGTTGTTTAGCTTTAGCACGCTCTTCTGCTTCTCGTTCGGCTTGTTCTTTTGCTTTTTCTTCGGCTTGTCTTTTTTCAAAATCAGCTTTTCTTTTTTCAAAATCAGCTTTCCATTTTTCATGTTCAGCTTTTTGTTGGTCCATAAGTTCATCCATCGCTTTGTTGAAGCGCTCTGCCGCTTTCCGGCTTCTTTCTTCAGCTTTGGCTTCATATTCCTTTTGAAGTTCAAGTTGTGCTAATCTTAGGTTTTCACAATTTTTGGCAGTTCCTGCGAATCCACATTTCGCATCCCACTCGAAGCGTAAATTTTTATCTTTTTTAAATTCTGCAACGCTATAGGTTTTTTCACATCCAGCAGCGATAATTCCAGTGCAAAATAGCAATGTTGTTATGAGAACTTTATTCATAGATATTCCCCTTTTTCCTTTCAGTTTTACAAGTTTTGAGCACAATCTTTAAATTCTGCTTGTGTTATCGGTTTTTATAACCAGTGATGATAAATCTAGGGCAGAGACATAATGTTGCCATAAATATATTATAAAGTGCATAAAGCTCTTTAAGTTGAGCAGCTAAAGCGCAATAGCGATGTGTAATGGTGCTATCCATTGTCTTTGTAAGGGAATGCATTACAGTATTATCTATCCAAGTAAATACACCTTTGGTTACTATTGCCATTGAGATGCTCCGCTCTTCATTATGTCTTAATGGTTATTTTGTTCTTTTGCCGCGCGCTCTTTTGCTTTTTCTTCAGCTTGTCTTTTTTCAAAATCAGCTTTCCATTTATTATACTCAGCTTTTCGTTTAGCCAGAAGTTCATCCATCTCTTTTTTAAAGTGCTCTGCCTCTTTCCGGCTTCTTTCTTCAGCTTGTGCCTGACGTTCTTTCTCAAGTTCTAAAAATGCTAACCGCATGTTTTCACAATTTTTTGAAGTTCCTGCGAATCCACATTTAGCATCCCACTCTAAGCGTAATTTTTCATCTTTTTTAAATTCTGCTACACTGTGAGTTTTTTCACATCCAGCAGCGATAATTCCAGTGCCAAGTAGCAATGTTGTTATGAGAACTTTATTCATTATTTATTGTCCTGTTGTTGTTTAGCGCGCTCTTCTGCTTCTCGTTCTTCTCGCCTTTTATTTATTTTCTCTAGAGCTTTATTATAATTTTCTAACGCTCTCTTAGAATGTTCTTCATCAAGTTCCTTCGCGGCTTGTCGCACATTTTGACAATTTTTCGAATTATCAGAAGCTCCACACTTCCATTGAAACTCTCTTATTAAGCTTTCATTTTTTTTAAATTCTTCTACGCTGTAGGTTTTTTCACATCCAGCTGTGATGAGCCCAGTGCAAAGTAGCAATGTTGTTATGAGAACTTTATTCATGATTAAGTCCCTCTTTAACTTTTAATGACCGCGAAGTTGATTTGCATAATCTTGTTAAATACTTTTATTTCTGATTGTTATAATAATTTTTATGGATCGAAATTGTTTTCGCTTTTTTCTTTAGCTCTCCATTTTTCATGTTCAGCTTTTCTTTTAGCTTCTTCTTCTTTTTGCTTTTTTTCCCATTCTTCTCTACGTTTACGGTTTTCTTCTTCAGCCTTTTTCCTGCGTTCTGCCGCAAGTTCGTGATCGGCTACTCTTACATTTTCACAATTTTTTGAAGTTCCTGACCATCCACATCTCACAGCCCATTCTTCAAATAATTTTTTATCTTTTTTAAATTCTGCTACACTATAGGTTTTTTCACAGCCAGCAGCGATAATTCCAGTGCCAAGTAGCAATGTTGTTATGAGAACTTTATTCATCGATATTTCCCCTTTTTCCTTTCAGTTTTACAAGGTTTGAGCACAATCTTTAAATTCTGCTTGTGTTATCGGTTTTTATAACCAGTGATGATAAATCTAGAGCACAGACATAATGTTGCCATAAATCTATTGTATAGTCTGTAAGGTTCTTTAAGTTGAGCAGCTAAAGCGCAATAGATGTTATCCATTGTTTTTGTAATGGGATTCATCAACATATTGTCTATCTTAGTGAATATGCCTTTGCTTTCTACTGCCATTGAGATGCTCCGCTCTTCATTATGTCTTAATGGTTATTTTGTTGTTCTTCTGCCGCGCGCTCTTTTGCTCTTCGTTCTTCTTCAGCGCGTGTTTCCGCTCTTTGTTTTTCGAGTATTTTTTGAGTCTCAGCCTCCCTTTTTTCAAGTCTGGCTTTTTGTTTCGCCATAAATTCTTCATATCTTTTGCGATTTTCTTCTGCAATTTTACGACTTCTTTCTGCTTCTTTTGCTTCATATTCTTTCTGAAGTTCTAAAAATGCTAACCGCATGTTTTCACAATTTTTTGAAGTTCCTGCAAATCCACATCTAGCATCCCACTCTAAGCGTAAATTTTTATCTTTTTTAAATTCTGCGACGCTATAGGTTTTTTCGCAACCAGCCGTGATCATCCCTGTGCAAAGTAGCAATGTTGTTACGAGAACTTTATTCATTATTTATTGTCCTGTTGTTGTTTAGCTTTAGCGCGCTCTTCTGCTTCTCGTTCGGCTTGTTCTTTTGCTTTTTCTTCAGCTCTTCTTTTTTCATTTTTAGCTTTTTTTTTGGCTACAAGTTCCTCGATCTCTTTGTTGAAGCGCTCTATTGTTTTACGATCGCTTTCTTCATCTTGTGCCTGACGTTCTTTCTGAAGTTCTAAAAATGCTAACCGCATGTTTTCACAATTTTTTGAAGTTCCTGCAAATCCACATTTAGCATCCCACTCTAGGCGTAATTTTTCATCTTTTTTAAATTCTGCGACGCTATGGGTTTTTTCACATCCAGCGGTGATGAGCCCTGTGCAAAGTAGCAATGTTGTTATGAGAACTTTATTCATAGATATTTCCCCTTTTTCCTTTCAGTTTTACAAGGTTTGAGCACAATTTTTAAATTATGCTATGTTCTGGTTTTTTATAACCAGTGATGATAAATCTAGGGCAGCGACATAATCTTGCCATAAATCTATTGTATAGTCTGTAAGGTTCTTTAAGTTGAGCAGCTAAAGCGCAATAGCGATGTGTAATGGTGCTATCCATTATTTTTGTAAGGGAATGCATTACAGTATTATCTATCCAAGTAAATACGCCTTTGGTTACTATTGCCATTGAGATGCTCCGCTATTTGTTGTGTATTTTATAATTTAATTGTTATTTTGTTGTTGTTCAGCTCGTTCTTTTGCTTCTTGTTCGGCTTTAGCGCGCTCTTCTGCTTCTCTTTCGGCTTGTTCTTTTGCTTCTTGTTCAGCTTTAAATTTTTCATTCTCAGCTCTCATTTTTTCAATCCAAGCTTTTTGTTTAGCTTTAAATTCTTCATCTAGTTTGCGATTATGTTCTTCAGCTTTTTTCCGACGTTCCTTTTCAAGTTCTAAAGCTGCTACTCTTAGGTTTTCACAATTTTTTGAAGTTCCTGACCATCCACATCTTGCTCCCCATTCTTCCATCAATTTTTCATTTTTTTTAAATTCTTCTACGCTGTAGGTTTTTTCACAGCCAGCCGTGATGAGCCCTGTGCAAAGTAGCAATGTTGTTACGAGAACTTTATTCATGATTTATTGTCCTGTTTCTTTTCAGATTCTTGTTTATCGTCATTTGTCGAGCCAAAGCCTCTCCAATTTTTACGGGTTTCAAATTCAGCTTGCTCTGCATTTTTACAATTTTTCGAATTCAAATCCCCTGACGTCAAACATTTCACTAATACTTCTTCCATCAGTTTTTTATTTTTTTTAAATTCTTCTACGCTGTAGGTTTTTTCACAACCAGCTGTGATGAGCCCTGTGCAAAGTAGCAATGTTGTTATGAGAACTTTATTCATTATTTATTGTCCTGTTGTTTAGCTTTAGCGCGCTCTTTTGCTTCTCGTTCGGCTTGTTCTTTTGCTTTTTGTTCAGCTTTCCATTTTTCATGTTCAGCTTTTTGTTTAGCCATAAGTTCATCCATCGCTTTGTTGAAGCTCTCTGCCGCTTTCCGGCTTCTTTCTTCAGCTTTTGCGTCATATTCTTTTTGAAGTTCAAGTTGTGCTAATCTTAAGTTTTCACAATTTTTTGCAGTTCCTGCGAATCCACATTTAGCATTCCACTCTTCCATCAATTTTTTATCTTTTTTAAATTCTGCGACGCTATAGGTTTTTTCACATCCAGCTGTGATGAGCCCTGTGCAAAGCAGCAATGTTGTTATGATGATCTTGTTCATGATTAATGACTGTCCTGTTTCTTTTCAGATTCTTGTTTATCGTCATTTGTTGAGCCAGTTCTCCCCCATCCCCATGTTGGAAGACTCTCACGATAAGCTTGCTCTGCGTTTTTACAATTTTGCGAATCGAGATCCCCTGATGTCATACATTTCATTTTCCATTTTTCGTATAATTTGTGATCTTTCTTAAATTCTTCTACGCTATGGGTTTTTTCACATCCAGTGGTGATGAGCCCTGTGCAAAGTAGCAATGTTGTTATGATGATCTTGTTCATATTCAAGCCCCTCTTTTCTCCCGTTTATTGACCACGCAGTGTTTTGGCTAAAGCTTTGTATCGCGCTTTAAATTCTTCCATTTCACGTTGTTTTGCAGCTTTTTCTTCTGCTTGTTGAATCATCATGGCGGCTTGCATTTGGAGTATTTTTGCTTGGAGGTCTGCTTGTACCGCTGATAATTGTGCTTGAATGCCTTGAATTTTACCCGCATCTTTAGTACTTCCAAGTTCGTCAAGGAGCTTGGTAATGTTTTTTTGTGTTTCACTGGCTTCTTCGTAGACGTCCTGGCCTTTTGCCGCTTCTCCTACTACGCGCTGTTCAGCTTTTTTCACTTCTTGTGCGTAAAAAGCATCTACTGCCTCTTTTGAGTCTGCGCCCCCCGCGGGCTCTTTGTATTTAAGTTCTTCTTGCCATTTTTGCGTGTTTTTGCTGCCGCCGCCGCCGCCACCGCCACCGCCGCCGCTGCCCATCGATTGTTGAAAGTGGTTAAAGTCAGAAGGAAGGGCGCCACTGCTCCCTTGCTTGTTAAACATCTCTTTCAATCCCGAAATGTCAGGCTTGACATTTAGGGAGTTATATAATTGTTTCGCTTGATCGAGTTGGCTCTTTAATTGGTCAAGCTGTTGTGCACCTTGTTGAATTTGTTCTTGCAACTTGTTAAGCTGTTGTTGGCCTTGTTGAACTTGTTTAATCATTTGTCCAAAAGCCTTGGGATCAAATACAATACCGCCAAAACCAAATGAATTGGTTGTTAAACCAAAAGAAATTGCGCAAAGAGCTGTTGCCAATAAAAGTTTTTTCATTGCTTTGACCTTTCTTGAAAAATAGGAAGCCATTTTTCTGGAGATTGTCCAACTTCATCCATAATGGTCTCTAGGAGTTCAATATTCTTGGTGGTGCCACTTAAAATGGCTATTTCATCATCAAAGCCGCGTAAATTTAGCTCTGCTACAACTGAACTTTGTCCTTGTTTGATGAGAAAACGCCGTGACTCACGGCTTAATTCTGATTGTATCAGGTTAAATTCTCTGTCCGATAATTTAAAACCTTCTACATAATCCCCATGATTGCCCTTTTGATTGGGAAAATAAATTTGTGTGGGGCATTGCTCTATAATGGTGTGGGCAATGGTCGAATTGATCGCATCTTTGGGAGATTGCGTTGCAAACAACATCAAACCATTTTGTTTACGGATAGTTTTCAGCCTGTCTTGCGCAAAGGCTTTAAAGGAATCATCCTCTAAGGCTTTCCAAAACTCATCAATGACAATGATAATACGACGTCCATCAATCAGAGACAAAATCCTATGAAAAAGATACATCATTAAGGGGGGACGAATTTCATTATTGTCTAAAAAATCCGTCATGTCATAACCAATAAATTTTGCATCAATGCCAATGTCGTCATCAGGATTGTCAAAAACCCACCCTAAGGCATTGCCTTTACACCATCTTTCTAAACGACCCGCTATCCCCTCCCTGTGCGTGGTGTCAAAAAACATTTGTAAGGCCGATATTGTCCGTTGTTCTTTTGGCAACAAGGCAAGTTGGTCAACAGCAGCAGAAATATCTTGTCTTTCTGATTCACTGATCTTTTGATCTTCAGAAGAAACAAGCTTGATAATCCATTGGCGTAAAAAAACTCTATCTGCTGGATTGTTATAGTCTAAGCCTTTTAGCGGTGCTATGCCTGTCGGTCTACCATTCTTCAAGGGCATATAAGTGCCGCCACCCGCTCTGACAAAAAGTTCTGCGCCCCGATCTTTGTCAAAAAAGACCATATTGGGATCATGCTTTTGAAGTTGCGCTAAAAGAAAATTAACAATAACCGTTTTCCCAGAACCAGAGGGACCACAAACAAACGTATTGCCTAAATCACCAAAGTGAAAGTTAAAATAAAACGGTGAACCAGCAGAGGTTTTCATCAAGGCTACCGCTGGTCCCCACACATTGCCATCTATTTTCCCAACCGGAAAAGAATGAAATGGAGAAAGCGCTGCATAATTGCGGCTTGTTATTGCACCAGAGCGGGTGCGATAAGCATAATTGCCAGGCAATTGTGCCCACCAAGCCGCCGCTAACCCTAAATCTTCCCGCGCAATGACAGCCCCACCATCTGTAAGACGAGAACGCGCTTTGGCAAGATTATCCGCTAACTCTTGCGGCGTATCAGCAAAAACTGCCAATGATAAATGATGCTCCCCTAAAACAAAACGATTGGATTCAAGATCATCAAGCGCATCATCAAGTTCCATAATTTGTGAGCCCGCACGGTCTCCTGCATTGACCATTTGGTTTTGTTTGCGCCCCATAATCTGCTTGGCAATGTTTTTGCTCTTGAAAATAAAAGATTGGGTGAAAATAAACTCAAAGGGAAGGGTGAGCAAACCATCCGCCATGCCTACCCTGGTTTTTGCTGGATATTCTTTCCAACCAAACATGCCCGCAAACCGCTGTGCCGCCTCGGTGCGTATTTCTATGATCTCTTTTCCAAAAATGAGACGGTCTGAATAAACAGTCGAAGCTATCGTCCCCCATGTGAGAGGGATACGTTCACGACGACCTCCCACCAATTGGTGGATAAACTCACTTTGCTGCGAATAAATATTGCCTTCATGTTCATAAAGACTCAATCTTCTTGCACCATAGCGCTCTAAATTTTGAATAAGATCTGTTGTAATATCTTCAAGCTTGCGAATGGACTCTGCATCAACTTCTGTCTTTTCTTGCTTGGCTTTGCCTAAACGTTTGAAAAACTCCACTAATTTATCCGTTTGATCAACGTGTGGATTCCACAAAATAGAAAGATAAAGATCATTGCGATAAAGCTCCTGTGAAATCATCCGGTCGCGATATTTATCATCTAATTGCTTGGCAAATGTCGATCTGAAAGTCCCATCCGGATAAACAGTTTCACGCTTTCTGATAATATGGCTATAAAGCGCTATCCGTTCATCCGCTATGTTTTTAAACAGATTATTGAGCTGTTCGTGAAGCACATTCAGATCAATAATATCCGCTGTCTCAAAGTTAATGCCTTCAAGTTTAATAACGCTCATGAGAGCGCGTGAATCCAGCGCAATGATGTGCTTGTTGACATGGCGCACATAAGGAATGATCGCCTCTGGCTGCTTTTCACGTTTGCGCTCTGTTCTATTCATTGTAATTCCTCATAATTACGAATTAATCGTAATGGAGAAATACTTCCCCCACCCCATAGACTCGAATTTCTGGCAAAAATAGATGTCTTTTGCCATGTCAGAAGAATACGAAATTTGTTATGGTCATGCTTTAGAATTTCCTTGAATATGAAATGCAGCATCACACCAAAGGTTAGAAAAAAAATATTGCCTGCCATAATGAACAATATCATCGTTCCTATCCCATTTAATCCCATAGCTTCCACCGTCACGCCCGCAATCATTGCAGGGCGCGTGCAAGCAAGAAATAACGTATCTTCTGTTAGCTTGTCGTGCTCTTTCATGGCTTTGAAAGGCAAAGTTTAATTAGGAAAGCATTGATACGATTTGCGATGCACCCATAACAATGCCGATGCCAACACAAACGAAAAAAGCTTTACGCATTTCAACATAACCAGCAATCCATGCAAGCCCAATACCAGCAACGGCAATGGTTGCGATTGATTTTGCAATGTTTCCTGTTAAAGCTTCAATTATTTTTTTAAGCGCATCGTCAACTTTTCCGAAGTCACCTGCGGCAAATGCTGGTTCACTCAGTGCCATGAAGGCAATAAACAGCATCAATGCTGCTGTTAACCATTTCTTTTGGGTGTTGGATAGAATAGTTTTTTGTAAGGTATGTTCACAACTGAACGAATTATTCATGTTTTTCATGAAAATTTCCCCGCTTTATGTTTAAGTTGTTTATAAAATTAATATTCAAAATATTATTCGGGAATCATATAAATGAAAAAAATATTTTTTTCTATCGATAAATTAATAATATTTAATCTTTTATTATTTAATGAACAATAAAATACAGCAATATTCAAAATGATACTTTTAAAATATCTTCGATCAGCGCCTAAATATATTATCTTAATTTGTATTATTATTTTAGGATACTTTTATTTAAGTCAACATAATGAACAACTTACTCAAACTTCTTTTTTAAAAGGATCAGAAAAGACAATTGGAAACCCCGTTCAAAATCCGAAGTCACAATTGATAGATTATGCAAACCAACAAGACGTAAACCAACAAAATGTGGTATTGCATCCAGAACCACTCGCATCACAATTTTATGAAGAACTCGCATCACAATTTTATGAAGAAAATGTGCCGGTCTATTCCGGTGCTATACAGGTTACAAGTGGTGTGACCTTTAAAATGATTACGCTTGTAGATGATGGGTGGAGAAAAAAGATCATCCGTGATATCCGCTTATATGGTGTGGAAAGCTGTGAAATGAGGCAATTTGCCTCACGCAACGGAGTTAAGTGGCCTTGCGGTGCTTTTGTTACGGCTTGGCTTGTTTCAAAAACAATTGATAAAAAGGTTACTTGTCGGCAAGCACGTGTCGTTCAACAGGTTCATTATGCACAATGTTTTGTAGATGGGGTTGATCTGGCGCGGTTGGGGCTTGCTGAAGGGTTGATGGTGTTGACAAAAGATCAGCATCATTTTCCATCCCCAGCAGACTATAAAAACTTACAATCTGCTGCTCAAAAAGCACAAAACGGTTTATGGTCGAGCCAATTTCAACAACCAGAAGATTGGCGAAGAGATCATGGAAGCTATAATCCCATTGACCATAATTGATAAAGCGTTCTCTCAAGCGCTATTTATAAATCAAGACAATATTCTACTGCAAATCTTATCAGAAAAAAGTTAATTATAATCCACACAGTCCTTGGTGGACAACGCTCGTTATGGAAAATTGTTGTGTTTAAAGCTCGCTTACGCATATAGGTTGCTCACTACAGCGCTATGGGAGAGCGCGTTTCCTTCCCCTAAACAAAATAGTCATTGTAACAAACATGAGTGTTCAGAAAAATCTGAACACATGCAAACTACTGATGTGACCTATGGTCATGAAAAAAGGTTTATGAAAAAATAGAGAAAAGGTAAAACTGAAAACACCTTGCCTTCAAAAAACAACCAATTGCTTCAAATCAAACCAGAATTTTTAATGTAAGTTTTGCCTTATGTTGTTATGTTCATGAAATATGGGTTGCAATCTGAAAGAGAGTGTAGCGGTTCTATGGAATTTTTAGCAAAATGAAGGGGATTTTTTTTCAGGCTTTTGAAGAAGCTAAAGAGACTATGAGGAAAAAAATGTGCTTTCTTTTGCTATAAAAGAAAGCACACTGAGGGGGAATTTAGAGTGACAGTTTTACATATTTTACTTTGAAAAGCGGTCTTTTTTATCTTTTTTCCACAAAAAATAAGTTGCAAGTCCGAGAATGGGAACACCCAATTTGGCAAAAGGGAGATGTTGACTGAGAGCTGCAAGGCTGGAAACGGTCGCATCTGTCATGAGTTTGTGGCGTTGTTCTTCTGTCTTTTTTTGTTGGTCATAGCGTTGATAAGTTTTGAGAACGCGACTGATAATAAGACCTAATCCCGCAAGAGAAAGACAAATTAAAAACATGATACTGGCGGCAGCAAGAGGCTTCATAACAGAACATAACGCAATAAAACCGATGGTACATAAAAAAAGCAAAGACATGAAGAATGAAATGCCAATAAACCCATAGAAAATTGCTTGAAGGCGTACTTGCTTGACTGTGCTTTTAAGCCCTCCACCGACAAGATGGTTTAAAAGAGGCGCGATAAACTTATGCATTGCTTAACGACGCAGTAATTGAGAAAGAATAAAACCAACCCCTGCGGCAAACAAAACGCTTTTGCCAGGATTTTTGCGAACGCATTGATTCATGGTTTGTTCAAGATCACTGATTTTGTCTTTTGCTTGAGACATCATGTCTTCACCACTTTCTTTCGCTGAGTGATATAGTTTTTCCGCTTTGTCTTTGGCGGCGTTAAATTTGTTTGCACCAAGATCTGTTAGGGTTGAGGTAATCCCTGAAATTTCAGTGCGTAACGTTTCTAATTGTCCTTGTAGGTCTTTTTGTTGGTCTTTTTCTACGGCTGATTTATCGTGCTGTGTTGTTTTATTATGGGCCATGGTATTTTTCCCTCTTGATTCATTATATTTGTATTGGTGTGTTCATAGTGATCATTTGCATTGGAGTGAAAATTTTCACTGCTTGAGTAACGCCAAAAGCTTTTTTTGGTTCCTTTCATTTTGTCGAATTTAAAACTGTTTTTGATAAAATAAATCTTTCCTATACGATATGCTTTGTCTGTAAAGGGTCGCATCTGTTGAGAATTGTCTTATGCTTTTGCAGCAATTTAGCACCATTCTTCAGTTTCTCGTGGCGCAGTTTTTTATAAAAGTTTTTTAAAAAGCCTGTTGAGGTTTATTTTTTAGGCTTGTGACAGGTAAAAAACATCGTTGTTGTGATTTTGCGGCAGAAATAATGTCATTTTTATGCTTTTGCAGAAGAAAAAGAAAATAATATTGCGGCTCTTTGCTCTCTATGTATTTGGGGGCAACACGCGCTCCCCATGATACTTTTGGTCAGTTTAAAATATTGCGATAGTTCTTTTTTTAAACGTAAGGTATATTTTTATTTTAGGGTAGAAGAGGTACTTCAGTGCACGGGTTTTTAGAGATGTGCGTATCCTTTTCTTCAAGAGTTTTATGATATTTTTGCTGCTTGTTTCATGTAAGCAAATATTTTGTTGGCTTTAAAAGAGCCGCTGAAATGAGAGAAACTTTGCGATATGAGAGATTTATTTAACAGGAACGATGATAAATTATTCTTATAAATTAAAATATTATATGCGATACTTCTTGTAAGTTTATCATTTTGCCTAATTTATGCAATAAATTGATTGGGTAAGATAAACTTGTTGAATTGTTAGAGAAAAATTTCTTGAGTAATTTCTTTAAAACAAGAGAGAGCTTGTGAAATAAAACTATACTTGATTTATCAAGTTTTCTTTCTTAAGAGGAATACACAAGTGACGTTAAAAGGGTAGTGGCATTTTGGAACAGTGATGCTATGCGGGGTGACGATCCAGCTCATAAATAAAGATAAGAGCACAAGAATGTGAGATAAAAATGGAATCTGAAACAGTCCCTTTAGATAAAACAGTCCCTTTAGATAATATGTCTGCTGTATTGACAGTGCATGATTTTTCTCCTCTTTCTATGTTTATGGCTGCTGATTGGGTGGTGAAAGCCGTTATCATTATTTTGTTACTTGCTTCTCTTATGTCTTGGACAATTGCTTTTGTGAAAATTGTTGAGATCACTTTGGTAAAACGAAGAGTACGTCATGAACTTCAATTGGTTCTAAATGCTCAGACTCTTACGCGTTTGGCAGCGAGCTTGAAAGAAAGCAAAGGGGCTGGTGTGTTTTTTCTCAAAGAAGTCCTTAAAGAGGTGTATCTTTCTGCACAACAGGTTCATTTTTCTGCTCCTGAAGGGATAAACGAAAGCTCTGGTGAAAAAACCAGTACAGAGGAAAGGGCACAAACGATTGAAGATATTCTCTTTTATGAGGAGAGCAATCAATATGAAGATGTTTCCCGCGATGTTCGCGATGCTAAGGCTCGTGATGTTCATGAAGGTTTAAAAGAAAGGGTTCATTCACTTTTGTCACGCTGCTTGCTGGCTGCTACACGCCGTGTTGCATGTGGAAGCGCTGTTCTTGCAACTATTGGCGCAATTGCTCCTTTTGTTGGTCTTTTTGCAACTGTTTGGGGAATTATGAATTCTTTTATTGGGATTGCTCAGTCTCAAACAACGCGACTTGATGTGGTGGCGCCTGGAATTGCTGAAGCCTTATTCGCAACGGCTGTTGGGCTTTTTGTGGCTATTCCCGCCGTTGTTATGTATAATAGCCTTATGCGTGCTTTGAGTGGTTATCGTAGTGATTTAGGTGATATCGCTGCTGCTCTTGAAAGGCTCTTGAGCCGTGAACTTGATAGACAAAGACAACAGAAAAGTCATAAAAAATGAAAGCAAGCCTTAATAATGATTGGGATATAGACGAGAGTGGGTTGCAAAGCGAAATCAATGTGACCCCTTTTATTGATGTTGTATTGGTGTTGCTTATTGTTTTTATGGTTGCAGCGCCTTTGGCAACATCTGCCATTTCCGTTCAGCTTCCTTCTATAACTCAAGCACCTTCAGTGGTTCAGTCTGATGAACCTCTTTATGTTACGTTGCAAAAAGATCGTTCTCTTTACATTGGTGATCATCTTGTAGAACAAGCAGCTTTGAGAGAAGCTTTGTTGAGGGAAACGACGCAAAATTTAGAGACAAAAATTTTAATCAAAGCGGATAGCGAAATTGATTATGGTACTGTCATCGATTTATTAAATCAAATACGCATGGCTGGATATCATAAAATCGGTCTTGTAGGATTGCAAAACTCTACCAATCTTGTCTCAAGAGGTGAGATCAATAATAAAACAACAGGGGTAGCGAACGCTGCTGTCGATGGAGCGGGCGGTAACGTTGTGGGGCATGTGGATGCCGTAACAACGAGCACTACGGGAAACGCTAATATTCCAGCCGATGTCTCTGATCAGTGATAAAAAACAGCCTTTGTTGCAGGAAGCAAAGCATATTACTCAAAGTCGTAGAGTGAAATTGATGAGGGTTCCGTGGATTTATTAAACCAAATACGCATGGGTTTGATATTATGCAGGGGATTCATATATTGAATCGGTTTTTTAGGATTAAGCACTACTCATCTTGCCGCAAGAGGTGCGATCAAGAAAACAGCAGAGGCGATTGTTGTGTGTCTTAATACATCTTAAAGCCCTTTTTGCGGCGGTGTTCATAAATGGTATAACCGTAAAGCCCCCGTAAAATAATCAAAAAATCTATCGAACCTCACTCTCTTTATGCTTAATAAAAGAGTAAGCGAGCACCATTATCGTATTTATATTTTTTTCCAAGACAGTGTTAATATACGTATTCATTGTAGGCATTTTTTCAGTTTTTATCTACATGCTAGCCACGTTTGGAATGTGAGAAACATGCTTTTGATTGATTTAATATCAATAGGCTTGCCATGAAACAATCTTACAGTACTGAGATCTCTCATTTAAGTTGAAAGACAATTGATTATTATTATAAATCAATATGATGTATAGATTGTCGACATTACAAGCAGTGTGTGAACGCTCAATGGTTAATGCCAATGTTTTTGTTATGGGGGAGGGGGATCGGGTGTTAATGAAGTTTTGTATAGCGCACGAGACGTAATTGAGAGATGATTGTTTAGAGCAGCGTTTAGTGAAAAAACTTTGAAAGCAAATGCGCACTCCTTCTGCACTTTAAAAGCGCAAAGAATTTCCAGTATGATGTATAGATTGTCGACATTACAAGCAGTGTGTGAACGCTCAATGGTTAATGCCAATGTTTTTGTTATGGGGGAGGGGTATCTGGTGTTAATGAAGTTTTGTATAGCGCACGAGACGTAATTGAGAGATGATTGTTTAGAGGTGCGTTTAGTGAAAAAACTTTGAAAGCAAATGCGCATTCCTTCTGCACTTTAAAAGCGCAAAGAATTTCCAGTGAAAGAGTGGTTGGAATAAGTATGTGTGTTATTTTGAGAGGAGCGATTTTTCAGAGCTTCTTAAGTGTGTCCCGTTGAACCAAAACCTCCTGTTCCACGGCTCTCGTTATGGCTTTGGGTGTTTTGCTCTGGTTCAATGGCGCAAACATTAACTTGAGATACGGGGGCGATGACTGTTTGGGCAATGCGCATGCCCTGTTTAAATGGAAAAGTCTTCTTGTCCTAAATTGATAAGAAGGAGTTTGACTTCACTTCCGGATAGTCACACTCAATCGTTCTTAGAGTGTTGAGGCATGTGATGCCCGTGTTTTAAGGCTAAGCCAGAGCGTGGACGGATGCGTGCTTCAAACCCCACGTGATAAATGAAAAATGAGACCTGTTGGAATAAGTGCCCGCTGCCCAGGGGCAAGAACAAGCGTTTCTTCTTTACCAATTTGCTGCTTGTAAATCCAAGACCCGCAGAACCAGCCGTTGCGTAATGAGGAAGCTTTCTTGTCCCAAGTGCAAGATGCTGAACGGATAAAGTCTGGGCATGTGAAGATTGAGAAGAGACAGGAGAAGAGTAAGGATGCCCGTTTAGAGGGGCGTTTAGTGAAAAAACTTTGAAAGCAAATGCGCACTCCTTTTGCACTTTAAAAGCCCAAGGGGTTTTAAGTGAAAGAGTGGTTGGAATAAGTATGTGTTATTTTGAGAGGAGCGATTTTCAGAGCTTCTTAAGTGTGTCCCGTTGAACCAAAACCTCCTGTTCCACGGCTCTCGTTATGGCTTTGGGTATTTTGCTCTGGTTCAATGGCGCAAACATTAACTTGGGATACGGGGGCGATGACTGTTTGGGCAATGCGCATGCCCCGTTGGATTGAAAAGTCTTCTTGTCCTAAATTGATAAGAAGGACTTTGACTTCACCACGGTAGTCACTATCAATCGTTCCTGGAGTGTTGAGGCATGTGATGCCGTGTTTTAAGGCTAAGCCAGAGCGTGGACGTATTTGTGCTTCAAACCCAAGAGATAAATGAAAAATGAGACCTGTTGGAATAAGTGCCCGCTGCCCAGGGGCAAGAACAAGCGTTTCTTCTTCTCCAATTGCTGCCCGTAGATCAAGACCCGCAGAACCCGCTGTCGCGTAGCAAGGAAGTTCTAAACCTTGTCCGTGTGCAAGACGCTGAACAAATAAAGTCTGGGCACGTGAAGATTGAGAAGAGACAGGATGGTTGTTTAGAGAGGCGTTTGTTTCAGTGTGCGACATGATCGAGGCATTTCCAAAATATGAGGTCTAGAAGAAAATGATACTTTAACAAAAGATATCTATAAAACCAAGTCGATAAAGGTGTGTGGATATAGGTTGTCCCCAGAGCTTGCTTATCATCTCTTACTGACCTAAAATATTCCACAACACCACCTAACATTATCAATGGCATTTTTCAATAATGGCATCATCAAGGATGGCTTATGCCTAGGGGCATGCGCTTATTTGAGATCTAAATTATGGTTACAGATAAGATTTTTTAGATACTACCGATAAGAATACCCGTGGCAAAAACCAGAGCACCACCAATGATGACCTGTAAAGAGGCGCGCCAAAAGGGAGTGGACATGAATTTGTTCTGAATCCAGACGATGGCGCCTAGTTCGAAAAAAACAATGATAAAAGCAATAATTGTCGCTACATAAAAAGAGTTGATCAAATAGGGAAGAGTATGACCTAGTCCTCCTAATGTTGTCATGATGCCGCTGGCAAGACCTCTTTTTAATGGCGAACCACGCCCTGATAATTTGCCGTCATCATGGGCTGCTTCTGTAAAACCCATTGAAAGTCCCGCACCAATTGAAGCTGAGAGCCCTATCAAAAAAGTTTGATGCGTGTCTCCCGTGGCAAAAGCTGCGGCAAAAATGGGGGCAAGGGTAGAGACAGAGCCATCCATTAATCCTGCAAGACCTGGTTGAATCCAAGTCAAAAGTGTTTGTCTTTGCGTTTTTGAAGGTTTTTTTATGGTGTGATTTGCCGCTGTTGTTTTTTGGGAGGGATGGCGGCTCTTTTCTTTCACAAGAGAAGTTTTGTCACATAATGAACCGATAGTGTTTGCACGATTATGACAAGAAAGGCACAAAAGTTGCTTATAATTTTTAAGCTCTTGAAGCCCCATAGCGGTAAAAACCGCGGCTTCCTTAGAGGAATAAGGTTCTAGAGCTTTTGCATATTTTAAATAGAGCGCCGCATGTTGCTCTTTTAATTTGAGCGCTTTAAGTATCACGTTTTGTGCTGAACGAAAGGACAGAGCTTTACGTTGTACAAATGAAAAAAACGATCTCAACATTTTCTGTTCCTCTGCACTTTAGAATAATTCTAAAACATAAGAAAAATAAACCGAAAGTCAATCTAAAAGTTAAAAACTGACAAATTACAAAAAGGTTGCACTGAGAAAAAAGGTGATGGGATGCTGAGAAAGTATAAGGAGATTCATTAAATGGAGACGACAGGGGCGCATGAAAGAAATGATTACGTGAAAAAATTTAAGAGACAATGTGCTTTATTTTGCTACAGGGGCGTTTGAATGGAGCATTCTAATGTATTGATGCTCGAGAATATAGGAAAGGAATAAGCTAGCATCATCATTCATTTGATGCGTTCAAAAGACTGTAACAGCTCTTAGAATTTGAAATGATTCTTTAAAAGAGACCTTTTTCAAGGGATAAAAGCCCATTTCGCGAGGGTGGGCCCCCGTGAAGAGTATAGAAGGGTAGAGCCGCAAAATTTCCATGAAATAATATAAACTCCATTGAGTCTTCTTAATCTTTACGCTTCATAAAAGAGCAAGCTGGCATCATCATACACCTTAGCTCCCAGTGTTGCGACAGTCTTTAGCACGGTTCATTATAGGCATGGCATTTTATTGTACAGTTTTACGCCACTCATTCTGCTTGTGGAGGTGTAAGACAGTATTCTTATGATATTTACGCGCATTTTAGCGTTGTTACAGCTTTTGCATTTAGGTGGATTTGTTAGCGTGTAACGAATTATCTTTTGTGCTGTAATTGCAGGGGCAGGTTTAAGGGTGGGAGTGCATAAATGACAGAGATATTATCATATCAAATTGTTTGATCACGCATAAAAATTTACACTTTATGAAGGGGCATTTATCGCCTTGTAACTTGCCTGATATCTTGTATGAAAGCCCAAAATTCAGTAGGATTCTCTCATTTCAAAACTTCTTATCTTAAATCAATTCAAATCATTTTTTTGTGTATCACAAGGAAGGGTGTGGGTGTGGGATTATTAAAAAGTGTGATAAGTTGCAATGTGAGGGGAGTATAATCTCTGTGTAGTGAAGGAGATTGCTCTTAGCATTTTGAAAAATATGTTAAGTTTCGTAGAAAAAGCGGGGAATATATGGAAATTGATGAAAGTTTAGAATGGCTTTTACGTTCTCCAAAACTAACAATACTGCAGGCAGCGTTATTGATAGCGGGCTTGAATCCACTCATATGTAAATTTACCAACGCACTCAGACCTGGAGACAGTAATATTTACGAAGGAGGGTATTCAGTACCGTCTAATAAAACTGCTTTATTCCGAGCTGTTTATAGTGACATAGTAAGAGAAGCAAAAGAGGGAAAATTAAGGGTAGAAGGGTATGATCATTGCGATTTGTGGGGGAAGCGTTTGCACGAGAATCCTATTGTTCAAGATTCTTCTGTTGTTTCCTTAGATGATTTGAGGAAATGGCTTTTATTGCGTGGTAAGAGACCTAAAGTTTTTTTCCCTGAGGATGATTCTGCTGAGACTAAGGATCAAAAATATGCGTTTCAAGATCCAACGAATCTACGTTATGCTCCAAAGCTTGCGGCGGTGGTTGCGGCATGGGAAGCGGTGAGTGAGGCTGAGGGTGGTAAAACTGTTAAAGGAACGCTTATAAAGTGGCTTAGTGACAATGCCGTTCAGTACAAGTTGGTGGATGATGATAATTTACCAAGAGAGAAGCTCATTGAGGAATTAGCGGCTGTTGCGAATTGGGAACCTACCGGAGGGGCGCCTAAGACACCTGCCAGCTCTCTTTTATCAAAAGAAAAAAAATAAAAAGATCAGTAAAATTGTGCTGTTTTTTTTGATAATTTTGAAGGTAATCTCTTTTTCTGGGGGAGATTTTTACTTTTCTTCCCTAGATTATAAGTAATTGTTTTTCAATGAAAATAATTTTTATAGTGTTCCTCTGACTGTTCAGGCGGGGGAAAATAGACATTTTGGGGCAGTAAAATTTACCCTGTAGTTTTCGTAACTTACCTCTCTATTTTTGTTTGATTTTTTTGGTCATTTTAAAATCCAGATCAACTGAACTGGAGCTGAAAATGATAAAAATATTTTCTTTTTTTACGGTGCGTGGAAGTGCAAAAAATCCTCAAGTCAATGCACCGATAAATGCACCAATATTGAAGCAGCCTGTTGCCGATGAGGTGGTGCGTAAATCGTTTAGAATAGGTCTATTATCGCGTTGGTTAAAGTTTGAACTTATCGTTGTTATGGAAAAGGTCAAAGCTGAGCGCCATAGGCTCTCTCCATAAAGAAATCTTGTCATCTATGAGCGAGTGAGGATTTCTCTTGAAAAATTTGCACAATAGTAAAACTCGTTAGCAAAACCCGTTTTGTGGTGTAACAAAAAGGATGTCATAAATGATTATCTCATCATAAATATGCTTTAAGAATAACCCGTGCGTGGCGAAAGTCTATGGCGTAGTCGCTATAGATTTTTGCTCCGTGTGTGATGATCAATACTCTTGTTTATCTCTTGTCAATGCAAGTGCCAATGAAAGTGATGGGTGTCTATTGCTCCGTTGTGATGTTTGGTTGTTCATGTTTAGAAACGACAAGTGTATTGAACGCGATAGGGCTGATAGAAAGGAAAACGTATCCTGTAAAAATAGGTATGTCTTTAAAATAAAGCTGATAAACGAAATTATTTTTTTATCTACCTTTTATATGGTGAGAAAAAAGGCATTCAAAGCGCAAGCATAAGCAATTTAGTAGTAAATCCCAAAATAGCATAGATCGTTTCTAGGAGAAGAGGGAAGAAAATCTATCTGCAAAAGCTATGTTAGATCATGTGACCGGTGAAATAATGTGGTTAGGGCAATAAACAATTGTTTTTGGTGAAGAGATAGAAATCGGTCGGGTGTTGATTTCTGGTTTATTAGAGAATTTTCTTTGTTATCTCGTCAAATACGATCGTTTGAGGTGTGGTCATATAAAGCGAAGCTTTTTTTCAATCTTGGAAAGATATTCCCATTGCGGAAAATCATATAAAGTTTAAGCAACGGCAGCATGATTTTTTGTGCAATGAAATGATAAGTATGTACAATATCTCGGTAATTTCCATGGGAAACTTTACCGGATCCAAGGTGTGGATATTGTCTTCTGCTTACCCCAAATCGCAGATATTTCAAAACAACAACGGTGGAGAATGAATGTTGGATATGTTCTAGGGGAGGTTGCAAAAAATGGCAGTTTTCAAAAAAATACCAAAAATGACGAAAGGAGCGGTTTCCCACTCCTTCGTTCCTATCTCCCCTTGCGGGGAAGCGGTCACCATTACTGATGCCGTGTATGCTGATATAGGTACACTTATTTTTCCCAAAAGTCAATACTGTAAATGCGGTAAATATTTGAGCATCAGAGCTACAACTTTATGAAAATCTTCGCAGGATAACCTTGGAACGGTACGTGAGCAACTTAAACGACTTACAGAAACTGTTGTGACATAATTGCAGATAATCCACGCTTTTTTATTCTCTATGGGAGATTGTATTGGATACGCAGCGGGATTATTGGGTTGTGATTTCGTTGAAAAAGGTAAAACTGTCACATTTCCATATAATTTTGCATTCTTAGAAAGCACTAAAACAGGCCGCTTTTTCCAAAATTCAGGGAGTATCGAATCATGAGGAAAATCGCACCAAAAAACTTGCCTGATGCGTGGTGCCGATTTGATTCGTGGTTTTATATGAGGTGGTTTTTCGTAAGGCGCATTTAAATCCCTTTCTTTTATATGCTCACGCCATGCATTATGATCATGTTCCATCATAACACATGGTTCTTCAAGTTTGGTTATATCTAAGGAAATAGGTGATAGGGTAGAAGGCTCTGTGTTCTTATCTTCAGCCATAGCAGACCATTTATATTTATCGGTCCCCTCACTTATTATTTTACGGCTTTTCTATCACGAGTTTTTATCAAAATGTTGCTTATAAGTACAGAGAGGTGAAACCATAAAATGGATGTATCTGCTTATTTTTGTCTTTTGAGTACAACGCTAGAGGAGGGATGTTGGTGACTCGTTGGTGTTGGTGGGTTGGTTTGGCGGTGGGGTGGTTTGGCGGTGGGTGGTTTTGGGTGGGGATTGGTGACTGGAGAGTTGTTGGTTAGGGGGGAAGCGATTGGAGAGAACGAGTGAACGCGGTTTCGTTTCTATTTTATGGTTAGAGTTTTTTATTGCTTGAAAGAATGCCTTTTGAAGTAATATAGAGGCTTATAAGGCTGAAAAATAGGCTTGAGACGACATTCCAACCGGCAAATGAAAGAAAAAGAAAGCGTGCGGATGCTTCAGAACAAGAAGGGGGATGAATGTTGTTTAATTGGTTAAGCAGCTGGTTAATGTCTGAGGTTTTTCTCACTGCGCTTAAACCACAACTGAGGGGAGCAGCCCAAAAGCCATATTCAACACCCGCATGATAAATGGCTAAAACAAGGCTGATGCACATTAAGACAAAAACACACAAAAATAAAAGTTGTACCCAAGCAGTTATGCGAAAAAAATATGCCCCAAAACCTGCTAAAAGCAAAAATGGTATGGCACCATAATAGGGGAAACGCTCTATGAGACATAAATCGCAAGGAAGATACCCTCCGAAATGTTCAAAACCAAGGGCAATACCTATTGTGGCAGACAAGCAAAAAGCAAGAAAAAAAGCCCACAAACTTTGTTCTTTTCTGCTGGGTTCAAGATGAAGGTGCTTGTGTAAAAGTGGGTGAGAAGACAAAACGCATGCCATTAAGTCTGTTCCTTATAAAAGCTTCCTGTTTAAAAAAGCTATGAAAATCCCATAAATTAAAAGGAGGCTAACACAACCAATGAGAACAATCCATTTGAAATGCTGTACTAAAAAATTCATTGCTTTTTGTCCAAAATGTTTAATCAGCCACGCGAGAAGATAAAAACGAGCGCCTCTAGAAAAAATACAAATAAGCATGAAAAGTTCAAGACGTACACTCATTACACCGGCCAAAATTGTGACAATCTTGATGGGGGGAAGATGAAAAAAACCTGATGTTATCAGTAAAATGATTAGAAATTGCAGGGTTGCACTATTTTTCAGAGATTCAAAACTTTCAACCTTACCATAAATTTCTAAAATGGGTTTGGCAAGGGTATCATAGGCAAAATGTCCGATAAACCAACCGGCAATGCCTCCTAATACAGAACAGATTGTCGCAATCAAAGCATAGCGATAAACCCGCTTTTGATGGATAAGAAGCATCGGAATATATAAAACATCTATGGGAATTGGAAAAACAGAACTTTCAATAAAGGCAATGAAACCAAGCCAGTGTGGTGCTGTACGCCGATTTGCTAAAGAAATCGTCCAAAGCTTTAATTTGTTTAATATCATGAGGCTTTTTATAAGTTTAAGAGGTAAAGACTTTACAAATGAGATTGCTATAAATCCGGTAGAGAAATCCAATAAAGAAAATATTCCATAAAATAGATAAGAAAATGATATGAATTCTTAAAAAATGAGAAGTCTTCTGTTGACGAATCTGTGCTTCTTCATATAGTGCAAAGGAATAATCGACAAGTCTATCTTTTATAGTCCTGTCTTTTATAAAAGTGTGCGGGTGTGGTGGAACTGGTAGACGCGCCAGACTCAAAATCTGGTTCCGAGAGGAGTGTCGGTTCGAGTCCGACCACCCGCACCACTTCATAAATATTTCCCTTTATCCTGTTATGGCGCATCACTTTGGTTTATAAAACATGGGATTTATAAAACATGGGGGGATTTATAAAACATGGGATTTATAGACCGTGTTCAATGTTTTGCATGTTGAATGAAAAACCTCGAATACCGTAGGATTCTCTCATTTCAAGTCTGCTTATAGTAAATCAACCAAAATCATGTCGCTCGTACGTTACAAGCTAGATGAGCTCGCGTGGAGTGAAATTTTACAAAAAATGAATAAAAATGCCTCTTATGCCGTTTCAAGGGCATCATTGGAGGTAAAGTGTATGATGGATGGTGCCAGCTTGCACTTTTATGAAGTGTAGAGATGGTGCTCTATAGATTTTATATTCTTGTAGGTGCTTTCGCAAAATGGGCTTGAGGGTTTTGAGAGATGTTTCTTTAAAACACGCATGTG
>NZ_JBHIOD010000019.1:0-19060 GCF_042195355.1 Bartonella sp. CL266QHHD
AAATATTTCTAAGAGTGTACAATTTTACACGCGTGGAATTACCACTCTTGAAGCACAACAAAGTTTAATTGTAGAGCTTTACAATGAATTTTTCCGTTATGCTTTTCCGCGTACAGTAGAAAAATTAGGAATTGTTTATACGCCCATTGAGGTTGTTGATTTTATCATTCATTCTGTTGATGATGTTTTACGCAATGAATTTGGAAAAAGTCTAGGATCACGAGGAGTCTCCATTCTCGACCCTTTCACTGGAACAGGAATCTTTATTACGCGGCTGTTACAATCAAAACTCATCAAACCAGAGGATATGGAATATAAATACCGTTATGATATCCATGCCAATGAGATTGTTCTCTTAGCCTATTACATAGCAGCCATTAACATTGAAGCAACCTATCATGGTCTTATGAAAGGAAATTATATCCCTTTCAAGCATATTGGTTTGACTGATACGTTTCAAATTCTTGAAAAGAAAGACTTGTTGCAAAAATTATTTAAAGAGAACAGTGAATATTTAGAGCACCAGAAAAAACTGGATATCAAAGTTATCTTTGGTAACCCTCCTTATTCAATAGGACAAAAAAATGAAAATGATAATGCAAAAAACACACCCTATCCGATTTTAGATAAACGTATTAGTGAAACTTATGCTGCTCATTCAAAAGCAACCAATATGCAAGCAATTTATGATAGCTATATTCGTGCTATTCGCTGGGCAAGTGACCGTATTGATAATGCTGGGATAATCGGATTTGTCACAAATGCCGGTTTTATTAATGGAAGTTCTACGGACAGTCTACGAAAGTGCCTCGTTGAGGAATTTAGCAGCCTTTATATTTTTCATTTACGGGGTAATCAACGAACTTCTGGAGAACTTTCTCGAAAAGAAGGTGGTAAAATTTTTGGTTCTGGATCTCGAGCCCCTATAGCGATTTCCGTTCTCGTAAAAAATCCAAATGCACAACAGCGTGGTAAGATATATTTCCATGCTATTGGAGATTACTTCACGAGAGAAAAGAAGCTTAAGACAATTAAGAATTTTGGAAGCATTGATGGTATTACACAGAGCAAACAAGGTTGGCAAATAATTACACCAGATAAGCATGGGGATTGGATAAAGCAACGTGATGACAGTTTTGAAACATTCCTAGCCTTTGGTTATAAGAAAAGTCATGATAAAAAACTCTTTGAAACTTTTTCTCGCGGTATTATGACGAGCCGTGATGCTTGGACAGACAATGTAAGATATAATATCAAAAAACACAATAAAGTCAATAGCTTGTATGCAATTATTTTTATGAATCCACTCAAGAATCCATCCTTTTATACGTGATTCATTTGACCATTTTTTATATAAGATTGCCATGTATGAATAGACCATAAAAAGCAAATCATGGTGCAAATATTATAACGCATGGGTGCATTCAAATGAAATGAAAAGCAGTTATCATTCATAACAGTTCATAAATTTTATGATACGTTTTTATCACAGCAGAAATCGCATACGTTTAAAGATCCCATCTTGTTTTAAAGATTGGATTGTTAATCACATGATAAAAACATAAAATTACAGTTCTCAAAATTAGAAGCGTAAAATAGAGAGCTGTCATAACAGCATCATCATAACAGCGAACATTTTAAAGATTGCATAAAAGGATTAAGGACAAGATCGCTTTTAAAACGCTGTCTAAAAGTTTAGAAAACGATAAAGAGGTCTTTTATATCTTATGAAATGAAAAGCCTTTTAATGAATAGATTGCAGGCTAGTCTTTAAGAATGGAACTATTCGCTTCCACAAAAAATGGAGGCAAATAATGCCATGGCAGTAGAATAACTATCTACTTTAGATTTGGTACTAAAAACGTTTTAAAAGTTATAGTTTAAAAATACGAAACCAAAAGAGCTCTTTCCAAATTTGGGGGCAGCTATTAAGACAAAGATAAGCAAACAAATTTCAAAACCATTGTAACATCATAAGGCATAGAATTTTACTCAATTTTGAGTCAAAAGCTGTAATATTTAAGAATGCTCTATTCTAAGATAACGAGCTCGAATTTGAGCTGGTTGATTTTGCCAACTCAAAATTGAGCCGGCTAATATTTAAAGAAATTATCTTTTAATGAAAAGTACAAATACGCTTATGAGAACCTCTTTAAATGCACGTTTAAACGTTTGAAACATAAAATGAGATCTTCATAAGAAACGTTAAAACTTTTTTATTACAGTTATAACTTAGTTATCATTTGCTCTTAAGAACGTTTCATTTATGAAAAACGAAGATCTAGATTTCACAGCAGAGCAAAATCTTAAAAACCTTACACTTTATAAAAGCGTTTGTTTATTTATCTTATGAAAAGCTGCTTTTGAAAACCAATGCTTGCGAGCTAAAAAGAACGTTTTTACAAGATATTCACTTAATATGCATTTGCTTTTGATTGGATTGTTAAAGCTACCGAGCGTTTTGATTTGTTTGATACGTTTGATAGCCATAACAAGCGTTTTATAGGCGCTCTCTCATTCAAATGAGTGATTAAAGATCATACGCATCATACATTTCTTTTGATAAGTTTTCATATCTCTAATAGAGTGCTTGCAATATGATACGTTTTGTATATATGCATTCATTACTCCATTGTGGATGATTATTTTTCTATCATTATAATCGTTATTTGAAAGCCGCGTCATATCACTGACACGGCTTTTTTTGCATTCTTTCTTTTATAATGCGTTTATAGTCATCAAGAAGGCACCCCCATGTCTATTTTATTCTGTTTCATCAACAATCTTGACAAGGTTATCGCTTTCATAAACTTCATAATTTATAGGAACTTCCTTTACTTTGCTTTTCTTGGTTAATTTCGCATTGCCATAAGCACGTCCCCAGACCTTAGTATAGAATAAAACCTTGGCATTGCCAAAAACAGAGCCATAAATTTCAGCACAACCGCCCACCAAAGCACCGCCATAGACCTTGCCATGTATTTTTGCACGACCATTAATAAAGGCATAATTATAAACCTTTGCATAGCTATGAATACGAGCCGAGCCAGTAACAATGGCACGACTATAGATCCTTGCATAACTAAAAACCGTAGCATCATAAGAAACATGAGCATAATCATAAATATGAGCATCAGCAAGAACGCGGGCAGCACCACTCACATGAGCATACCCATAAACATTGCCATAGACACAAGCATGGTCATAAATTTTTGCGTATTGAGAGATGAAAGCCTTGCCATAGATTTCACAATTCCCATAGACTTGACCACAAACTTGAGAAAAATGCCGTATTTTTGCATTTTCAGAAACGACGGCATAGCCATACACACAAGCTTTATCATAAACCCAGCAATTGCCATCATGGGATAGATTAGCTTCCTTTTCAATAAAGCCCCCTAAATCCCCAGTCTTAACATCATCAAAATCTTTTAAAGCTTTAATGCGATAAAGGCTTGTAATATTTCGAGTAAGAGCATGTTTGATTTTTTTGATTTCACTGGTTAATTCGTATTTTTTGCACATAGAGGTACCCTCACAATCTAATGTGATAAACGTTTTCTAAAATTTGAAATGGAAAATTGGATTGGAAAGCAGGCGCCCCCGCCGCGCCCCGCGCCATTTCCATGCTTATAAAGAACAAACAACATTATAAAGTATTTAATTTTTTTTGAAGGGAGAAATTAATAATGAGCCTTGCGTATGCATTCTTCGATGTAGATGGCACCCTTATTCGGAGCAAAAGTATGCTCGCTTTCCACGATTTCTGGTATAAATCTTGGCTAGGTTTTTCAACCAACGCTCACCAAGAGGAATATGCAGATACTACTGCTATTTTACGTGCACACCATGATAACCAGAGTCCGCGCAGCGTAATAAACCGTCGCTTTTATGAATTTTTTGCCGGACGTGCTGTAGCAGAAGTAATAAGATGCAGAAACTTGGGCAAAGCGCGCGTTGATTAATCCTACTTTCTTAATCCAAGAAGTAGTAAAAGAACTAAAATCCCATCATAGCCAAAAAATTGAGCCGGTCTTAGTATCCGGCTCTTTTATAGAAATTCTAGCCCCCATTGCAGAACATCTAGGTGTACCTTACATCTTGGCCACAAAACTATTGCATGATGGGCAAAAATATAATGGCCGTTTCGTCCCTCCGCAAACGATCGGCGTTGGAAAAGCGCTTGCGATTCAGGATTTTATTGAAAAACATGGTGGTGACCTTAAGAACTGCTGGACCTACGGTGATGATATTTCCGATGAGCATATGCTGAAGCTTGTAGGTCATCCTGTCGCTGTTATTGGCGATCCTTTGCTTGAGGCGTATGCTCACAAGCAGGGTTGGCGCTGTTTAAATCTACCTAAAGAATCACAAACTCTAGCATTCTCCTCTAAAAAGGTATTTCCTTTTAATGAGACGTCTTTACATGAAATATCAGTTCTTTAGTTATTCAACCTAATCACAATAAACTTTAAGGCTATTTTATTATTTAAACAATTTAATAATACTCAATACATTAAACATAATACAGTAATACATAATGCATGGCTAAAAATAAACTAGCTGAATATTAATGATTACAACTTCAGGTATAGAAAATGCTAAACGAAATGATAAAAAACACGACCGGAATTTACTCACAACAACAGAAACGTATTTTAGTCACAGGAGGCGCTCGCGGCATCGGTAAAGCAATTGTTCTAAACTTATTGAAAAATGGTCATAAGGTAGCAAGTGCAGACATCATTGACATAGAACTACCAACCTCCATCGATACGGCAAGCTTATGTAAATTGATTGTTGATATCCGCGATAAAGAAGCCATTGACTCTTCTGTCCATAAGGTTATCTCAGAATTTGGTGGCTTGATGTCTTAGTTAATGTAGCAGGCATTTGTTATAGTGGCGATCCAGAAACAATTGATGCTCAAGAATGTGCTGAAACATTTGATGTGAATATTAAAGGAATGTTCTATATAACAGCTGCTACTTTACCCTATCTAAAAAAGGAAATTCGCACCGATATTATAAATATTTCATCCATATGGGGTGTAGAATACAATCCTTCTTTAATTTCATATTCTTCTTCTAAATTTGCTGTAGAGGGCTATACTGGTGGGTTGCGCTTATGGGGAATGCCACAAAATATTCGTGTTTGTTCAATCCAAGTTGATAAAGTTAATACGGATTTTCGTCGCAATTTTAAAGGATTCCCAGAGATACCTCCAGAGAATCTTGCCAAAATGCTTCACCCAGATGACATTGCTTCCGCGGTCAACTTTATTCTTTCCTCATCTAATACCGCACAAATTTCTTCTATACTACCGCACAAATTTCTTCTATACGTCTCGATGCTCCACTTTGGTATCAAGTATAAGGATCTATCCAATGAAAATCACGCCCAGAATAGCTCTTGTCTTAACCCTCGTAGGAACCTTTTTTTGGGGTTCCAATTTCCAAGCCACTAAGATAGCTTTAACGACTGTTTCTCCATGGACAGCTTCTTTTGAGCGGTTTCTCATTGCCGTAATCGCCATATTTTTAATTATGATTTTCAAAGAAGGCTTGCGGTGGCATGTTTTATCGCAAAATTTTATTTCTTATATTTTCCTAGGGATTATCGGTGTGGCAGGGTTTAATGGCGCTTTATTTGTTGGCTTGCAAACGTCAAATCCCATAACAGCCTCCCTCATCATGGCGACAACCCCTATTAGTGCTAATATTATTGAAGCTATCATGAATAAATCTTTCCCAACCTGTGAGAGGGTTATAGGGATGCTCATTAGCATTACAAGGCATTGATTTATAATAATAATTCACTGTTTTGTATGTTGAATGAGAGTCTCGAATATCGTAAGATTCTCTCATTTCAAAGCTGTTTATCTTGAATCAATCAAAACCACTCATTTGCACATAACAAGTGGGATGAGTGTATGGATCAAATTTGTATAAGAAAGGAATAAAAATGGCTCTTATGAACCGTCTTAATGCAAGATCTGTCGCAACATTGGGGGCTGGCAAATATAATGATGGTGCCGGCTTGTTACTTCATAAGCGTAAAGATGGAGGTGCTCAATGGATTTACCGTTTTACCATTCATGGGCGGCGCCGTGAAATGGGCTTGGGTGCTTTAAGAGATGTTTCTTTAAAACAAGCCCGTGAATTGGCAAATCAATGGCGCTCTGTTTTACGTGAAGGGCGTGATCCTATTAAAGAACGTGAGAAACAAAAGCGTGAGGCAATAAGCAATCTTCATTATTTAAAAGATATTGCCTTGGATACTTTTGAAACTCGTAAAGCTGAATTAAAAGGGGATGGGAAAGATGGACATTGGTTTTCGCCTTTACAACTTCATATTCTCCCTAAATTAGGTTGTCTTCCTGTGTCAGAGATTACACAAACAGAAATACGTAATACACTTGCCCCTATCTGGCATACAAAAGCTGGAGCTGCTCGGACAGCATTGATACGTCTCAAACTTTGTCTCAAACATGCTGCTGCATTAGGTTTGGATGTTGATTTACAAGCAACAGAAAAAGCACGCGCTCTTTTAGGAAAACAACGCCATAAAGTCAAAAATTTACCTGCAATGGATTGGAAAGATATACCAGCTTTTTATCAAACACTTTGCGAAGCATCAACCCTAACACAACTGGCTTTGCGTTTGCTTATCCTTACAGGGGTTCGCTCTAACCCTTTACGTCATATTCATAAAGATCAAGTTGAAGGTGATATCTGGACAATCCCTGCTGAAAATATGAAAGGAAAGCGTGATACTACAAAAGAGTTTCGTGTGCCCTTATCATCTGAAGCATTAGACATTTTAAAACAAGCGCGCTCACTTTCTCGCAATGATTTCTTCTTTTCTGCAACCGGTCGCGGTCCCCTTGCTACGAAGTGTATGGCTCAATACATGAGAGACAATAAACTTGAAGCCTGCCCCCATGGATTTCGCTCTAGTTTACGCGATTGGCTCGCTGAAACAACCGATGCCCCCTATGAGGTTGCTGAAACAATTCTAAGTCATACAGTCGGAGGACAAGTAGAGCGTGCCTATCGTCGTACTGATTATTTAGAACAGCGCCGCGTTTATATGGATAAATGGGCGGCTTATGTCACGGGTCAATCTTAAGATATGGAGTGCATAACCCCATGATCTGTGGATAACTTTCTCTCTCTTCTCTCTCATTCTTTCTCAATAAGAGTCATAAGTTTTCACATCAAAAATTGTATGATGAAATATTGTTTTCTATAAATAAAGCATCTTTCTAAATGAACCAAAATGTGGTTAATAAATAGTTATGATTAGTTACCATTTTTTGATAGAAAGGAGTTTAGTATGACAGAAAATGATATTCTTTTGCCAGACCGTGAAAGTGCAAAATTGCTTCATATGAGTGTCTCAACATTCCGCCGTCATGTAACCAATGGCTCTCTCCCAAAACCTTTAAAATTTGGTTTTTTGTCCCGTTGGTTACAATCGGATCTTATCAATGTCATCGAACAAGCAAAACAGCAACGTTATAACGACGCGGCATAAAAAAAACCTTGTCACGTAAGGACGGACAAGGCTTTCTCAAACTCATCACCCTAAAGTTAGCATAATCCGTCCTATGGTGCAATATTCATAGGATAAAAAACATGTTTTCTTATATAAATGCTCGGGGCATCACAAATGCCTTGCATGGGGTTTGGCAATGGATATTATGGGATAGCCCGTTGTCCTGCTCATGATGATAGGCTGCCTAGCTTATCCCTTACCAATGGATATGATGGGCGTCTTTTACTCACTTGTTATGCTGGCTGTTCTTTTAGAGAGATCATACAAGCGCTCATCAGAATTGGCTTGCTTGGAAAACAAGCTTATGATCATACGCTCTCTTTCTCAAAACAGTTTTCTGCTGATCTCAAACAAGCAAAAAGGAAAGCAGAGAGAGCAAAAGCAATTTGGCAACAATGCCAACCAATCAAAAATACTTTAGCAGAAACCTATTTACGTATGCGGGGTATTACATGTGATTTGCCTACTGATTTACGCTTTCACGACAAATGTCTACACCCCTCTGGGATTACACTGCCCGCGTTGGTGGCTCTTGTTAAGGGCGCTGGCTCTTTCGCCATTCATAGAACCTTTTTACAAGCCAATGGCTGCAAAACAGATCAAAAACCAGCAAAAGCCATGTTGGGATCTGTAACAGGTGGTGCTGTGCATTTAAGACAATCCCAAACATCTGGTCATTTGTGAGGGCATGAAACCGGTCTGGCTCTTTTGTCTGGGTTGTTATCAGAGCCCGTTGATTTATGGGCTTCTCTTTCAACCAGTGGCATGATGCGTGTGAATTTACCTCCTACAAAAGGGCGTCTCACCATTGCAATGGACGGCGATGATGCGGGTCGTAAAGCAGGTTTTACCCTAGCTGCACGTGCTTATAGCCAAGGCTTTGAGGTCTTTATGATGCAAGCTCCAAAAGGAACTGATTTTAATAACGTATTACCTTCTTAAAAGAGGGAAACTATGAAAGATAGTAATTTACAAAACAAGAATGAAAATACTCCCGTCAATGATAACGATAATGTCTCTTTAAACGAAAATACTTGTTTAAAAGCCATTCCTTATGAAGTCGCCTTGCAACAAAACGGTTGGAAGGAATTACAACAGATTGAGAGTGCTCTTTTACCCGTTGAACCTTTTAATCCATTACAGCTCCCAATGCCATTCATGGACTATATTTATGACGTTTCAGAGCGTCAACAAGCTCCAATGGATTTTATTGCTGTCTCTGCTCTCTGTGCCTTGGCTGCTGTCATCGGCAATGGCGTGCGGGTTGCTCCAAAACAACATGATGATTGGACGATTGTCCCTAATCTCTGGGGCGCTCTTATTGGTCAATCATCAACATATAAAACACCAGCCATGAAAGCCGCTTTAGCTCCTATCTCTTGCCTTCAAAAGCAATGGTATAAAGACTGGTTAAAGCAGAAAGAGAGACAAGAAATTGAAGAGAGATTTGAAACTTTAGACAAACGAGAAAAGGAAAAACAAGCCCATAAAGCGATCAAAAAAGGAGATCTTTAAACAGCCCGTGCTATTTTGTCTGAAGCCCCTTCTAAAGATAATACACATGATGATGATGTCTCTCGTTTTATTGTCAATGATGTGACGGTTGAATAGCTTGGGGAACTCTTAAAAGAAAACCCCCGTGGTCTCTTAATGGTTCGTGATGAGTTATCTGCTTTTTTAACCAATCTAGAAAGAAAGGAATATCAAACAGACCGTGCTTTTTATCTCACAGCTTTTAATGGAGATGATCAATTTACCTATGACCGTATCGAGCGGGGAACCATTTTTATTCCCAATGCAACCGTCTCTATTATAGGGGGCATTCAACCCTCTCGCATTCTGCCCTTTATACGCAATGTTTTATATGGCAAAGGCAATGATGGTTTCTTACAACGCTTTCAAATGCTTGTCTTTCCCGATGAGACAAAAGATTGGAAATGGGTTGATAGACCGCCCAATCAAGAGGCATGGGAAACTTATGAAGGGGCATTTCGTTCTCTTTATGATAAACCCCTTGGTTCACCAGAACACCCTCTTGTGATGCGCTTTTCTGCTGATGCTCAAGAAATCTTTCGTGAATGGATGCAAAAGATTTTTAAAGAAGCCAAAGAGAATAACCTTTCTGAAAGCTTACAAGCGCATCTTTTGAAAATGCCTAAGACCATAGGATGCCCTTCAAACAGCCTTGCGATGGGAAAAATATTTGTTAAGTCATGTCAAACGTCTTTATGCGGCGGCGGATAGCTTAGCAACAGAAGGGGCAAAATTGATTGTCGAGCGCTGTGATCATTTACCCGATGTCTTTACTTTACGTGATATTCATCAAAGAAGTTGGATCGGTTTAACAGATAATAGAGCCGTTAAGCAAGCTTTAGAGCTCTTATGTCGTTCCAATCATATTCGTCAAATAGCAAGTGAAAATAGCTCACAAGGTGGTCGCCCTACCATACGTTATGAATGGCACCCTTTCGTTAAAAACAACAGCATCAAACAATGAAGCCATTGTAATCTTTTGTTATTCTTAAAACCTTCAAAGATCTTATCGTACCAACAGAGGGTTTACAAAGTATCTTTGAGGGTTTTTGTTTTATAATTTTTTAAAGAAGAAACATACAGAGGTCCTTTTAAATCTTGTGTCAAAGATATCCAAAACACAACCTCTATAGGTTTTGACGGGGTTTTGAGTTTTGAGGGTTGCCCCTTTTAGATAAAAAAACGATAAAAAGTAAAAACGTTATTTTTCAATAGGTTAAGATTTTACAGATCTTAAAAAAACAACTCATATTGATAACACAACCTATAAATTCAACTAATAATATACGTTTTGAAGGGGTTTTGACGGTTTTTACACCTTCAAAACCTATAAGGAAAATGATTCATAAAATCTATCAAAGTACTCATTCTGATATTTTAAAGTACATAGTACATTTATCTTGATTAACCCGTGAAACGAACAGCAAATTTCACTACTTTGCTGATCTTATTCCATGTCATGGGCTGTGGATAAACAAGCTTTAAAAAAACTTTTTGAAAAAATTATCCGCTTTTTTAGCATTTTTTCCAGCTTTTTCTCAATTCGTTCAAAATGGATTTAATAAGCTTCGTTTTGATTCTTTTGAAGAGAATTAAACCCTTATGTGAAAACGGAGCCCTGTTGTAATATGCATCACTTTAATAAGTATGATAATGAACATGTCACTTTACGCTCTCTCTTAGAATATTATCGTCAACGAGCTAAATCACCCCGTGAATTAGGAACACTGTTCGAAAATCTTGTCATGGCTTATCTTATGCATGACCCTCTCCATTATGGACGATATGAAAAGGTAGAAACCTATTATGAATGGGCTGAAGAGCGTGAAGGTTGGAATAAAAATGATATCGGCATTGATCTGGTTGCTAAGCTTCGTCATCAAGAAGGCTATGTGGCTATTCAGTGTAAGTTTTATAAAGCAGATCATCAGATTAGTAAAAAGGATATTGATAGCTTTATCGCAGCCTCTGGGAAAGACATCTTTAAATATCGTCTTCTTGTTGATAGCACGGAAGTGGAATTAAGTGACAATGTGAATGCCATGATCAAAGGACAAGCGATACCCGTTTATCGCATTGACCTTCGTCATATGGAAAACAGTCGTATAGACTGGCAAATATTTGCAACTAAAAAAGAAATTGTTCTGAAATCAACAAAAGAGCCTCGTCCCCATCAAGAAGAAGCCATCAAGAAAGTCTGTGAAGGTTTAAAAGAAGCAGATCGTGGCAAGCTAATTATGGCATGTGGAACGGGGAAGACTTTCACTAGCCTTAAGATAGCAGAAACCATAGCAGGAACAGGCAAGCGTGTGTTGTTTCTGGTTCCTTCTCTTGCTTTAGTCTCGCAAACGATCCGTGAATGGACAGCCGATGCACAAGTGCCCTTGCGTTCTTTTGCCGTGTGTTCGGATACAAAAGTAGGCAAGCGTCGTAAAAACCAAGATGATATTGTTGGCATGGAAACATCAGATCTTGTTCTCCCTGCTACAACAGATGCGAAAGCCCTTGCCAAAGAAGCTTGTGAAAACCTAGCAGATGCAATGACGGTCATCTTTTCAACCTATCATTCTATCCAAGTGATTTCGGATGCCCAAAAAGACCATGGTTTACCCGAATTTGATCTGATCATTTGTGATGAAGCGCATAGAACAACTGGGGCTTCATTGGGAAGTGAAGACAATGAATCTGAATTTATCAAGGTTCACGATAACAGCATCATTCGAGGTAAAAAACGTCTGTATATGACAGCAACGCCGCGTATCTTTAGTGATACTGCCAAAAGGCGGGCGGATGAGATTAATGCCGTTCTCGCATCTATGGACGATGAAACGCTTTATGGCAAACAACTCCATCATTATACATTCGCGGAAGCTGTCGATAATGAACTTTTAACTCCTTACAAGATTGTGGTCTTGGGTATTAATGAAACCTATATCACACCAGCCATACAGGAGATTATTGCCAATGAAAACCGTGAAATTGATTTAGATGATGCGGCAAAAATTATTGGCTGTTATAGAGCCCTGACCAAAATAGATAAGCAAGCCGCTGTTGATGATGATGATACAGAGCCCATGCAATGTGCTTTAGCTTTTTGCAAAGATATCAATACCTCTCAATATATAACAAAGCTCTTTAATAAAATTATCAAATCTCATATTGATGATTTCCTTCAAACCGTTCCCTTTCTAAACTGTGAAGTAAGACATATTGACGGAACGCAAAGCGTCAAAAAACGCAATGAGGAACTGGATTGGCTTAAAGGAGATGCTGGGAACAATGTTTGTCGGATCTTAAGCAATGTTCGGTGTCTTTCAGAAGGGATTGATGTCCCTGCTCTTGATGCGATCATGTTCTTACACCCACGCAATAGCCAAGTGGATGTGATACAGGCGGTGGGGCGTGTGATGCGCCGTGCTCCAAATAAGAAAACGGGCTATATCATTTTACCCATTATCATTCCTTCACACTTAGAAGCCAAAAAAGCTTTAAAAAACAATAAGAGATACCGTGTTGTTTGGCAAGTTTTGCATGCTTTACATTCTCATGATGAAAGACTTGCTCGGACAATTAATCAAATGTCTTTAGGACAAGATAGCAGCCATACGATTGAGATTATAGAGATTAAGCGTGAGGATGAATTAAAAGAGCTTACCACAACGGTTGATGAGATCTCGATACCATCAAAAGCAGAAAGTTCTGGACGTGTCATTGGAACAGCAGAAAGCAAATCTCAATCGGTATCTGGAGGACAAGAAGACTTATTCCGCCGTTCTGAATTTTTTGATTTTGTCAAAGCCATTTTTCTGGATAGTTTTAAAATCACGGATTATTGGGGCATTTGGGCGAACAATGTTGCTGAGATTGCTCAAAACCATATCACGCATCTTCAAAACCTGCTTGCTGATGAAAACAGTGAAGCCTTTCACGCCTTTGATGCCTTCCATAAGGAATTACAAAACAACGTAAACAGCGATATTAAACAAGAGGAAGCGATTGAGATGTTAGCGCAACATCTTGTCACGCGTCCCGTGTTTGAAGCTTTATTTGACGGTAATGAATTTGTACAGAACAATGCCATTTCACAAGCAATGGATAAGATCTTAACGGAACTGGATAAAACCAATATCGAAGAGAAAACGAAAGATCTTGATCAATTTTACAAAAGTGTCATGTTCTGTACAGCAAGCATTACGGAAACTCATGCAAAACAGAATCTTATTATCAAACTTTATGAAAGTTTTTTTGCCAAGGCATTTAAGAAAACCACGGATAGGCTTGGGATTGTTTATACGCCCGTTGAGGTTGTTGATTTTATCATTCATTCTGTTGATGATGTGTTGCGTAATGAATTTGGCAAAAGCTTGGGGTCACGGGGTGTTTCTATTCTTGACCCTTTCACTGGAACGGGTACTTTTATCACGCGGCTTTTACAATCCAATCTCATCAAACCAGAGGATATGGAATATAAGTTCCGTCATGATATCCACGCCAATGAGATTGTTTTACTTGCCTATTACATAGCAGCGATTAACATTGAATCGACTTATCATAGTATCATGAAAGGTGAGTATATCCCTTTCAAGCATATTGGTTTGACTGATACGTTTCAAACGCTTAAAGAAAAAAATTTGATGGACGGTATTCTCAAAGAAAACAGTGAATATTTAGAGTACCAGAAAAATCTAAATATCGAAGTTATCTTTGGTAATCCCCCTTATTCGGTAGGACAAAAAAGCGAAAACGACAATGCAAAGAATACTCCCTACCCGATATTAGATGATCGCATTCGTGAAACTTATGCTGCTCAATCTAAAGTAACAAATATACGAGCACTTTATGATAGCTATATCCGCGCTATTCGTTGGGCAAGTGACCGTATTGATAATGCTGGGGTAATCGGTTTTGTTTCTGGTTCAAGCTATATAGAAAAGCCAGCAATGGATAGTTTACGAAAATCTTTAGCCCAAGAATTTACGAGTATTTATGTGCTTAATTTACGAGGTGATATCCGTAAAAATATGATGAACAAAAATAACGCTCAAGAAGGAGAGAATATTTTTGGCAATGGTAGTATGACGGGTATTGCCGTAACATTATTTATTAAAAATCCCAATGTTTCTGGAGATTGTAAAATTTACTATCATGATATTGGAGATAATCTTTCCACCGAAAAAAAACTTGAGATGCTTCAGTACTTTGGTAGTGTTGGTGGTATTACACGTGAAAACGGTTGGAAAATAATTACACCAGACAAGCATAATGATTGGCTTGGTCAACGTGATGATAGTTTCAAGACATTCCTAGCTCTAGGTATTAAAAAAGGTCATGGTAAAAAGCTCTTTGAAACTTATTCTCGTGGTATTATGAGCAGTCGTGATGCTTGGGTATATAACTCAAGCAGTGAAGTTTTAGCTAAAAACATGAGTAATATGATTACTTTTTATAACAGCGAAGTGAAACGTTTTAATGATGCTCTCCCACATACTGACTGCAAAACACGCGAAAATTCTGTAAACAATTTTGTAAATTTGGATGCAAGTAGAATTAGTTGGAGTCGTGCACTTAAACAACATTTAGCTAAAGGAAAGATTTTTGAATTTGAGACTACATGCCTTACGCAAAGTTTGTATCGTCCATTTACACGACAGTGGCTCTATTATAGTCGTGCCTTTACTGAAATGGTTTACCAAATGCCGCGGATATTCCCTATAGGGCAAGCGGTTGAAAATAAGGTCATACAAATTTCAGGTATGGGAACTCAATCAGGTTTTTCTGTTTTGATATCTAAGTCTATACTTGATCTTCATGTTGTGCATAATGGTCAATGTTTTCCACGCTATATTTACGAAGACACTCCGGTTTCAAAAGATAGAAACAAGAAACAAACTCATTTATTTACGAATTCTATAGAAAAAAGCATCAATGCTGATTTACAAAAGCGTGATGCCATTACGGATGAAGGATTAGCACATTTTAAAGCTGCTTATCCGAATGAAATAATCACTAAAGATGATTTGTTCTATTACGTTTATGGTCTTTTGCATTCGGAAGATTACCGTGCTCGTTATGCTGATAATCTCTCTAAGGAATTGCCTCGTATCCCTTGTGTTAAAAGCACTGATGATTTTTGGAAATTTGTAACAGCAGGGCGTGAACTCGGTCATTTGCACGTAAATTATGAAGATGTGGAACCTTATCCAGTGACCTTTAAAAAAGGCAATCCTAAACAGACTGATATCTTTAATCCCGAAAAATTTTACTACGTTACAGAAATGAGATTTTTTGGGAATAGTAAGGAAAAGGATAAATCAACTGTTTTTTACAATAGCAATATCACAATAACAGATATCCCTCTTGAAGCTTATGCGTATATCGTTAATGGTAAACCCGCTCTTGAATGGGTTATGGGGCGTCAATGTGTTAAGACTGATAAAAAGAGTGGCATTGTTAATGATGCCAATCGCTATGCTGTTGAAACCATTGGCAACCCTGCCTACCCTCTAGAGTTATTTCAGAGGGTTATTACCGTAAGTTTAGAAACCATGAAAATCGTTAAGAACTTACCAAAATTAGAAATTAAAGAAACTGAATAACTTATAAAGCATGCTCACATAATGGGTATGATAAACTCATAAGGGGTATAGAACATAGCGATTAATCTATACCTCTCTTGTTAAGTTGATTACCTACCATCTTAAAAGGAGTGTTTATATGCGTTATTCTAAAAAGAAATCCCATCTTAAAGTGAATAGGCTTCTTTTGAATTGCCTTTAAGAGGTTATACCGTAATCTAAAATGATAGCTTTATGCTTTTCAAAAGCTTTGTTTAAAGAGAGTTATATATATTCATTTTCTTATATTACTTATAGGTTTTGAAGGTTTCTCAAACCCTCAAAATACTCAAAATCTTCAAAACTCATAACCATAATGGTCTTGATAGCACTTCTTATGAGTTACAAACTATCTTTTGAAGGCTTTAAAAGAGCATATGCTTTTCATAAAACACATTTTAATCACTCACTAAAATAATCTAGTTTGTCAGTTCAATTTACTGACACATAACTGACAAGTTTTAATCAATTCACATCATTGGTTATCTTTAAAGATTGTACTCTTGATATGAATTATGTCTTAAAAACATTAACCTATTGAAATATTATGTTTTTAATTTTCTCTCATTTAAAAAAAATAATATAGGCTCTAAAAAGAACTGACAAAACTGACACGGTCTATTAAAAGGGATTTTGCTCATCTCTATAATGATCAGTTTCTATTGAGATATTTTCATAACAGTCTATAAATTACAATTATCCTATTTATCAACTAGTTGTATAACATCATCTAAGGTATAAGTTTTCATGAATCTTCCCCTGCATACTCTTTAATTCTTTTGCAGAGAAATTCATAAAAATTACTTGCGTAATATTGGGGATCGTCAAGTGGAAACTTAAGATAGAGCGGGCACTCTCCATCCCGAAATTGAGTATAATCAAAGTAAAAGGTTTCACCAAAATCAGTTGTGCAGATAACAAGTTGTTTGGGATTCGTAAAGCCATCTCTTCTATCGAGCAAATTTCGGTAAACAATATCACCAGCAGGAATACCTGCACAGATTTCATAAATACTGAATATTTCTTCACCTCCAATTTCTCCTCCTCCATAATTTTTTAAAAAATTCTTATAGGAAGAGGTAAATTGTAAATCGAGAGTGTTCTCAGCTGTTTTAATCCGTACATCATCAGGGGCATTATCTTGAGTACCAAAATTAATAGCATGACTATGCATATCAACATATTGTGCAACATCTGATAAAGTATAATTTTTCATAAATTTTTCTCCATAAGTCACAGCGTGTTTTTACTCATAATGAGTGTTTCTAATGATCAATCTTTTTCTACTATAGCCAATGGAATTGAGATGAGATTGATAAAATCATAAGAGATATGTTCTTGACGGAGCTCTTTTCTCATCTGTCTCTGTACAATCATCTCGCATTTACAATATATGATGGAATTAAAGGAGGTGATCATTAAAGTTTAGAGAGCGCCTTTTAGGGATATTATTTCAATATTTGCAATAATTACTCTTTCTTTTTTCCTACTTAGGAATTTTTTTTGAAATCCAACAAATAACTTTTCTGATAAAATTTGTCTTTGGATTCATAGGAGCAACCAAACTCCTGCCTTGATAAAATGAGTAGAGAACCTCAACGAGAGGACTATCTTGTTCTTGTGTCACAGGATGTAACATAATAGGTCTAAAATCGACTCCAATAGGTGCTCTTCCTGATACCATTCTTTCCACATTTGTACCCGTTACTATCTGTCCTTCTTCTTTCCAAGAAGAAACTGTTTCGGGCTCAAACAGTTCATCTTCCTGATAAACTTTTTGACCTTTAAATTCCACCGGCTCAGCTGCCCCCATACTTTTTTTCTTTATCCATTTCATGATTCATAATCCCCTCGATTTTTTCAAAATAATCAATTTATTCTTTGTTCTAAATAGACTTAAATAAACTCTCCTTCCAAGAGCGAGGTTATTCCTCGCTAGAAAGCTCTGAGTGATCATCAAAATCTTTTGCTACCCGTTCAATCAAAGCGTAACTCACTTGCTTCACCTTTGCTACTTCTTTGGCTAAAGCTAATGCACGTTCAAGGTGGGTTTTGTTGATGCTCTCGTCAAAGCCTAGGTGATCACCTGCCGTAAAGCTTTGCTGATAAGATTGTAAGGTCTCAACATCGCCCAATAAAGCAAGAGCGCCAAGATGAAGTAAAGCATAATCCGTATCATTTGCTTTAGACGTAGTGCTTTTTTTCCAAGGAGCAGTGCCATAATCAGAGCGAAGTCTTTTAGAAAGGTCAATGTCTGTTACCGCCCATTCTAAAGCATCATCAAGCGCCTGTGTTAAACGATCCGTAGTGACTTCTGGTTCAAAGATTTCTAATCCCTTGGCTTCAAAATTAAGCTGTATATCTGGAATATCTTCCGTGTGGGTAGGATCAATGAATTTACAAGCAGCGGAAAGAATACCGGTACTAATCATAAAGGCGCTATCAAATTGCGGGTAGTCTTTGGCAATTTCGTCGTTATAAAGAATATCTACTTCACGATCAGCCAATTGATAGCTTGCCATATGGTCATTCTCATTGATTTTCTCGGTTGACCAGCCTAAGCTTTTTAAAAGTGCATGAGCACTTTCCATGGTGAGACGATCATCAGTGTCATCTGCTTCATCCACTTCCTCTGCCACTTCAACAGAAATTCTTTTAGAAGCAACAGATGCTGTTTGCGGATCCAAGCTTAAAATCAATGCCTTTTTGGGAAAACCTGTTCAATAACGCTGTGCAAGAGTAAGAGCGTTCTCAATATCATATTTTGTGATGTTTTCCACAAAACCTAGACGGCTCTTTCTTTGAAAACTCTCCTTATAAAACTTAAGTTTTTTGACATTACCAGTCAAAATAAGTGCAATAAGGTGAAATTCTGCAAGGCAAAATTCACTGTTTGTTAGCAACGCCGCATAATCATAGATGATTTGGTTGGTGTTTTGGTTATCAGCCCACTCAAGTATATCTGTACAAATCTCCTTTAGCTTGCCTTCATCCAATTCAGTACTAGAAACTGTATAAAATTCTTCTGCCTCTTTGAGAGCTATATATTGGGGCAATCTAGGAAACATCTCTCTATGAGCAGTAGAAAAACTAAGTGTTGAAAGTGAAGCCTTGAATATAAGGATCGGTGTTTTTCCTTTTATATCAAGGCTGTACATTATATTAATGATACGGTCTTTGCTTATAAAATAGGCATTACAATTATAATTTTTGTCGCAATAGACTGTCCAGTTCATCATTTTTAATGTTTCAGAAACTGTATTAAGAAGAACCAAAGATTGTACACCAATACGTGCATCTGCCGCCTCTCGCTCCTTTAAAACGGTCAGATGTCCTTCAGCAAATTGAACAGC
>NZ_JBHIOD010000020.1:0-1250 GCF_042195355.1 Bartonella sp. CL266QHHD
TCAGCGCTCCATGGATGGTAGTCCGTATCATTTTTCTCACAAGCGTCCCAATAGTGATACTCTAACGGGATCATTTTCTCTACCCTATGGCACTTGGACAACTGGTTTTGATGGGACGTGGAGCCAATATCATTCAAGTGTTAAGGGAATATTTTCCGATATTATGACAGCGGGCAAGTCTTTATCGCTTACACCGTGGATTTCACGGGTTATCGACCGTGATCAAGAGGGAAAGACCTGGCTTACAGGACGGTTGACATGGAAATATTCTGATAATTTTATTATGGGCAGTCGGGTTGATGTTTCCAGCCGTAAACTGGCTATTGCAACCTTTGAGCTTGATCATTCGCGCAAGTGGCTTGGAGGAGAATTAAGCGCGCATATAGGGTTTCATAAGGGGTTGGCAATTCTTGGCNTTGGCTATTGCAACCTTTGAGCTTGATCATTCGCGCAAGTGGCTTGGAGGAGAATTAAGCGCGCATATAGGGTTTCATAAGGGGTTGGCAATTCTTGGCGCTTATGACGATAAAGAGCAAGAGAATACAACAAAAAATTCACCCAAAGGGCAATTTTCCAAATTGTCTTTTTCCCTAGGCTACGTGCGTCCTTTTTCGCTCAAACAATATAACTTTCGCTATAACACGCTGTTTTCAGGACAATTATCACCCGACACGTTGTTTAGTTCAGAGCAAATATCGCTTGGTGGTAGTTCCTCTGTGCGCGGGGTGCGTGAGGCGATTTATTACGGCAATAATGGGGCGTTTTGGCGCAATGAATTGTCGCTGTTGTTGCCAGGTTTTTCTTCGAGAATGGGGCGTAAATTTATGAGCCAATTTGCCCCTTATATGGCGCTTGATCTGGGGGCCGTGGCCAATGATGTAAACAAAAACAGTTTTGGCGGGAGCCTCGTTGGGGCAACTCTTGGTTTCCATGCAACCGGAGACATTACGGATATTGATGTGTCTTATTCGAATATTTTAACCCAATCGACAGTGCGAGAAAAGGGGAATGCGACAGGGGTATTTCAAGTGCGGGCATTATTAAGATTTTAGAGCAAATGGCGGTAAAAATATCGCTGCGCTGTTTATACCCATATGGGTTGTTTTTTTAAGAGATAAAGAATTTTATGAGGAGCTGAAGATGCGGGGATTGAAAAATCAAAAGCATAGATTGGGATATGGATACAAGCGAGGAAAGCGCGTTCTTTGTGTTTTGCAGCGAGGGATCCATAAGGGGCTTTCACTGGTTTT
>NZ_JBHIOD010000021.1:0-16689 GCF_042195355.1 Bartonella sp. CL266QHHD
AACAATTGGTATATCATCACCTGGGAAATCATACTTGGATAAAAGTTCCCGAACCTCAAGCTCTACAAGCTCCAAAAGTTCTGCATCATCAACCTGATCAACTTTATTAAGAAAAACAACAATTGCTGGAACACCAACCTGACGCGCAAGCAAAATATGCTCACGTGTCTGAGGCATTGGACCATCAGCTGCTGAAACAACCAAAATAGCACCATCCATCTGTGCTGCCCCTGTGATCATGTTTTTCACATAATCAGCGTGTCCCGGACAATCAACGTGCGCATAGTGACGATTTTCCGTTTCATACTCAACGTGTGCTGTAGAAATAGTAATTCCACGTGCGCGCTCCTCTGGCGCAGCATCAATTTGGTCATAGGCTTTAAATTCACCAAAATATTTCGTAATCGCTGCTGTCAACGAGGTCTTCCCATGATCAACGTGACCAATCGTACCAATATTAACATGCGGTTTTGTTCGTTCAAACTTGCTCTTCGCCATTNCGGTTTTGTTCGTTCAAACTTGCTCTTCGCCATTTGAGCTCTCCATTTTCCGTCCAAGCCAAGGACTAAGTTAAAAATTAATTACCAACCTGAAATTACGCGTATTTCTTTTGAATCTCCAAAGCAACAGCCGAAGGTACAGGCTCGTAATGATCAAACTGCATTGTATACTGCGCACGCCCCTGACTCATAGAGCGAAGAGTATTCACATAACCAAACATATTCGCCAAAGGAACCATTGCATTCACAACCGTTGCAATGCCGCGCGCTTCAGTTCCTGAAATCTGTCCCCGACGAGAATTGAGATCACCAATAACATCACCAACATAATCATCTGGTGTAACAACTTCCACCTTCATGATCGGTTCAAGAAGCTGTGCACCAGCCTTCTTTGCCCCATCACGAAAAGCCGCACGAGCCGCAATCTCAAAAGCCAAAACCGAAGAATCAACATCGTGATAACCACCATCAATGAGAGTCGCTTTTACACCAAGCATAGGAAAGCCCGCAAGAGGACCTGACCCCATAACACTCTCAATCCCCTTTTGGACGCCGGGAATATATTCTTTAGGAACAGCACCACCAACAATCTTTGACTCAAAAATAAAGTCATCACCATCATGAGGCTCAAAAACAATTTTCACACGAGCAAATTGACCGGCACCACCCGATTGCTTCTTATGCGTATAATCAATTTCCGCCATTTTAGTAATTGACTCACGATAAGCAACTTGAGGCTGCCCAACATTTGCTTCAACCTTAAACTCACGCCGCATACGGTCAACAATAATATCAAGATGAAGCTCACCCATTCCAGCTATAATAGTCTGACCAGATTCCTCATCCGATTTAACACGAAATGAAGGATCTTCGGCCGCTAGACGGTTAAGAGCAATACCCATTTTTTCTTGATCTGCTTTTGTTTTCGGTTCAATTGCAATCTCAATAACAGGCTCTGGAAATTCCATCCTCTCCAAAATAACAGGCTTCAAAGGATCACAAAGAGTATCCCCTGTTGTCGTCTCCTTAAGTCCTGCAAGAGCAACAATATCACCAGCAAAAGCTTCTTCAATATCCTCACGAGAATTTGAATGCATTTGAAGCATACGCCCCAAACGCTCTTTCTTCTTTTTCACAGTATTCTCAAGAGAAATACCTTTCTGAACTTTACCTGAGTAAATACGACAAAACGTCAATGAACCAACAAAAGGATCATTCATAATTTTAAAAGCAAGCATAGATAGCGGAGCATCATCAGAAGATTCGCGTGTCGTCTCAGCCTCAGTCTTTACATCAATACCCTTAATCGCCGGAATATCAACTGGAGAAGGAAGATAGGAAACAACAGCATCCAAAAGTGGCTGCACCCCCTTGTTTTTAAAAGCCGTACCACAAAGAACCGGATGAAACTGAACTTCTACTGTCCCCCTACGAATGAGAGAAACAAGCTGCTCGTTGGTTGGCATAACACCCTCTAAATAAGCCTCTGTCGCTGCTTCATCAACCTCCACAGCCATCTCAATCAATTTCTCGCGATATTCTTCAGCTTTCTCCTTTAAATCAGAGGGAATTTCACTTATCACCGCCGAGGCACCAATAGAACCATCCCACTTTAAAGCCTTCATTTCTACAAGATCAACAACACCTTCAAAATCATTTTCAGCGCCAATCGGCAACTGCAAAACAAGCGCTTTAGCACCCAACCGAGAACCAACCATCTCCACACTACGATAAAAGTCAGCTCCTATTTTGTCCATTTTATTAACAAAAACCATACGAGGCACGCGATATTTCTCAGCTTGCCGCCAAACAGTTTCCGTCTGAGGCTCCACACCAGCATTTGCATCCAACAAAGCTATTGCGCCATCAAGAACACGCAAAGAGCGCTCAACTTCAATGGTAAAATCAACGTGCCCTGGCGTATCAATAATATTAAAGCGACGCTTCCGACCGTCCTGCCCTTCCCAAAACGTCGTTGTTGCAGCAGACGTAATCGTAATACCGCGCTCCTGCTCCTGCTCCATCCAATCCATCGTAGAAGCACCATCATGGGTCTCGCCAATTTTATGATTCTTACCGGTATAGAACAGAATACGTTCAGTCATCGTAGTCTTACCAGCATCAATATGCGCCATAATACCAAAATTACGATAATCTTCAATTTTATATTCGCGAGCCATTATATTTGCCTTGTTTAAAACTTCTACCAGCGATAGTGAGAAAAAGCACGATTAGCTTCAGCCATACGATGAACATCTTCACGCTTTTTCACGGCAGAACCACGATTATTAGCCGCATCCATCAATTCACCAGATAAACGCTCAACCATCGTCGTTTCATTTCGACCACGCGCCGCCGCAATCAACCAACGAATAGCAAGAGCCTGACGACGATCAGGACGAACATCAATCGGAACTTGATAAGTAGCACCACCAACACGGCGTGAACGAACCTCAATATGAGGAGCAACATTCTCTAAGGCCCGATGAAATAGAGCCACAGGATCTGTTTTTACTCTTTTTTCTACAGAATCGAGTGCACCATAAACAATACGCTCTGCAACTGATTTTTTACCATCAAACATAATGGCATTCATAAATTTCATAATAACCAAATCACCAAATTTTGGATCTGGATTAATCTCACGCTTTTCTGCTCTATGACGACGGGACATTGGCTTTGTCTCTCAATATTATTTTGGACGCTTTGCGCCATACTTTGAACGACGCTGTTTACGATTCTTGACACCCTGGGTATCAAGCAAACCACGAATAATGTGATAACGAACTCCTGGCAAATCTTTTACACGACCACCACGAATCATCACAACAGAGTGCTCTTGAAGATTATGTCCCTCTCCAGGAATATAACCAATCACCTCAAATCCATTCGTCAAGCGAATTTTAGCAACTTTACGAAGAGCAGAATTAGGTTTCTTCGGCGTTGTTGTATAAACACGCGTACAAACACCACGCTTCTGCGGATTCGACTGCAGAGCAGGAACCTTATTACGTTTAACTGGCGCCACACGCGGCTTACGAATCAACTGGTTTACGGTAGGCATGCAACCTTCCTCTTTTTGATCTATATTCTTCTCACCCAATCGGGCTTTTCTATTTTCATTTCCATCCACCCCAACAGAATCGGAACAGATATTTAAGTCTACACACAAAATCGGGCACACCTGCAAAAAACAGTTTACCCGACCATAAGCAGAGAAGGCAGTAGCCTTTTGCACTAGGATTTACTTTTAATCTTCTTAACACCTGTGAATAATCTTCCGGTTCATATCCAAAGCACCTGATTACACCCACATCGGCTATATCCATCTCTAATAGCGAGAACACGTACATTCGTCAAGAACTAAACAGCAGAAAGTTTTTAAAAATGAAAATAAATTAAATTTTAAAGCTTTAAATTTGCTTTTACCGCTACTCTTGATAAATCAATTTACCATAAGTAATATCCCTATAAATAAAAAAGTAGCGATATGACTGTAGCAAAACATAAATGCAGTAAATTGAGCAGTAAATTGAATTGCATATTTGATATCTAATGATGAGCGCCATGAAAATAGCAACGTGGAATATTGCCGGGATAAAAGCACGACATGAAACATTATGTCAATGGCTGCAGCAAAGCCAGCCGGACATAGTCTGTTTACAGGAAATTAAAAGTATTGATGAAAATTTTCCACGCGATGCAATTGAAAGTTTAGGTTACCATATAGAAACACACGGACAAAAAAGTTTTAATGGCGTTGCGATTCTCTCTAAAAAAACACCAGATGAAGTGATCCGTCGATTACCAGGCAATGATAATGATAAACAAACACGTTACATTGAAGCAGTTTATTCAACAAACAAAGGTGTTGTTCGTGTTGCATCTCTCTATTTGCCAAATGGGAATCCTATTGAGAGTGAAAAATATTCCTATAAGATAGAATGGATGGAAAGATTATATACACATGCAAAATCATTGCTTGCGTATGAAGAACCCCTTATTCTAGCGGGTGATTATAATGTCATCCCCGCTCCATTAGATGCAAAAAAACCTCAAGAATGGTATCAAGATGCCTTATTTCTTGGAGAAACAAGAAAAGCATTCCAACGTATTCTTCATTTAGGTTTTTATGATGCTATCCGGAATGTCACCGATACTCCCTCCTTCAGTTTTTGGGATTTTCAAGCAGGTGCTTGGCCTAAGAATAATGGGATTCGCATTGATCATTTATTATTATCACCAGAAGCTGTTGATCAACTAATTTGCGCTCATAGCCAAGCAGAAGTAAGGGGATATCAAAAACCATCCGACCACGTTCCTGTTTGGATTCACCTTAATATCAATTAAGAAAGTACAATCCTCATTTCATGAGACAACAAAAAAAATCCACTCAAAAATAATAACTATGCTACAGCATATAAACAGTATATCTTAAGCAACTAAAATAAAAATAAATGAATGGAGGACATAAATGAAGAAATCATTGTTAATGCTTATTGCAGCAACGGCCATTGGATTCTCAAGTTTCGCACATGCTGAACATGATACTCTTGAAAAAATAAAACGAACAGGGGAAATTACTTTAGGTGTCCGTGAATCATCTGGTTTAGCCTACGCCCTTGGTAATAATAAATATGTAGGTTTTCATACAGAAATGGCAGAACGGATCATTGATGATATCTCAAAAAAAATTGGTAAACCAATTAAAATTCATTATCTTCCCATCACTTCTCAAAATAGAATTCCTCTCTTAAAAAATAAAACCTATGATTTTGAGTGCGGCTCAACAACACATGATCTTGCCCGCAGTAAAGAAGCAGCATTTGCTTATACGACATACATTGAGGAGGTTCGGATTGCTGTAAAGAAAAACTCTAACATTAAATCTCTTGAGGATTTAAATGGAAAAACAGTTGCAACGACCACCGGTACAACATCTGTTCAACTTATTCGTAAAAATAAACGTGCAAAAAACATTCAGTTTAAAGTTTTAAAGGGGAAAGATCACGGAGATAGTTTTTTGTTATTAGAATCTGGTAAGGCAGATGCTTTTGTCATGGATGCTTCAATTCTTGCTGGACATATTGCTAAATCAAAGAATCCATCTGATTATGTCATTCTTGATACTGTACTTTCAGTCGAACCTATTGCCTGTATGCTCAGATTAAATGACAAAAAATTTGAACAAACAATCAACGATAGTATCGTACGTCAGATTAAAGATGAATCACTGGAAAAGCTTTATAATAAGTGGTTTATGAAACCGATCCCACCTGCTAACACTGTTATGAACCTTCCCTTGTCAAAACAAACAAGATATGCTTGGGATCACCCAAATAATAAACCTCGAGAAAGCTACGCAGAAAAAGATTTATAGAATTTAATAAAAAAGAACCACACTCTTTTGAAATTGAGTGTGGTTTATATTTTAATTCACTTTTAAATAAATTTGGCCTATGTAGATGCGCTTGGTTTATTGCCCTATTTGTGAATGACTAATTTGAGGGAATATCAATTAATGGACTTTTCTTTCCTTTGTAGAGATGACCTTACTCAAACATTGGTAACAGGATGCTTGGGGACTCCCGGCGTGAGCCATACCTATTTAGATACACTTCTCGATGGCTTTAAAAATACGGTTATATTGTCTATCACTTCACTTATATTAGCTGTATTGTGTGGTGTTGTTATAGGAACAATGCGCACTTTACCTAAAACATCCATAACCAATTATATATTTCGCACTATCGGTACTATTTGGGTAGAGATTATGCGTAATATTCCCCTCCTTGTACAAGTGTTTTTGTGGTATTTTGTTGTTCCGAAGATTTATCCACCAGCGATGAAATTTTCCCCCATTCTCTTAATAACATGCGCATTGGGATTCTTTACATCTGCACGCATTGCAGAACAGGTTCGTTCAGGCATTGAAGCGATTCCTTCTGGACAACGCTATGCTGCTATGGCAATGGGGTTTACAACTTATCAAAGTTATCGCTATATTATACTACCACGTGCTATACGTGCAATTATGCCACCTCTTACTTCAGAAGCAATGGGCATTGTGAAAAATTCGTCTATAGCATTCGCCGTTTCAATAAATGAGCTCATGCAATTTCAATACCAAGCAATTGAAGAGGTAAGCCATGTTTACGAAAATTATTTACTTGTTACGGCTCTTTATATTCTAATAGCCTTATTCGTATTCATTGTGATGACAGTCATTGAACAAATACTCAAAATTCCTAATTTTCAAACAAAGGGAAATTGAATATGATGAATTTCATAAGCTCTCAGTTTGGACTTTATTCTCCTTTCAATTTTTCCGACTTTGATTTTTCCTTTTTTACCTTTGATGTATTTCGTTCTTACATTTTATCAGGTTTACTCTTTAGCGTTTTTCTAACTCTTTTTGCAACGGTGTTGGGGTTTGTTTTCGGTACGCTTTTAGCAATGATGCGCCTTTCTTCCATAAAACTTCTTTCTTGGTTTGCAATAGGTTACATAACAGCTATGCGTTCAATACCACTTGTGATGGTTATCTTATGGTTTTTCGTGCTTCTGCCTTTTTTAACCGGTATATCCATCGGTGCAAATAAATCAGCACTCATTACCTTTACCGCATTTGAAACGGCTTATTTTGCTGAGATTATGCGTGCTGGAATCAATTCAGTTCCGCAAGGACAAAAATATGCAGGACAAGCTCTTGGAATGACATATTGGCAAAGTATGTACATTGTCATTCTTCCTCAAGCCTTTAGAGATATGCTTCCAGTCTTTTTAACACAAGTTATTATCCTTTTTCAGGATACAACCCTTGTTTATGCCATCAGTGGTCATAGCCTTTTGAATGGTTTTGATATTGCTGCTAATAATTTTGGTGTAAAGCAAGAAGCTTATATCTTAGCAGCTATTTTCTATTTTGTTATCTGTTTTACACTGTCACAAATAGTTTTGTATTTACAAAAAAAAGTATCCATTATTCGCTAACAGGAAAAAAAATGTCTACTCATATGATCGAAATAAAAAATGTTTCTAATTGGTATGGCGAAATTAAAGTCCTTAAAAACTGTACAACCAACATTAATAAAGGAGAAGTCGTTGTCGTTTGTGGTCCATCAGGCTCCGGAAAGTCAACACTCATTAAAACTATTAACGCTCTCGTCCCTTTTCAAAAAGGTGAAATTTGGATTAATGGAATACCAGTTCATTCAAAAAAAACGAATCTGCCTAAATTGCGAAGTCAGGTAGGAATGGTGTTTCAACACTTCGAGCTTTTTCCCCATTTATCTGTCACAGAAAATTTGACAATTGCACAAATCAAAGTCCTAAAACGAAGCAAAAAAGAAGCACTTGAACGTGGATTGTTATATCTTGAACGCGTTGGACTCATTGAACACAAAGATAAATATCCTGGTCAACTTTCTGGAGGGCAACAACAACGTGTTGCTATTGCACGTGCCTTAACTATGGATCCACTTGTCATGCTTTTTGATGAACCAACATCTGCTCTAGATCCTGAAATGGTAGGTGAAGTACTCGATGTCATGATTAGCTTAGCAGAAGAAGGTATGACGATGATTTGTGTAACCCATGAAATGGGATTTGCACAAAAAGTCTCGGAGCGTGTTATTTTCATAGATCAAGGAACAATTCTTGAAGACTGCTCATCTAAAGAGTTCTTTTCTGATCCGCAAGCAAGAAAACCGAGAACGCAAGAATTTTTGTCTAAAATCCTAAGTCATTAGCCGTTAGATTATCAAAAAAAGCTATCTTTACTATGAACTTGTATACAAGGAAACAGAGTTTAATATAAGATGAGAGAATGTAAAAATATTACAATCAGATGTTTAAAAACTGTTATTCTTTAAAATCTCAGCAACCAGTGAAATTGCTGTACGTCTCTCAGATTCATTACAAAGAGCAAAAGCCTCTTCTTGCAAAGGGTGAATCCAATTTTTGTCTTTTACGTTAGCTTTTTCATAGGCAGCAGTTAACATTGCTGCCTCACGGACAATTTTTCCTTCTTTAAGCAGTATATTTCCAAGCATTGCTTGGGCGGAAGGATTTCCTTTTTTTGCTGAAAGTTGAAACCATCGTGCTGCTTGTATAAGATTTTTCTCCCTTCCCTCTCCCTTTAAAAATATTTTTCCTAAATGATACTGAGCTTTAGGATTTCCATAGTTTACCGCAGCCTGCATATAAAGATGAGCAGCATAAGAAGGATCAGGTTTCACAGGTGATTGAGGAATACCTTTTTTTATATATCCCGCAAGTTTAACCAATGCGTCAGAAACATAACTTTCATCCTCTGAACCAAGATCAGCACCTTTTTCAACAATATATGCAAAAAAATTATATGCCTTATAATCATTTTTAGAGACACCATCACCGTTTGCATAGATAGAGCCAAGTTTCCAATTCGCACCAATATGGCCTCTCTTAGCTGCACAACGTAATGCTGCAATAGCCTGATTTATATGCCCATTTTTATAAGCAGACATGCCACGTTTTAAAAAATAAAACGAACCATCATTCGCTTCTTGCAAGCTATTGACATCTATTACATAAACAGTCGAAAAGAATCCCCCTAAAATCACAACAATCGTGACCTTTTTCCATATCTGAAACCTATTAACCATTTCCCCCTACCTCAATTTTAATGATTATATCTGTTACGAATTTCTTTGTAGATATTTAAACTCTTTTTCTTAGTAAGAAGCATACGCAATTTTAAAGTAAAAATTTTAAAAGAAAAAACAAATAGATAAAAACCATCCAAAATGTTCGATAAAATTAAGTATCCATTTTTATATATAACAAATTGATTTTTAAATATAAATCATCATTCTATATTTTGTAACACATCCTTTAACATTCTAAGATTTATCGATCTTAAAATTTTATACGTATGAGCAAAAATCGTTCAATAAAATAACGTGCATTAAACAACAACTTGAGAACGAAGAGAATACATGATGAATGGTAAGCGTTTAAGTATAAAAAACAATACGAAAGATGGATAAATATAATGATGATAATTAACTTATAACTTCACGACTGCCTTACCACCTTAAGGATGAAGTTTTTTGTCTCCGTCAATCTATAAACAATACAGCTTTTTATTTAACGGATTGCACCTGACATCATTTCACATGGGGTTACTTCATACTTTACACACAAGTTCCACCTTAGAATACTCACCACTCATACAAAAAAATACCACATGTGTAATTTTACATACCTTATATTGCTACTCTAAATGATGATATTTTACAGTAATAAAGCAAGAAATTGATTTATAATTATAATTTTCCTTTTTGCATGTTGAATGAGGCCCTCGAATATCGTAAGATTCTCTCATTCCAAACGTGCTCCATGTTAAATCAATCAAAATCATCCGCTTGCACATTACAAGCAGAGAAAGCTATGTGGATAAAAACTCTGTGTAAGAAAGAACTAAAAATGCCTCTTATGAACGGTCTTAAGTGCCAAGGGCTATCCGGATTGGACAGAATGGTGCCGGCGCTTGTTACTTCACAAGCATAAAGAAGGGAAGCCCAATGGATTTACCGTTGTTATACCATTCATGATCTACGTCGTGGAATAGGCTTGGACGCCTTAAAAGATGTCTCTTTAATGATAAACATAAAACAATGGATTTCAGTAGAGATTTTATGATCGTTCATGAAAAACTAACAAAAGAAAAAGTTGAAATCAATCTAACCGCTCTAAAGCAACAAATATTTTCTTCTGCGCTGCACGCAGTTCTACAACCCTGTTCCGCTCACGCTCAACAATTTCTGCTTTTGCATTTGCTATAAATTTGGGGTTGTTTAACTTAAGCGATATTTTTTCAATATCTTGTTCAATTTTACTGACATCCTTCCTCAAACGAACACGTTCAGCCTCCAAATCAATCAACTGTCCTAATGGTAAACAAAAAACAGCCTCTCCCAAAATCATTTGTGCTGATACTTCCGGAACTTTATCAGAGAAATCAATAACTTCAATACGCGCTAATTTTTTAAGAAGTGCATCATAACGCTTCACACGCTCTCGTGTTACTTCCCCTCCTTCAACAACAACAAGAGGTGCTTGTGTCGCCACTGGAATATTCATTTCAAAACGTACAGACCGAATCCCCGTGACGACATCAATAAGCCAATTAATATCATCAGCAGCTTCTTCATCTATCAATGTTTCCTCTGGCCATTTTGTCAATGCGAGCATATCCTCACGCTTGATGGCTTGCGTTTCTGTAAGAGACCACAACTCTTCCGTCATATAAGGCATAAAAGGATGAAGAAGTTTATAAACTTCATCTAAAACCCAAGCAGTACAAGCTTGAGCCTCATTTTTAGCATCTTCATTTTCCCCCTGAAAAATAGGTTTGAGAAGCTCCAAATACCAATCACATAATGTATTCCAAATGAAACGGTAAAGAGTGGCAGCTGACTCATTAAATTTATAGTGTTCAATACCAGTCGTAACTGCTGAAATTGTTTTAGATAACTCTGTTAAAATCCAACGATTAAGCGCCAGTTTTGCTTGTTCTGGTTTAAAAGCTGGATCATGCTTCACACCATTCATCTGTGCAAATCGGGTAGCATTCCACAATTTCGTAGCAAAATTACGATAACCAGCAATACGGGAAACATCAAGTTTTACATCACGACCTTGTGCTGCCATAATAGCTAAAGTAAATCGAAGTGCATCAGCACTATATTGATCAATAAGCTCTAAGGGATCAATAATATTTCCCTTTGATTTTGACATCTTTGCGCCCTTTTGATCCCGCACAAGAGCATGCACATAAACCGTTGGGAAAGGAACGTCACCCATAAAGTGAAGTCCCATCATCATCATACGAGCAACCCAGAAAAAAATAATATCAAATCCTGTCACAGATAAAGATGTTGGGTAAAAAGTAGATAATTCAGTCGTTTTATTTGGCCATCCTAATGTTGAAAAAGGCCAAAGAGCTGATGAAAACCACGTATCTAAAACATCCGGATCACGGATTAAGTCAACAACCTCACCATAATGAGCAAAAGCTGAATCTAAAGCCTCTTTTTCACTTTTTTCAACAAAAACCGTTCCATCAGGACCATACCAAGCAGGAATCTGATGTCCCCACCATAATTGGCGAGAAATGCACCAAGGTTGAATATTCTGCATCCAATTGAAGTAAGTCTTTTTCCAGTTATCGGGAACAAACTGCGTTTTTCCTTGTTGAACAGCCTCTATCGCTGGCTTTGCTAATTCAGCAGCATGAACATACCATTGATCTGTCAAAAAAGGCTCAATAGGGACACCACTGCGATCTCCATGAGGAACCATATGGGTATGATCATCAACAGAAGCTAAATATCCCTGTTCTTCCATCAAAGAAATAATCTTCTGGCGAGCAACAAAACGATCAGATTTATCGAGATTTTCTACTAACATTTTTAATTCATCTGATAAAATCAAACCATCGAAAAATTCTTCATTTTCACGAAGAAAAATTTCGGCTTTTTGGGTAAAAATATTGATCAAGCGTAAATGATTACGCTGTCCTACTTCAAAGTCATTAAAGTCATGAGCTGGTGTGATTTTTACAGCACCACTTCCAGCCTCAGGATCAGCATGGCTATCACCCACAATTAATAACCTACGACCAACAAGCGGCAAAAGAGCATTTTTACCGATAAGATTTTTATAACGCTCATCTTCAGGATTAACAGCAATTCCTGTATCACCAAGCATTGTTTCTGGTCGTGTTGTCGCCACTATTATAAAAGTTGTAGCATCATTTGGATCAAAAGTTTTACCTTCAAGTGGATATCTAAAGTGCCACAAATGTCCTTGAACTTCTTTTTGCTCAACTTCAAGATCTGAAATAGCTGTCAACAATTTAGGATCCCAATTAACGAGGCGCTTATCCCTATATATCAACCCTTGCTTATAAAGCGTGACAAAGACTTCACGAACCGCCTGCGACAACCCCTCATCCATTGTAAACCGCTCACGCGACCAATCACATGAAACCCCAAGGCGACGCAACTGGTTTGCAATAACGCCTCCAGTTTCATAACGCCATTCCCAAATACGCTCAATAAACTTTTCTCTCCCCATTTCTTGACGCGTTGGCTCTTGACGTTCTGCAAGTTGACGCTCCACAACCATTTGTGTAGCAATCCCAGCATGATCCATACCAGGCTGCCACAACACATTTTTGCCACGCATCCGCTGAAATCTAACTATTATATCTTGAATTGTCGTATTGAGCGCATGCCCCATATGAAGTGAGCCTGTAACATTAGGAGGTGGAAGCATAACGCAAAAAGGTTCTGCATCGCTTTTAGAACCAGCTCCCGCTTTAAAAGCCCCACGAGTCTCCCATCTCTTTGCAACCCGTTGCTCTATAGAGGAAGCATCATAGTTTTTTTCTAACATTCTATCCATCCATAACGCCGCTGAAAAACACAATATATGTTCAAAACCTGATCATAATCTCGTGAATCTCAGCCATTCACTAGAGAGCTCGCAAAATCGCAAACAAAATCCCCATAAAATGAAAAACATAAAAATAATTAAGACGATTTTTTAATCGCCTTTACAATCTCTTCACGCAAAATATCTTCCAGCAAAATAGGCAATTTAGACTGTAACCATTCTGCTATAGCGGGACGCAACACATCCTTTGCAATCTTTTCTGCAGAAGAAATACAATATGCAGACAATTCCACATGACCATCCCTTCCTGCGTCTGAATGTGATTTCCTTATCTCATCTTCATATTCTTTTGCTTTATAAACAGAATTCCGTTCTTCAGAAGAAAGCTTCATCTTTTGCATATCCATACCAACTGTATTATTTTCCGCCTCTATATCCTCTTTCTCTCGCGTTATCTTCCCCCCTTGATTTTCAGAAGAAAGACCAATACGATCAGCTAAAGCTTTCATAGCATCATCAACCGATAAGGCTGTATCATAAATACTCTCTGATGCAACTTCTGAAGCATTCACTGCAACATCTTCATTTAAAAAGTGATCAGATTGAACCGCATTTTCTTCGATTATTTCACGAATAGATGTTAAAATTTCATCCATACTTGGCTCACGTAACACGCTTGAACTCTGTACCATACTTTACAACCTCTCAAAGACGCAACAACAAATAGAATCATATTTTCAGTGTATGCAAAAGAATTATAAGATCAACATGCCTCCCACGATATTTTCAAATATGCTTGTCATAAAGAGGGCGCTACACACAGTTTTCTACACTTTATAAAGATAATATCTCGCCGCAATATTTTTTAACATATTCAACTGTTGATTTACTAATCTTTTAAAAACTAAAATAATTTAAGATTAAAGAGATACTTTCATACATTATCGGATATATTTAATTGTTTTTAAACCTAAATAACTTGCAGTCAATTTACCAATAGAAGATTGAACACTATAGCTCGCCACAACAGCATTACGCTCCGCCATTGCAAGCGCAATCTGAGCATTAATCAATAGAGTACGAGAATTTAAAACATCCAGCGTCGTTGCTTGCCCTACGCGATTTTCTTGAACACGACCTTTCAGAGCAATTTCAGCAGCACGAACACTTTCACGGTAAGCAATAACAGATGAGCGTGCACCCTCCAACTGAAACCAAGCAGAAGTCAGTGCTTGCCTCGTATTACTATGCGCCAAATCGAGTTGAAGCTGCGCCTGTCCAAGCTGTTCCCTTGATTGGCGAATTTGCGCAGACGTACGCCCTCCTTCAAAGATTGGGACACTTACTGACAATCCTATCGATTTAGAAACGCCATCCTCTCCAACCCCGCTGTAGATTCGATTATAAGATGCTGTTGCAGAAAAATCAACTTTAGGGAGCAATGCCCCTTCTTTCGCCTTTACATTATAAACACTCGCATCAACTAAATATTTAGCATAAAGGATTGCTGGATGCATCACAACGCTCATTTGGTAAGCCATATCAAGGTTGACAGGAAAATCATTGGCTAGAGGTGGGCGTTTTAACTTTTCAGGATCAGAACCAATAACTTGTCGATACACTGCCTCTGCTGCTTTTACATCAGAACGAGCAAGACTCAGCTCTGAAACCGCCACGGAACGTGCAGCTTGAGCTTGAGCAAGATCAACATGCCCTCCTTCACCCACATCAAATTTTGCTTTATTGGAACGAACTTGTTCCTCAAGAGCTGCCAAATTTTCTCTCCGAAGATCGGCAACACGACGTGCGTGATAGACATTAGCATAAGCGGTCACCACCTCTAGAAACGTATTTTGTTCAACATTACGAAGATATTCACGCTGAGCCTGCAACTTAACTTGAGCTGAAGAAAAGATATTTTGCGTGATAAAACCATCAAATAATCTTTGATTTAATCTCACTCCTATAGATCCAGAAGTGACATAAGGACCTGTAAAAGACTTATTCCGCCCATAGTTCCCAACCCCCTCAACTTGTGGCAATAACCCTGATCGCGCAATGACAACATCATCACTGGATATACGCACAGCTGCACGTTCACTATTCAACTTAGCATTATATTTATAAGCCTTAGAAAAGGCATCCATCAATGTTTCAGCACAAACAGTCTCTGATAGAAAAACACTCAACACCAGTAATAAACATGCCTGAAACTTCTTGTTTATTCTAAACATAATACACACAATAACAAACCCCAAATAAATTACAAAATTATCTTTTATTCACAAAACAAACAAGCACTAAAACACAAAACCAGGTGTTTTGAAAAAACAAGGAAGAGGCTTTACAGCAAGATTAAAAGCACGACGAGCCGAGATGATCCCATCTTCTTTTATATAGATTTGTGCAACAGCAGCATTTCCATACCCTTCAACCACAACAAGACGTCCACAGTCTTTCATTTGATCAAAGATACCTTGAGGAATAAAATCAACAGATCCCTCAATGAAAATCACATCATAAGGTCCCTCAACAGCATAACCTTGCTCTAATGGACCATGAACGACAACCACATTATCACATTGATTACGTTCTAAAGCTTCAAGAGCACGTTCAAAGAGAGATTTATTACTTTCCAGCGCAATCACAGACCCTGCAAGTTTTGCAAGCAACGCTGCACAATAACCACTATTTGCACCAATATCTAAAACAACATCTGATGATTTTAAAGCGGCAAGCTGTAGTAATTTCGCTAGAGATGCAGGTTTCATCAAATAGCGTGCAGGAACCCCATCTTGCTCTGGACATAGAACAATATCGGTATCAAGATAACTTAACACTTTCATATCTTCCGATACAAAATCTTCACGAGACACCGTTAAAAAGGCTTCAAGAACTGATAAATCCGTTACATCGACTGTACGAATTTGATTGTCAACCATTTTGCGACGAAGCTCAGCAAAATCTGCAACCATAACGAATATTTTCTCCTAACCTACAAAAAACAAACCAAACAGCGACAATAAGGGATAAAGATCTCTTAAACTATGGGCATTACAAAAAAGGATGCTACAGTCAACAATTAGATTTTAACTGTATAATCTCTCATACAAAAGTGTCTTCACAAGAATAGAGGGAAATAATCTATTTTCCTATACCTCATCTCCCCTAAAAGCCGTTTCGTTTAAAATCGGCTGGAGGCCTCGCCCGGAATCGAACCGGGATACAAGGATTTGCAGTCCTCTGCGTAACCATTCCGCCACGAGGCCTCGTCAACAAACATAAAGGTTTCAATAAGGGAAGGCAACGCATCCGTCAAGGTGTAGAAATCTTCTCTCGCCTTTTTTCCTCTTATTACACAATTTATCATATTTTTTTAAAAAAAGTAATTTTATCCTTTGCAAATCAGTATTGCTTTGCTATAGCCTTTTCAACTAAATGATTGGGCACCGTTCCCCGGTAGCTCAGCGGTAGAGCAACCGGCTGTTAACCGGTTGGTCGCTGGTTCGAATCCGGCCCGGGGAGCCACTTTTCTTTTATTCTACGTAATTTGTTGTTTTTTCTAAAGTTTTTAGACATGAGGGATTCGTTAATAAAAGTAATGGAATAGGATTTTTGCAATAAAGTAGAAACGCAATATCCTACCGGATGTATTTTTTGCAATTGTAGCTTGCCAGCGGGTTTTGTATATTTTGCCACTAGGTTTTGTACCAATTTATTTTTTCTCAAAGAGTTTTAAAGATGT
>NZ_JBHIOD010000022.1:0-1678 GCF_042195355.1 Bartonella sp. CL266QHHD
GGGGGGGGGTTTTTAGTGGTTTTGGTAAAGGCATTGATATTTGTGTAGAGACATTAGATGAGCAAGAGCTTATCAAAATCTCTGAGCGGATAATACAGTGGGCACATGCCCAAGATTTACAAGCATCAATAGAAAGCAAAACACGTGTTCAAAAGTATAGCTACAATATACGTATAGTCTGGCATTTGGCTTGTTTAGCATTGACAGGTCAAATTGATGTTCTGAAATCTTATCAAAATTTTTTAGAAGCAGGTACGATTTCTGAAATTTTGGATGACCGTGAAGTAGAGAGATATATTAACCAGGCCGTTCAATTTGCTGAAGAATATCTGAAAATCCTTAATGAGCGAAAAGCTATAGATGATCGTCTTAGTTTACAAGATTTGTCTTTTCTTAATACAGTTTCTGAAGACTTAAAAAGGATGGACTGGACAGTCTATCGTGATAAAAATTACAATTGCAATGCTTATTTTATAAAGAAAGATCGTATCATTAATATAGTGTACAACCTTGATAAAAACGGAGAGACACCATTTGTTACCTTCAAGGTTTCTCTTTCAACACTTGGTTTTTCTACAGCTTATCGATCTATTTTCATCAATACTCCCCAATATACCGTTCTTAAAGAATCAGAAGAAGTTTATGCAGTTTCTAGTACTGAATTGGATGAAGGCAAGCTGAAACAGATCAGTGCGGATATTTTGTGCTGGGCTGATCGACAAAATGTGAATCAAATCATCTATGATTATGCGGCTTTGTCCCCAGACAGTGAATATGATTTTGCGAAGTTGCACCTTATTGCACTTATTCTTATTGGGGATGTTGAAAAACTCAAATTTTATAAGGAAAGTTTGAAGGATAAAAACTTTTCAGCTTTGATAAGGGAAAACATAGCACATATTATTGATAACGTCCTTGCTCTTGCACGCCGTTATCGGACTGGTTTTCCTAAAAACGCTCCGATTTTGAGCTTGGATCCGCAAACAGCATCTGTTGCTTCTAAAACAACTGCTGTTGAAGCGGCAGAGGAAGTGGATGAAGCGGATGACACTGATGATCGTCTCACCATGGAAAGTGCTCATGCACTTTTAAAAAGCCTAGGCTGGTCAACTGAGAAAATCAATGAGAATGACCATATGGCAAGCTATCAATTGGCTGATCGTGAAGTAGACATTCTTTATAACGACGAAATTGCCAAAGATTACCCACAATTTGATAGCGCTTTTATGATTAGTACTGGCATTCTTTCCACCGCTTGTAAATTCATTGATCCTACCCACACGGAAGATATTCCAGATATACAGCTTAATTTTGAAGCAAAGGGGTTAGAAATCTTTGAACCAGAAGTTACTGCGGATCGCTTAAAGCAAGCACTTGATGACGCGCTAAAATGGGCGGTAACAGACATTGACCTTTCTAAAAGGCTACGCTCTGATTATGGTATAGCTCCTTGGGAAAAAGGCGCTACGTCTAAAGCAAACGATACGGATTATGCTTTACTTCATCTTGGCGCTCTTGCTTTGTTGGGTGATGTTGAGACCTTACAATCTTATCAGCAAAGCTTTACGGCAGGTGATCACCTAGGTTTTGACGAGAGCATCAACAAAACCCACCTTGAACGTGCATTAGCTTTAGCCAAAGAAGTAGCAAAGGTGAAGCAAGTGAGTTACGCTTTGAT
>NZ_JBHIOD010000022.1:1745-5179 GCF_042195355.1 Bartonella sp. CL266QHHD
GATTAAACAGGTGGCAGAAAAGCTTGATGATCCACAAGAGGTTACCAGCAAGGAGCAACCCCGCTCGTGGAAAGAGAAAATAGTCAATTTTATCGGAAAAAAAGACAAGAAATAGCACCTAAAAAATATCGAAAAGATTTCAGAAATTTAGAAAATAAGACGCGCTCCAAAGCCTTGATCACTAGTTGAGAAACTCAACAGTAGTGTGGCTCTGATCATGGTTTTGGTGCAAGATTTTAATGAAACAGCCTATTATTTCATAGATTATTAAAATTACTTTTTATGGGCTTTTGTCTATTTTATCGGTTATGTCAGTTTATTTAACAGACGAATCTTATGATTTTAGTGAATGATTAAAATGTGCTTTATGAAAAGCATATGATCCTTTAAGCCTTTCAAAAGAAAGGGATTATAATCATAATAGATGCTATCAAGACCATTATGGTTATGAGTTTTGGAGGTTTAGGGGGTTTTGGAGGTGCTTTTTACGCTCCCCCCTTTACATATTTTTCAATAAAAAATAAAAGTCATTATATTTCAATAAGTTAATCTTTCAAATAAACAACCTATATTAAACACAAAACATAAATACAATCTTTAATATATATTTAAGAGGGTTTTGTAGGTGTTTTGGGGGTTTGAGAAACATTCAAAACCTATAAGTAATATAAGAAAATGAATATACATAACTCTCTTTAAACAAAGCTTCTGATAACAATAAAGCTATCATTTTAGATTACGGTATAATCTTTTAAAGGCAATGTAAAAGAAGCGTATTCACTTTAAGATGGGATTTATTAAAAATCTTAAAGCAATCCAAAGTACAGTGTTAAAAAGTGCAAAGCCTTATCTTTTATGATAACGCATATAAAATATTCTTTTAAAGATTATATGTAAGCAATTTATAAAAGGGGCATAGAACCTATAGGTATAAAACCTTATACCCGTTGTGAGTTTATCATACCCATTATGTGAGCACGCTTTTAAGTTATTCAGTTTCTCTAATTTCTAGTTTTGGTAGGTTCTTAACGATTTTCATTGTCTCTAAACTTACGGTAATAACCCTTTGAAACAACTCTAATGGATAAGCAGGGTTGCCAACGGTTTCAACAGCATAGTGATTGGCATCATTCACAATGCCACTCTTTTTATCAGTCTTTACACATTGACGCCCCATAACCCATTCAAGAGCGGGCTTGCCATTGACGATATACTCATAAGCTTCAAGAGGGATATCTGTTATTGTGATATTGCTGTTATAAAAAACAATCGATTTATCTTTCTCTTTACCTGCTTTTGCGAATTTCATTTCTGTAACGTAATAAAACTTTTCGGGATTAGAGATGTCAGTTAATTTTGGATTACCCTTTTTAAAGGTCACGGGATAAGGCTCTACATCTTCATAATTCACGTGCAAATGACCTAGTTCACGTCCTGCTGTTACAAATTTCCAAAAGTCATCAGCACTCTTTACACACGGGATACGAGGCAATTCTTTAGAGAGGTTATCAGCATAACGGGCACGATAATCTTCCGAATGAAGTATACCGTAAACATAATAGAATAGATCATCCTTAGTGATTTTTTCATTAGGATAAGCTGCTTTAAAATGTGCTAATCCTTCATCAGTTATGGCATCATGCCTCTGTAAACCAACAGTTTTGTTTTCTTCTGTAGCATTTGCAAATAAATGGGATTGTTTCTCATTTTTATCTTTTGAAACCGTCGTGTCTTCGTAAATATAACGTGGAAAGCATTGTCCAGTATCTATTGCATGAAAATCAGGTAGATCCCTAGTCATAATAACAGAAAAGCCACTTCTTGCCCCTATAGCAGAAACTTGTATCACTGTATTTTTGATCATTTTTTCTACAGGAAAGATACGAGGCATTTGATAAATTGCTTCATTAAAAATGCGATTATAATAAAGCCACTGTCGTGTAAAAGGACGATATAAACTTTGAACAAAACCGTCTTCTTCAAATTTTAAAATATTACCTCTTGCTAATTGTTTTTTTATATTCAAACTCCAACTTATCTTGCTTGTATCTGAATTAACAAAATTATCTACAGCCTTTGCACGTGATTTACTGTCAGTATGCGCATAAGCATTATTAAAACGTTCTGCTTCACTGTTATAGAAAGCAATCATATTACTCATGTTTTTAGCTAAAGATTTACGGCTTGAATTGTATGCCCAAGCATCACGACTAGTCGTAATGCCACAAGAATAAATCTCAAAGAGTTTTTTCCCATGAGGTTTCTTATCACCTATAGCTAAAAATGTTTCAAAACTTTCATCACGTTGACGTATCCAATCACCGTACTTGTCTGGTATGATTATTTGCCAACCTTGTTTGCTCCGTGTAATACCATCAATGCTTCCCCAATACTCTAGAGCCGCAAGTTTTTCTTTTGACGTGCGATTATCACCAATGTCATGATAGTAAATTTTACAATCTCTAAAAACATTGGGGTTTTTGATAAATAGTGTCACGGCAATACCAGTCATACTACCATTGCCAAAAACATTTTCTCCTTCTTGAGCAGCTCCATTACTTAACATATTTTTACGAATATCCCCCCGTAAATTAAGTACATAAATACTCGTAAACTCTTTGGCTAAAGATTTTCGTAAACTGTTCATTGTCGATTTTTCTACGTAACCAGAGCCAGAAACAAAGCCGATCACCCCAGCATTATCAATACGGTCACTAGCCCAGCGAATGGCACGAATATAACTGTCATAAAAATTTCGCGTATTCATTGATTTAGATTGAGAAGCATAAGTCTCACTGATCCGTTTATTTAATATCGGATAAGGAGTATTCTTCGCATTGTCATTGGCATTTTTTTGTCCCACTGAATAAGGAGGGTTACCAAAGATAACTTGGATATTCAGTTTTTTCTGATGTTCTAAATATTCACTGTTTTCTTTGAGTATACCTTCCATAAGATCTTGTTTTTCAATCATTCGAAACGTATCAGTCAAACCAATATGCTTGAAAGGGATATAATTTCCTTTCATAAGACCATGATAGGTTGCTTCGATATTAATGGCTGCTATGTAATAGGCTAGCAAGACAATCTCATTTGCGTGGATATCATAACGGTATTTATATTCCATATCCTCTGGTTTGATGAGATTGGATTGTAATAGCCGTGTGATAAAGGTCCCAGTACCCGTAAAAGGGTCAAGAATAGAAACACCACGTGATCCTAGACTTTTTCCAAATTCATGACGCAACACATCATCAACAGAATGAATGATAAAATCAACAACCTCAATGGGAGTATAAACAATGCCTAATTTTTCTACTGTACGCGGAAAAGCATAACGGAAAAATTCATTATAAAGCTCTACAATTAAACTTTGTTGTGCTTCAAGAGTGGTAATTCCACGCGTGTAAAATTGTACACTCTTAGAAATATTT
>NZ_JBHIOD010000023.1:0-5142 GCF_042195355.1 Bartonella sp. CL266QHHD
CTTTCACATACGATGATGGCGGCGTATATGAGAAAAAATAAAATTGAAGCCTGCCCGCATGGTTTTCGTTCTAGTTTACGCAATTGGCTCGCTGAAACAACCGATGCCCCCTATGAGGTCGCTGAAACCATTCTAAGTCATACAGTAGGAGGTAAAGTAGAGCGTGCCTATCGTCGGACTGACTATTTAGAACAGCGCCGCGTTTATATGGATAAATGGGCGGCATATGTCACTGGTCAATCTTAAGATATGGGGTGAATAACCCCATGATCTGTGGATAACTTTAGCTCTCTTCTCTCTCATTCTTTCTCAATAAGATTCATAAATTATCACATCAGAAATTGTATAATAAAATATTGTTTTCTATGAATAAAACATCTTTCTAAATGAACAAAAATGTGGTTAATAAATAGTTATGATTTGTTACCATTTTTTGATAGAAAGGATTTTAGTATGACAGAAAATGATATTCTTTTGACAGACCGTGAAAGTGCAAAATTGCTTCATATGAGTGTCTCAACATTCCGCCGTCATGTTACCAATGGCTCTCTCCCAAAACCTTTAAAATTTGGTTTTTTATCCCGTTGGTTACAATCGGATCTTTTGAATGTAATCGAACAAGCAAAACAGCAACGTTATAACGACGCGGCATAAAAAGAAAACCTTGTCACGTAAGGACGGACAAGGCTTTCTCAAACTCATCAACCTGGTGCTTTATTTGGTGTAAATTCAAGGCTTTCTCTACTGAAGCAAGACTTAAGGCTGGCATTCAAGTTGTTCTGAATGTTTTTTACAATAAGGGCTATTTAAGCGTCTCTCAACACTTCGCTGAGGCATGACAGCACCAGGACGACATATGGGAAGATTGTCCGATTTATGGTTTTCACACCATTCTTGTATTGTAAAGCTAGGACGAAAACCTGATTGCGCCATACACATTTCAATACTGGCAAATTGATTTAAATCTAGCGCCACAACCTTATTAAGGTCCGGTACTCCACATTCTAAAAGTATTTTATTTCTCCATAATGCTGGAGAAAGTGAGGGAATTGAGTTAACACATCCAGTGATACTTAACAGAGCTATGCAACTCAATAGTTTTAAGATTTTCTTCATTCTTCCCCTCCTTCAGTGGGTTTCTTTACAATAAAACAGCTCGGAAGCTTGTTGATATTTCCTGTCACCGCTGCTTAAAAAAACGGTGAACAATATTGAGATGATGGATTGAGGGAACAATCGCGCCATTCCAAGTGAAGGCAAGGATAGCGGTTTGTTGATCATCACAAACAGTGCTTAAGGTTGGCATTCTGGTTTATTTTTATATTTTTGGCAATAAGCGCTATTTAAACGCTTCTTGACACTTCGTTTTGGAATGACAGCACCTGGCACACAAATCGGAAGATCTTCGGCATTATAATTTCTACACCGATCTCTCCACTTCCCTCCTAATTTACTATGAAAACCTGCTTGGGTTAGACATGCATAAATAGATGTATTCGCATTTATACTTAACTCTCTATAATCCATCATATAATCATCATGAGGATTCAGCATTCCACATTCTAATAGTGCTTTTTTAATCTCAATCTTATCTTCTCCTAGCTTCTCTAATACATCCACAGCCTGGTAAGGACCTGGAAAACATCCAGCTATAATAAGCAAAGCCAATCCACTCAATAACTTTAAAGTTGCTTTCATTTTTTCTCTCCTTCAATGATTTTTTATCATAAGATTGCTTATAAGCTTGTCGATGTTTTATATTCCTCTGTCCATATCAATTTGAAACATGTTGAGTGCCGATACAATTGGCCCACACACTTATGCAAAAGATAAAAAAACTAAAGATTACTCTTAATCATACCATCATCAAAAAACTACGGTAGACATTCAGGCTTGTTTCTATTTCTTTTACAATGGGGGCTGTTCAGGCGTTTCTTAACACTTCTTTGAGGAATGACAGCACCTGAATGACAAATTGGAAAACGAGCATCAAAAAACTCACACGAACTCAAATATCCGGATTTATATCTAAAACCTGCTTGAACCATGCAAGCTTCAATTAATGCGTTCGCATTTCCGTCTAACTTTCTGTTGTATTCATCACGATTATAAGGTGTTGGCATGCCACATTCTAACAGCGCTTTCCCTATATCAATTGTATTTGCACCAGGCTTGTCCCATAATTCCCAAGCTGATAAGGGAACCTCAGCTTTATACTCACATCCAGCTATACTTAACAGAGCTATGCCGCTCAATAATTGCAAGACTTTCTTCATTTTTCCCCTCTTTCAATGGATTTATTTACTATAAAACAGCTCGGAAGCTTGTTGATATTTTCTGTCATCGCTGCTTAAAACAACGGTGAACAATATTGAGATGATTGGTTGAGAAAACAATCCCGCCATTCCAAGTGAAGGCAAGGAGGGGGATTGTTGATCATCACAAACAAAACTTAAGGTTTGCATTCAGGTGCATTTTTATATTTTTTACAAAAAGGGCTATTTAAGCGCTTCTTGACACTGGGCCTCGGGATCACAGCACCTGGACGACAAATGGGCAAGTTTTCGGCTTTATGATTCTCGCACCAAGTCCCTCCCCCCACTTTATCACGAAAACCTGATTGAACCATACAGGCATCAATAGTTGCCCATGCATTGTAGCTGAGTTTTCTGTTTTCTGGATCGGCATCAATAAGGCTCGGCATTCCACATTCTAATAAGGCTTTTCCTACCTCAGTAAAATCAGTAACACCATTTTTCTCCCACGTAGCCACCTCTCTTGGAGGAGGTTTATCGATATTACATCCAGTTATAATTAACAAAGTTACAGTGCTTAATAATTTTAGAGTTTGTTTCATTTTTTACTCCTTGGTTTACTTAAAGGAAATTGTTCACGATGAGATGTGCCATAAAACTTTTGGCATTTATAACCCACATCTCCAAGACAAGTATGGGAACTTATGGGATTTGTAGCCACTCTCCACCATTCTTTCCACCAGTTACTGCCAGCAGGTATTGTCTCGTAGGTATAGCCATTGCCGCCAATAATTCTGCTGACAAAGTCGTATCTATTCCCATTAAAGCCAACAGTGGTTTGTTTGCCATCACTCACATAACCTAACAGACCGGATGCAACTAAAGCATTAAAGGCGGGTCCATAGAAATTGATATTCGTGTTGTCGGCTATACCGTGCACACCTTCTTGTTTGAAAGAATACAGCATATTCCCCAATGTCATGGTACCACGGCTATGGCCATACTCTTCCAATCCCGTGTTACCATAGCGAGACATTATATCTTTTGCTTCTTGTGTTGAATTGGTCAAACCCCAAAAGTTATTTTCCATGAACTTCTGATAGCCTGCTACCAAGAGTTCTGAGATAGCAGAATCCGCTTGGGGGAACACAACAAAATAAAGCGGTGCATTTTTATCCTTCGCATGTTGAACCGCATAAACAGCGGCTTCCTCTGGTGGAGTAAAGATGCCATTAAAGGACACATGCACCTTGCCATCAGAACCTTCTTGTAAATGCTGCTTTTCCTCAGCCGTTAATAATGTGGTTGAGGAAACACAATCGCGCCATTCCAAGCGAAGGCAAGGATGGCGGATTGTTGATCATTAAGGCTGGCATTTGCGACTATTTTTATATTTTTTACAAAAAGGGCTGTTTAAGCGCTTCTTGACACTGGGCTGTGGGATCACAGCACCTGGACGACAAATGGGAAGGTTTTCGGCTTTATGATTTACACACCAAGTTCCCCCTCCCACTTTATCACGAAAACCTGATTGAATCATACAAGCTTCTATGGTTGCTATTGCATTGTAGCTGAGCTTTCTGCTTTCTGGATCAGTATCATAAGGGGTTGGCATACCGCATTCTAACAAGGCTTTTCCTACCTCAGTAAAATCAGTAACACCATTTTTCTCCCACGTAGCTATCTCTCCTAGAGGAGGTTTATCGATATTACATCCAGTTACACTCACCAAAACTATTCCACTTAATAACTTTAAAATGTGTTTCATTTTTTACTCCATGATTTACTTAAAGGAAATTGTTCACGATGAGATGAGCCGTAAAACTTTTGGCATTTATAACCCACATCTCCAAGACAGGTATGGGAGCTTATGGGATTTGTAGCCACTCTCAACCATTCTGTCCAAACGTTACTGCCAGCAGGGAGTGTCTCATAAGTATAGCCATTGCCGCCAATAATTCTGCTTACAAAGTCATATCTATTCCCATCAAAGCCAACAGTGGTTTGTTTGCCATCACTCACATAACCTAACAGACCGGATGCAACTAAAACATTAAAGGCTGGTCCATAGAAATTGATATTCGTATTGTCGGCTATTCCGTGCACACCTTCTTGTTTGAAAGAATACAGCATATTCCCCAATGTCATGGTACCACGGCTATGGCCATAAAGTTCTAACCCTGTAATACCATGGCTATACACCAAATCTTTCGCTTCTTGTGTGGAATTGGTCAAACCCCAAAAGTTATTTTCCATAAACTTCTGATAGCCCGCGACTAGAAGTTCTGAGATAGCAGAATCAGCTTCTGGGAACACCACAAAATAAAGCGGTGCATTTTTATTCTCCGCATGTTGCTCTGCATAAACAGCAGCTTCATAGGGTGGCGTAAAGATGCCATTAAAGGACACATGCACCTTGCCATCAGCACCCTCTTGTAAATGCTGCTTTTCTTCATCCGTTAAATAATGAAACTTAGGTATTGGTTGTCCACGAGCGTCTTTGATATACTGTCCATTTTCATCTTTTTTATAGATTATATTGCCCTTTTCATCACGGTCGACAACGGCGATGGGGTGCTCTTTGATAAACATGGTTTTATAGGAATCATCGCTGTATTTAAACCCTTCTTCTAAGAGTTGGGTTGCCATTTCACGGTTTTCATGGACGATTTGTTCCAGCTTGCCTACATCGAGCTGTTGTACACCCTTATGGGCAGTGGCAGTATCACGATTAAGGGAGGAGATTGCTTGCTCAACATCTTGCCCTGTCAATGCCTTCTGCCCTGCTTCATCTGTCAAGACGATGGTGCCATTGCTGATAGCAGATTTGGTGTATCCTTCCTCTGAATCTTGGGCTTTTGAATGATCTAAGAGATTTTTAGCAATG
>NZ_JBHIOD010000024.1:0-8631 GCF_042195355.1 Bartonella sp. CL266QHHD
AGTTGTTCTATGGGCTTCATCACAAATGATCAGATCAAATTCAGGTAACCCATGGGTATTTTGTGCATCCGAAATCACTTGAATGGAATGATAGGTTGAAAAGATGACCGTCATTGCATCTGCTAGGTTTTCGCAAGCTTCTTTGGCAAGGGCTTTCGCATCCGTGGTAGCAGGGAGAACAAGATCTGATGTTTCCATGCCAACAATATCATCTTGGTTTTTACGACGCTTGCCTACTTTCGTATCAGAACAAACCGCAAAGGAACGCAACGGGACTTGTGCATCGGCTGTCCATTCACGGATTGTTTGCGAAACTAAAGCCAGAGAAGGAACCAGAAACAACACACGCTTGCCAGTTCCTGCTATGGTTTCTGCTATCTTAAGGCTAGTGAACGTTTTGCCCGTACCACATGCCATAATAAGCTTGCCACGGTCTGCTTCTTTTAAACCTTCACAGACTTTCTCAAGGGCTTCTTTTTGATGATCTAAAAGCTTTTTTTTGGGTTGCTCTTTAAGAACGGCTTGTCCTTGTTCTTTATACGCCCCCCAATCAATTTGACTGTTTTCTAAATCAAACAGATTAATCTGTTGAATACGAACCTCTTGACCATCACAAGTGTTGTTAGCATTATCACTCCAATTGCTTTCGGTGCTATCAACCAAAATACGGCGCGTAAAAATCTTTTTCCCAGAGGTAGCGATAAAGCTATCAATATCTTCTTTTTTAATTATGTGAGAAGCATTATAGCATTTACATTGAATAGCCGCATAACCTCCTTGATCACGGATTGTAGCGACCAGATCAATACCAATATCCGTTCCATCTTCTCCATGCTCCTTAGCCCATTCCAAATAAGTCTGAACCTTTTCGTATTCCTGCTTTTGAAGCGGGTCGTTTGTCAAATAAGCCATGACAAGGTTTTCAAACATGGTTCCTAATTCACGGGGTGATTTAGCTTGTTGACGATAATATTCTAAGAGAGAGCGTAAAGTGACATGTTCATTATCATACTTATTAAAGTGATGCATATTACAACAGGGCTCCGTTTTCATATGAGAGGGTTAATTCTTATCAAAAGAATTAAAACGAAGCTTATTAAATCCATTTTGAACGAATTGAGAAAAAATGCAGAAAAATGCTAAAAAAGCCGATAATTTTTTCAAAAGTTTTTTAAATGCTGTTTATACGCAGCCCATGAGAGAGATCAGATCAGCAAAATAGTGAAATTTGCTGTTTATTTTATGGAAAAAGACAAATGAAGCATGTGCTTTTAAAATATTATAATGATTATTTTGATAGGTTTTATGAGTCACTAAAATAATCTAGTTTGTTAGTTCAATTTACAGACACAAACTGACAAATATATATTATTGATTGTATTTAAGGTTGTATTGTCGATATAGGTTGTATCGTTAAAATNTTGTTAGTTCAATTTACAGACACAAACTGACAAATATATATTATTGATTGTATTTAAGGTTGTATTGTCGATATAGGTTGTATCGTTAAAATGCTAACATATTGAAATATAATGTTTTTAATTTTTTCTCATTTAAAAAAAATAATATAGGAGCTAGAATGAACTGACAAGACTGACAAAACTCTTCTGATAAGGTCACTCAGATCATTATCTTTGGAGAACGGGTGCTTAATGCGCTGTACAGAGAGTTTTGCCTATTTGAGTAGAAAGTTTTAAAAGACGTTTCTTTATTGTTTTCTATGATGGTTTTTGACGACAGAATGTGCTTGATAGCACGATGTCTCGTTTATATGCGTGTTGAGTGGTTTAGAGGAGCTGGAGAGTGAATTTATCTCTAATTATTGATAAATATATTGTAGCATTAAACTGGGGATATTGATGTATTAACCATTGACGGGCTAAACAGTTTTGTTTAGAGGTTTCTTTATATAAATGTGGGGGAGAGATCTTCAGCAGTTAAAATAAAGCAGTTTTTGGGTGTCACTTTTTTGGTCACAGAGGCATGTGCTTTTGTTAAAAGCGTCATAGGGCAGTGGCTGTTTTGAGTGGATTTATTAGCGGTTCCATGAAGTTCTTTTAAAGAGTGCTTCATGAATAATGCAAAGCGGGGGCAATCTGTATTGTTATTGATATTTTTACGCCAAAGTTCTCTTTTGAGAATTTTTCGTGCCATTGTTGTTTTCTTTGGCTTGTTTACAGGTGTAAATGTTTATGCGCGCTCCTCAGCTATTTTTCATTCCCCAACCGATAATTTTTCTCGCCAACAATCTGAGAAGCAGCAATTAGAAAGAATTGAGAAATTACGCGCTTTAACGCCTAAAAGGATCAAGACGCCTTCAGAGCAAAATCCAGAAATGCTTTTGGGTGGGAAGCAATGTTTTCCCATTCATGCTCTTGTTGTTGAGGGAGTGCATCATGTCAAAAAGCGCTTTATATCAGCTGTAACAGAGCCTTATGTTGGAGGATGTATCGGTCTTTTTGATATTCAGCTCTTAATCAAGAAGTTAACCAAAGTTTATTTGGATCAAGGCTATGTAACGGCGCGTTTTTACATTCCTGATCAAGATATCAAAAACAGCAAGACGCTCAAATTTGTTGTCATTGAGGGGAAACTTTCAGAGATTTACTATAATGGTTCACCGGCGTCTCGTTATAACAATGTTGTATGGAGTGCTTTTCCTGGGCTTCAAGGTCATGTTCTGAACATGCGCGATATTGAACAGGGGCTTGATCAGATCAACCGTTTGAGTTCAGCGCACGCTCAAAGCGAACTTCTTCCAGGGCGTGAAGAAGGGAGCACCATTGTCAATATTAACAATCATCCCGATAAAACTTTCAAGGTTACTGTTTCTCATGACAATATGGGACAATCTTCCACGGGTTATGCGCGTTATAGTGCGGGCTTGAGGGTAGAAAATATTTTAGGGATGAATGATGCGTGGGATTTTAACTATCAGCGCAGTCAGACAGATTATTGGGGTGGGAGCAAGCAAGAAGGACATAGCAATAACATTTCAGCGAGTGTGAGTATTCCGTACGGTTATTGGACCTTTGGATTGAATGGCACTGTTTATAATTACCAAAGCATTATCCCTGGCAATTTTACCGATATTGAGACGACGGGGGATTCCAGTGAGTTGCACGCCAGTACAAGCAGAGTTCTTTATCGTGATGGTGTTTCCCTTACAACCTTGAATTTAGGTCTTTCTTATAAAAGAACCAACAATTACCTTCTTGGCAATAAGATTGAAGTGGGTAGCCGTCAATATAGCGTCGCCAATTTTGGGATTTCGCATTCGCGCCAGATGTTGGGGGGGACTTGGACCTTTGATGTGAGTTATTTGCAAGGGCTCCCCTTGTTTCATTCTGTCAAGAAGCACGATCCAGGGGCAGGGGATGCGGAGCCACAATTTGCCAAATTTACTGGTACGCTTAGTGTCATGACGCCTTTTAAGGTAGGGGGCTTGGACTTTATACTGAGCAATCTTTTGAGTGGTCAATATTCACCGCATAATTTATTGGGTGCTGAACAGATTTCGTTGGGGGGCGCTTCCAATGTTCGTGGCACGCGTGAGAGTTTGCTTTTTGGCAATAACGGTTTTTTTAGCCGGAATGATTTGTTGCTACGCACCATTCCGTGGAGCAATCACACGACCTTCAAAAAGGTTTTTGGTGAACTTCGCCCTTATGTTGGTTTGGATTATGGGCGTGTTTTTGCACAACCCTTGTATGGGATTAAGAGTGACCAGCTTGCCGGTTGGACAGCGGGTGTCAAGCTTGCGGGAGGCATGGTCTCTCTTGATGCTAGTTATTCCAGTATTTTTTGGAGCACAGTTAAGCACAAAAAATCAGGAACATTTTTTATGACATTAACAATGGAACTTTAAGCGTTTTTTATTGGGGAGTTAAAGTATGAGATATGAGAAGAGAGCAGAAAGAGCAGCTTTATTAGGTGTTTTAGTCTCCAGTACGATGCTCAAAAAGGTTTTATTTGGGGGACTTGGTTTTTCTTGTTTGTTAGCACCTTCAGCGTTACAGGCACAAATTACTGTGGATCCTAACGCTAATGCCGCCTATCGTCCAGATATAGTAGCAGCGCCCAATGGGGTTCCCTCGATTGATATTGTTACCCCCAATGGCAAGGGTTTATCACACAATAAATATAACGATTTTAATATTGGAAATCCAGGTGTGATTTGGAACAATCATGCGCAAGAAGTGGGGCAATCGCAGTTGGGGGGCATTATGCCGGGCAATCCGCATTTGCGCCTCACGGGTTCGGCGAAAGTGATTTTAAATGAAGTGACCAGCAGCAAGCGCAGTGCTTTGAATGGTCCAGGAGAGGTTTTTGGGAGCCCAGCCGATGTGATTATAGCCAATCCCAATGGGATAAGCTGTGATGGTTGTGGCTTTATCAATACGCCCCATGCGACCTTAACCACAGGTGTTCCCGAAATTGATGCGAGCGGTTTTTTGAAAGGCTTTGAGGTGCGAGGTGGGGATATTACCTTTGGCGCCAAGGGAGCCAATTTTTTCTCTGGTCAAGGGGCGGTTGATATTGTCGATATTGTCTCACGCACAGTGCATTTTGAAGGAGCTGTTGCGGGCAAGGAAATTGGAGTGACAGCAGGGACGGGTCACTTTGATTATGCTTCTCGGCAGATGAAAGAGCTAACTGATATTACTGGTAAACCGGAATATGCGATAGATGGCTCTGCTTTGGGGGCTCTACAGGCGGATCAGATTAAACTTGTGGCAACAGAAAAAGGTGTAGGGGTTCGCATGCGCCATGATATGGCAGCCAATGCGGGGCAGTTGCATCTTTCTGCTGACGGGAAAATCTCGTTGAAGAATGTTTTTGGTCATGAGGGTGTTGTTCTCAAATCGAAAAGCCAGAGCGTATTGGCAAAGCACATCACCTCGAAAAAGCATATTGATATTGCCGCCCATAAGGATGTGACGTTAGAAACGGTTGGCGCTGATGGTCATTTGAAGATAGAGGCGCAGGATGGGCTTTTATCGATTGCCGGTAAGGCAACCTCTGGGGGCAATATGGAGCTTTCTTCGCGCCAGACACTTCAAGTTTCAGGGCTAGGGTCAGGCGCTGATATGGCTCTTGAATCGGGCGGAGACTTGAAGCTTGAGGGGATTGTTTTAGCGCAAGGGAACCTCAAGGCGCATGCCGGTGGTGATATACAGGCGCAGCTTTTAGCCGGTGGGGTTGATATGGCGGCAACGGGTGCTGCTGGTGTTGTTGTTCTTGGCACCCAAGGGGATGTTGATCTCCAGAGCAGTCAAGGTGCGATTGTCGCTGAAAGTGTTTATGGGGCAGGAGATATCACCCTAGTTTCTCATAACGGGCTATCTGTGTCTCAAACAATTCTGTCGCATCAAAATGTTGCCATTCAAGCACAACCAGAAACAAATGCTCCCGTTCATTTTAGGCAACTTTTAGCCTATGGCAAGGCAAATATTGAGGGTGGGGCGGTTGATTTTTCTTCACTGATGACGGGTGAAGAAGCTGTTTTAAAGGTAGGCAACCTTGATGCTGGCACACTGATGACAGGTGTCGTTTCTACGGGCGGTTCAGGGGATCTTGTTTTAGATAAAAACGGCTTTCTTTTGATTACAGCAAAAGAAGGGGTGAAGGTTGGTCAGATTGCCAGTGGTGGTAATATTGAAATTTTTGCAGGCAACGACATCTATTATGATCAGGTCATGGGCTATGGCAGCGCAACATTGACATCGGTATCTGGAGAGATCAGTGTTGAGAATGTGCTGTCTGCTGAGGGGGATGTGAGGTTGACAGCAAACACTCTCGATTTAAGCAATAATCGTTCTCATATTTACACGCCGCAAACGCTGTATTTAATTGCAGATCATATTGATGTCTCAGAGAGCGAATTGGCTTATGGCGGTTTAGATTTTAACAGCACCAATGCCCTTGATATTCACAATGCGCGGCTACAAGCCGTGACAGATCAGGGTGGAACTGGAGATATTCTCTTTGTTGCTCCAAGCGTTATGGTTGATGAGACAACTTCTGTTTTAGCAGCACGAGATTTCGTGATCAAGACGGGGGAGCTTGGAAATAGCGGTCAATTGGCATCGGGGCAGGATTTAGTCTTTAGCGTGACGGGGGATGTGACCAACAACAAAACGGGCTTAATTTATGTGAAGGGCAATGGTGCTTTACAAGTTGATGGTGCTTTGCTCAATGATTTTGGCACCATAATGACAGAAGGTGATTTATCTTTCACCAATGCAGCTGGCAGCGGAAAAAGCCTTTCCCTTGTTAACAAAGCAGGCTTTATTCAAGCTGGTGGAAACTTAAATATCCAAACCAACACCCTGAAAAACGAAGCTGATAGCACGCCTGTCATCATGGAAAAAACGGAATATAGCGATATTTCTTTCCAAAGACCAAAGGGTTCTGATCAACTCAGTGATGGGATGTTATATCAGGAGGACCCCAATCTTTGGGGAAAGGGGCACGAATATCAAGAAGATAAACTAATAGGAAAAGGGCATGTAGAACTTTTTTTGGATATTCCACTTTGGGCGAGCAAAGAAGGAACCTATGGCACTGCAATTTCAAGCGATGGAATAGTTTATAAGGCATTCACTTGGAAACATAAGTCTATAAAGAAGGAATTGTCTGTACACCGGTATCAATGGAATGGTGATAGGTGGGGGGTCTTATCCCCAAATGAACACTGGTCACATATGACAGAAAAGACTGTCACACAAGCATTTTCGCATAAACCAACAGTTTCGGGGGTAATACAATCTAGTGGCAACCTCATCATTAACGCTGATACCATTGACAACCATTATAGCTCTATGAGAGCAGGGGGAAATGCCAATATCCACGCCAATGTGCTCACCAATTTGGGGGCAACAGCTTATAAAAACACTTATCTTGGTTGTCAGGCTTATACAGACAGTTGTTATGGCTATAAAGCTGATGGAAGCCGCGATGTTTCTTTAGATATAGCCAATGGCAAGGATCGCCAGATTGGTTCAGAAGCTTTGGAGAGCGTTCCTGGTCTTGTCCAAGCGGGTGGCACGTTGAATTTGGTGGTCGATCAACTCAATAACACGGCAGCGGAAGGTTCGATTACAGGGGATGCGCATTTTAAAGCACAAGCAGTTGAAGGCAATCCACTGGAGTCCTTAAGTGGTTTAACCGGGGTTGATGCTCTCTTTACACCAAAAGTGGATCTCAATAATACAGGGGAACTTTCTGAGGGGCTCCCTTTACCAAAGCCCCAATCGGGTGGGGTTGGGGGCACGCTGCCCAATCAAAATTTCATTTATGAAACTAGAGCAGAATTTCTTGATGTTGGCAAGTTTTATGGCTCAGCCTATTATTTGAACAGAATTGGCTACAATCCTGACAGAGAGATTTTTTTCTTAGGCGATGCTTATTTCGAAAAGGAATTGATTGAAAAACAAATGCGTGATCTGGTTGGTCAAGGTTTGGGCAAAGGCTCCTTTATTCCTGGAAGTGATGCCATTGAACAAGTCAAAACTTTGCTGGATGTCGGGGCAGAATATGCAAAAGCACACAATCTCCCTTTTGGTGAGGCTTTGAGTGAAGAACAATTGGCGTCCCTAGAAGCCCCGATGGTGATTTATGTGCGCCAACAGGTCAAGGGCATGGATGTTTACGCACCGGTGCTTTACATCCCTGAAAAAGACAGAGCCTCCTTTGTTTCTGCTGGGGCTTTGATCATGGGCGATGATGTGAATATCACCAGCCAAAATACGAGCAATTCAACGATTATCAATTCAGGGCGGATTGCGGCAAATCACCAATTGCATGTGCATGGTGGGGATATCCTCAGTCAAGGGGGGCATTTTGCGGCGGGTGGGGATGCTGTTCTCCTTGCGGAGAAGAATATTCGTTTAGATGCAGGGCGCACAACGGTTGACGGCGTGGAGACCGTTTTAAACACCGAGGCGCTTTCTGCTGGTGGTAATGCAACGGTGATTGCTAAACAAAATATCACCGCCTCCGGGGTGGGGATCACCACCGGAGGTGATCTTGCCATGGCTACAGAACAAGGTAACTTGACGATCGGTTCAGCAGAAACCCATTACCATGATGAACAGGGTGATGCCACCATGCATCATAAATCGGCATTAAACTCTGGAGGCTCAACGACACTTCTCTCTGGACAAGATTTGAATATTCTAGGCTCTGATGTTCAAGCAACGGATAAACTTCTCTTGCAAGCTGAGAGGAATGTTTCGATTGATGCCACACGCAACAGCATGGACAATCAGAGTGGGAGTGAAACATCTCATGTTGCTTTACACAATGGCTCTCATTTAAGTTCTGGAAAAGAGACCACTGTTCTCTCAGGTCAAGATATCCATATTGCTGCTTCCGATATAGATGCCAAGGGCAATGTTGGTCTTGGTGCCCAAGGGGAGATAACAATAGGGGTGAGAAACGATGAGATGGAGTATCATCTTCGCACCAAAAACACGAAAGTGGACATGCAAGCTTCTCATGCGGTTGGATCTTCGATAAAATCGGGAGGTGATACCACGGTCATTACAGGGCAGGATGGCAAACCGCATGATCTTAGCATCACAGGCAGTTCCATTGCGGCTGATGGCAAGGTAGGGCTGAAAGCCA
>NZ_JBHIOD010000025.1:0-1257 GCF_042195355.1 Bartonella sp. CL266QHHD
TTTTCTAATGAACGCTTTGAACCGCTTGTCATGAGTTGGATATAATCGATAATCAAGACATCTAGACCATGTTGTCGTTTGAGACGCCTTGCACGGGCGGACAATTGTGCAAGGGATACACCCCCCGTTTGATCAATATAAAGAGGGATTGTTTGTAAGGAGCGCATTGCGTGAATAATTTTTGCAAATTGCTCTTCTGAGATATTACCACGGCGCATATCAGAAGAAGAAACCTTTATTTGCTCTGAGATAATACGAGTTGCAAGCTGTTCTGTTGACATCTCAAGTGAGAAGAAACCTACAATGCCCCCTTCATTTTCTTGGCTGTTATCACGCTTACAAGCATTGGCAATATTAAAAGCAATATTGGTCGCCAGAGAGGTTTTCCCCATTCCAGGGCGTCCAGCTATGATAATCAAATCGGATGGCTGTAGCCCCCCATTTTTTCATCAAGGGTTTTGATATGGGTAGCTATCCCAGAAAGCTGTGAGGAACGCTTTTTCGCTGCACTTGCCATGTTAAGTGCTTTTGTAATGGCTGTATTAAAGTTTTCAAACCCACCTCCATATTTCCCTTTTTCGGCGAGCTCAAATAACTGATTTTCAATCGTTTCAATTTGTTGGGTAGGCGTGAGCTCTACAGGAGCATCAAAAGCTGTATTGGCAACTTCATTGCCAAGATTAATCAAAGACCGGCGGATAAAAAGATCGTAAATAACGCTCCCATAATCTTCAGTGTTAATAATAGTGACTGCCTCTGTGGTTAAGCGAACAACATACTGGTATACAGTAATATCTCCAACTTTTTCTTCCATTTGGATATAGGGCTTGATTGTAATGGGGTTTGCAAGATGACCATTTTGAATAATTTGTAAGACAATCTCAAAGATCTTTTGGTGTAGCGTTTCAAAAAAATGTTCTGCTTTGAGAAAGTCTGAAACGCGATCGAGTGCATTATTATTAATCAGGATTGCTCCAAGTAATGCCTGCTCTGCTTCAATATTATGGGGAAGTTGACGAAAAGAAGAAGCAAAATTATCTCTTGGATTTTCTGTTTTTAGCATGTTCAGTGTTCTCATTGCTTTCTTTTCCCTTGTCTGGTGCCTCAAAGGTGATTTCTGTGGTGTATCCGCTTTGCTTCTCATAGCAGTGGGTGACGGTCGCGGCTTTCCATGGTCCATTGATTTGCCCACGAAACCCTTGCAATAAAAGAGGTTGATCCGCCATGACTTCGGGACGCCCCTCAAGGGTCAAAGAA
>NZ_JBHIOD010000026.1:0-1645 GCF_042195355.1 Bartonella sp. CL266QHHD
AAAAAATGAAGAAAATCTTGAAATTATTAAGTGGTCTCATTCTGTTAAATATTGCTGGATGTAACATTGATAAGCCTGCTCCAGGGTATTTGAGTATGTGGGAGAAAAATAGTGTTACTGATTTTACGGAGATAGGAAAAGCCCTATTAGAATGTGGCATGCCAACGCCTTATGATATCGATCCAGAAAACCAACAGCAGAGTATTAATGCTAAAGCAACAACTTATGCTTGCATGCTCCAATCAGGATTCCGCTATAAAGATGAAGAAGTAGCAAGAGCGGGAGGGCCATGTTATACTTTTAAAGAGAAAAACTTGCCCATTTGTCGTCCAGGCGCTGTTGTTCCACAGCGAAGTGTCAAGAAGCGCTTAAACAGCCCTTTTTGTAAAAAATATAAAAATAGTCGCAAATGCCAGCCTTAAGTTTTGCAGCTAGTGATGATCAACAATCCGCCATCCTTGCCTTCGCTTGGAATGGCGGGATTGTTCCCTCAATCCATCATCTCAATATTGGTCACCGTTGTTTTAAGCAGCGGTGAGAGGAAATATCAACAAGCTTATGAGCTCTGTTTTATCGTAAAGAAACCCACTGAAGGAGGGGAAGAATGAAGAAAGTCTTGCAATTATTGAGCGGCATAGCTCTGTTAAGTATAGCTGGATGTGTTAACCAACCTCCTCCATCAACTTTAGCATTATGGGAAAAACCAGGTGTCGATAAAGCGATGATCCAACAATCCTTATCAAAATGTGGCTGGAAACCGGTTTATGCTTCTTCTAGTGATATGAATTCGTATGCGAGTGAATTTGCCTCAGTTTATGAGTGCATGAAAAAAGCAGGTTTCCGGTATAAATTGCAAGATTCAAAAGGGCTCTATTTTGTACAACCTCTGAAAAGTGACTCGTTTTTAGCTAATTTGATGCTAGCTGGATATCAGCAATTTATGGACAATGACACCTTTGGTGTGACCAACAAAACGAAACAGGAACGCGCTTTACTAACGCATTTTGAGGATGAAAGAAAACGTCAGCAAAAGCAAAAAGCTTTACAAAAGCGATCACCAAAGCGTCCTCCCCATCGTTAAAAAGGTCGTTGGATAAAATCACGAATGAAGTAGAGGATCAAAGCTGTCTCCTTCTTTATCCACGCAACGGGCACTTTTAATTTGGTGTTTAAGATAGTCGACAATAAGGCAGGTGAGGTTTCATTACGGGGGATGCGTATTTTGAAGCCAAAGTCGTGGGGCAATCCACAGGATACGTTAAGCGGTTTGACCGAGGCTGGCGCATCTGGCAGTATGACAGTGGGCTTTAAGAAAGCAGAAGCTTCTTCTCAAGCTTCCACCGCGATGAGCACAACAATAGAAGCAGGACGCGCTGTCAACATGCAAGCCCACAAAGGCAGCATCCATGGTGTTGGAGCCGATATTATCGCTGGTACCGCGCCGGCAGAAAAAAACAGCCTGACCACAGGAAGCATTAGCACCAGTGATATCAGCAATGGTGCGCATGCTCAAGCTAGCAGCCAAGGTTTAAGCATTTCTGCGGGTGGTCCGATGTATCAGGGCAAATATGGTGTCGGGAAAAACATTGCTAAAAATCTCTTAGATCATTCAAAAGCCCAAGATTCAGAGGAAGGATACACCAAA
>NZ_JBHIOD010000027.1:0-9976 GCF_042195355.1 Bartonella sp. CL266QHHD
TCCAAAATCTTGGAAAAATGACAATTATTGGAACAATAAAGAGGTTAAAGCGATCTCCAACGGCACCTTCACATTAAGCGCTGATCATTCAACTTTAGAAGGCAGAGCAAATATTTCTAAAGACAGAAATGTACGTTTTGATCTAAAAAACAAGACACAATGGATCGTAAAAACCAGCGCAACAGAACTCAATGCTGATGGCAATCTGCTTGATATCGCTCAAAGATCTCGTTCTGATATTTCCACGCTTAATCTCAACAATAGTTCTATTATCTTTAATGGACCAACAGAAGATCATTATCACACATTGCATATAGGATCTGGTAAACCAGATACGCAAGAAGTCTACAACGCAACGGGTGATGCAAAGATTTACTTCAACATTGCTTGGAGTGATGGCGTAAAAAGTGCCGATCAAAAAACCGATAGACTTCTGATCCACGGTGATGTCTCAGGCTCCACAACAGTTTATATCAAAAGCGATTCAGGAGATGAAAGTAGTGTAGTAAATGCTGCTGATCCTTCCAATATAGGTGGCCTCTCGCTCATTCAAGTATCTGGAAAAGCACAAGAAGACTCTTTCAAACTCGAGAATGGCTATACCACAAGAAATCGTTTGCCTTATAAATATACGCTAACGGCCTATGGACCAGAGTCAAGCCACGGTACAGCCGATGTTGCACAAAGCCTCTTTGATGAAAAGAATGAAAATTTCTGGGATTTCCGCTTACATAAAGAAATTCTTGAAACGGATTCTGGTTCTGGTCCAAGTGTGATCGTCCCTGTAGCACAAACAGCAAGCTATTTGGTCATGCCAAATGCTCTCTTCTATAGTGGATTAACCGATATGGCTAAACAAAACGCACTCTTAGCCAATATCAGAACATCTGTCTTAGGAAAAGAAGAAGAAAAACAAACCGGTTTCTTCCTATATACTTACGGAAACACAGGAACCTTATCTTCTGAACGCGGACCTCTCAAATATGGTTATGGTGCTGATATCCGCTATGCTGCTCTCCAAGCCGGTGTTACATTCGCAGCATTAGAAGGACAAAATACCACAACACATTTCGGTCTTGTAGGCACCTATGGGCGGCTGTCTTTCACTCCAAAGGATATGGATGATGTAAGTAAGAGCACATTGGATAAATGGTCACTAACAGCTTATGGCAGCGTGCAGCATGACAATGGTTTCTATATGGATACACTGTTATCCTATGGAATTCTAAAAGGAGATATCGGCAATGCTATCATTGGCAAAACCGCAAAATTGCAAAATGCCAAAATGTTGAGTATCTCCACCACTGTTGGCAAAGAGTTTGCAACCGGAATGGAAAGTTTAACATTTGAGCCGCAAGCACAAATTGCCTATCAACATTTGATGTTTAATACCATTGAAGATGCTGATAATTTTACCGTTGATATGAACAATCCTTCTCAATGGTTGATCCGCGTTGGTGGACGTTTGACAAAAACTATTTCCACTGAAAACAATCGTCCAATGTCTTTCTATGGAAAAGTAAACTTGATCAAAACTTTTGGTGATAATGGTACCATCCAGATTGGCAGAGATTTTGACCTTGATCCTATGGGACCTGCAGTTGAAGGCGGCGTTGGCATCAATGCGCAACTGTCTCACAATTTCTCCCTTCATGGTGATGTCAGCTATCAACAAAAACTTCAAAAAACTGGTATAAGTGGTGCAAGCTTTTCAGGAGGAATACGCTATCAGTTTTAAATCAAGGCTGTAAAAATAGCCTATTCATTCTATTCAATTTAACAAAAAGGGCAGCACAATATGCTGCCTTTTTATCTCTCCCCTATTCTTTTCTACCAGTACACACCGCCAACATTTTTCTTTAAGAAAATTAGTTAAAAAACTCAAGACAATAAAATATCGCGCTTTTAACTAGTAAAAATATCCCTTAAAAAAACTAAAAGTCGATTGAAAAATCAATGAGCGCTATTTTATCGTAACCGTGTTAAAGAAAAACATGAAAGCTATGGTATCATCTTTGGTTTCATGATGTTGGAAGAGATCTCTATCAGGCTCAAGCATACAGTTTTTTGAAATTTTCTTGCCTACTCCTTTTCTTTAAGCATAAGCAACAAGTTTTATGCAAACATAACACATATCTTAAATAGAAAAACTTATAATACTTATATAATATTAACATAATGTATTCATTTAATACTAAATGAATTTAAGTATAATACGTTATATATTAAATGTATAAGTTAATTTATACTTTACACAAAAATAAAAATATCCTATTCACGTTCCATCTCTAAAATATCCATCCATTTGATATCCTTCTTATAAGCGGGGGAAGAGTGTGTGGCTCTTATAAGTTAGGAAAATCTTGGTGTGTAAAAAATCCCTTTTATGCTGCACAGCTGTCATAGCTGTCATGCTATTCAACACCCATATCAATGTATATGCTGAAACTCTTGAAGTTTCCGGCGAGAAAAAAGAAGTATCTAACACAACGTATGAGATTATTCATGCAAAAGACAACGGGGAAATTACCGGCACACATTTAACTGTGGTTGGGAATAAAGACACGGATATTTATGCTGTAACAGCTGACGGTTTTGGCAGTGCGATTACATTACTGCAAGACACAGCCATTAAAGGAACTGATTTTGACATTCGTCTCGGTCTTAATGCAAAAGATGGTGCTACAATCAAAATGACTGGAGGCATTATTACGGTTTCTGAAATTGGCGCTTTCTTCGAAAACAGTATGAATGATAAAAACAAGCTGGAAGGTGTAACAATATCAAGCGGTAAAGATGACCACTTCATGGACAAGGGAATAAATGCCGACAACAAAAGCAAAGTTACTTTAGAAAACGTAACGGTTACGCAAGCAAACACCAGTATATTTGCAAATGATCATTCTGAAATAACGATTTTAGGAGGAGCATTTGATGGAGAACTCAAAGGAATATCTGCTACGGAAGGCAGCGCTATTACTTTAACCTATAGTGAATTAGCCGATAATAAAAAAGGCAGTGTTCAAGTTACATCATCTCATGGTGACGGACTCTATGCAAATGGTGCACAATCCACAATCACAATGATAGGAGGATCAGTCACTGTAGAAAATACAGCATTACTTGCAGAAAATGGCGGACATATTGACGTCACAGATGTTACTTTAAAAAAAGATGGCACCGGAATCGGTGCAATAGCTAATGATGTTGACAGCACAATTGAACTGCACGGAAATACGGTAATTAATGACGCTGTAATTGGGCTTTATGCAACAAACGGTAGCACAATCACAATGACTGGAGGAACCATTACGGCTTTTGAAACTGGTGCGTTCTTCAATGAGAGTAAAAGCGATAAAAACAAGTTAGAAAATGTAACCATTACTTATGCAAATACCAGCATAAGTGATCAAGACAAGCTAGAAAATGTAAAAACATCGGACAATGAATTAGACCCTGGATGGGAAAGTGAATTAGAAAATGAAAAAGAAGAGTTTTTATACACAGGAATAACGGCCTTTGCCGGAAGTCATCTCACTTTAGAAAATGTAACCATTACGCAAGCAGACACCAGCATATCGGCAGAAGATGGTTCACAAGTAACGATATTAGGAGGAGCATTTGATGGAGAACACACAGGGCTATACGTAATGAACGGCAGCTTCATTATTTTAGCCAATAGTAAAGAAGGCAGCGTTCAAGTTACATCATCTGATGGTGATGGACTCTATGCAGACGGTTTATTCTCTACAATCATAATGATGGGAGGGACAGTGACTGCGGGAAACAGAGCATTATTTGCACAAAAAGGTGGATATATTAAGGTCACAGATGTTGCTCTAACAACGATGGACGGAAACGGATACGGGGCAGCTTCCACCGATCCTTACAGCTTTATTGAATTGGATGGGGAGACAACGATTAATAATGCTATAAATGGACTTGATGCGGAAAACAGTGGCGTCATCATAATGACGGGAGGAGCTGTAACTGCGAAAAGCGCAGCATTGTTTACCATGAACGGTGGATATATTAAGGTCACAGATGTTGCTCTAACAACGATGGAAGAAAACGGATACGGTGCTGCTTCCACCGATCCTGAAAGCTTGATTGAATTGGATGGGAAGACAACGATTAATAATGCTCTCATCGGACTTTATACAGAAAATAGTGGTACTATCGCAATGGCGGGTGGAACTGTAACTGGGAAAAGCGCGGCAGTACTTACAAAAAGCGGTGGACATATTAAGGTCACAGATGTTGCTCTAACAACAATGGATGGCAACGGATACGGTGCCGCGACAAGCGATCCTAACAGCTTGATTGAATTGCATGGAAAGACAACAATTAATAATGCTTTCATCGGACTTTATACAGAAAATAGTGGTACTATCACAATGGCGGGTGGAACTGTAACCGCAACAAACATGGCATTGCTTGCAAAAAGCGGGGGACATATTAAGCTCACAGATGTTGCTCTAACAACGATGTATGGCAACGGATACGGAGCAGCTACCTCCGATCCTGAAAGCTTGATTGAATTGCATGGAAAGACAACGATTAATAATGCTTTCATCGGACTTTATACAGAAAATAGTGGTACTATCACAATGGCAGGTGGAACTGTAACCGCAACAAACATGACATTGCTTGCAAAAAGCGGGGGACATATTAAGCTCACAGATGTTGCTCTAACAACGATGTATGGCAACGGATACGGAGCAGCTACCTCCGATCCTGAAAGCTTGATTGAATTGTATGGAAAGACAACAATTGATAATATTTTCATCGGGCTCAATGCAGAAAACAGTGGTGCAATCACAATGACGGGAGGAGCTGTAACCGCAACAAACGTGGCAGTGCTTGCAAAAAGCGGTGGGCATATTAAAGTCACAGATGTTGCTCTAACAACGATGTATGGTAACGGATACGGAGCAGCTACCTCCGATCCTGAAAGCTTGATTGAATTGGATGGAAAGACAACGATTAATAATGCTTTCATCGGGCTCAATGCAGAAAACAGTGGTGCAATCACAATGACGGGAGGAACTGTAACCGCAACAAACATGGCATTGCTTGCAAAAAGCGGTGGGCATATTAAAGTCACAGATGTTGCTTTAACAACAACAAATGGTAACTATGGTGCTGCTGCAACCGATCCTGATAGCTTGATTGAATTATATGGAAAGACAACAATTAATAATGCTTTCATCGGGCTTAATGCAGAAAATAGTGGTGCAATCACAATGACGGGAGGAACTGTAACCGCTGCAAACATGGCAGTGTTTGCAAAAAACGGTGGGCATATTAAGGTCACAGATGTTGCTCTAACAACAACAAATGGTAACTATGGTGCAGCTACCACCGATCCTAATAGCTTAATTGAATTGTATGGGAAGACAACTATTGATAATGCTGTAACCGGACTTGATGCAGAAAATAGTGGCACAATCATAATGACTGGTGGAACAGTAACTGCGAAAACCATGGCATTGTTTGCAATGAACGGTGGACATATTAAGGTCACAGACGTTGCTCTAACAACAATGGATGGCAACGGATACGGTGCAGCTGCCAGCAATCCTTACAGCTTAATTGAATTGCATGGAAATACAGCGATTAGCAATACTTTCATCGGACTTTATGCAGAAAACGGTGGCACGATTAAAATGAATGGAGGGACCGTAGCAGCAAAAGGATCAGCATTTGTTGTAAAAAATAGCGGATATATTGATGTAACAAATGTTTCTGCAACAGCAGAAAACAGTGGCATAATATTTGATAAATCCGAGGACGATAATGCCTCAGAAGTCGACTTGACAAATACAAAGATTCGCACTGAAAATAGTATTGGAATTAACGCAGACCAATCAATCGGTATAGTCAATCTCAAAAATTCAGAAATCAGTGCCGATATTTTATTAGCAGCAAAAGCTTCAACTAAAGAAAATAATTTTGCTTTTACACTAAATGCTAATCACTCGGTATTAAAGGGAAAAGCAAAAATTGCAGAAAACAGAACCGTACGCTTTGATTTGACAAACAAGACAACATGGATATTGAAAACCAGTACAAAAGAAACCGATGATGATGGAAAACTGCTTGCTATTGCTCAAAGGTCACGTTCTGATATTTCTGTGCTCAATCTTAATGATAGTTCTATTGTTTTTAATGGACCGGTAGAAGATCATTATCATACATTGCATGTAGGATCTGGAATACCAACCATTCTAGCAGTCTATAATGCCTTTGGTGAGGCAGAAATTCATTTCAACGCTATATGGAGTGATGGTGTTGCAATAGATGCACAAAAAACCGATAGGCTTCTCATTCACGGTGATGTAGCAGGCACCACAACAGTTTATGTCAAAAGTGTTTCAGGGGATAAAGAGAGTGTAGAAAATGCTTCTCCTCCTTCAAATATAGGTGGACTTTCACTTATTCAAGTTTCTGGAGAAGCAAAAGAAGACTCCTTTAAATTGAAAAATGGCTATACCACCATAGGAGGAACTCCTTATAAATATACGCTAACTTCCTATGGACCAGTATCAAGTTATGGCAAGGCCAATGCTAACCAAAACTTATTCGATGAAAAGGATAAAGATTTCTGGGACTTCCGCTTGCAGCCTGAATTTCTTGACCCCGATTCAAAAGTAAGAGCAGTTGTACCACAAATGGCAAGCTATTTGGTTATGCCAAATGCCCTCTTTTATACTGGATTGGCCGATATGGCCAAGCAAAATGCACTTTTAGCCAATATGAGAACAACAGTCTTGGGAGAGCAGAAAAATCTAAAAAACAGTTTCTTCCTCTCTACCTATGGGGGTACAGGAACCTTATCCTCGAAACGCGGTCCCCTTAAATATGGTTATGGTGCTGATATTCGCTATGCTGCTCTCCAAGCCGGTGTCACATTAGCGGCATTAGAAGGACAAAATACCACGACACATTTCGGTCTTATAGGTACCTATGGGCAGCTGTCTTTCACTCCAAAAGAGATGCAGGATGCAAGTAAAAGCACCCTAGATAAATGGTCTCTCACTGCCTATGGTAGTGTACAACATGACAGTGGTTTCTATATCGATACGCTTTTATCCTATGGGATAATAAAGGGCGATATCACCAATGCTATCATTGGTAAAACCGCGAAATTGAACAATGTAAAGATGTTGAGTATTTCCACCACCGTTGGCAAACAATTTTCTACCGGAATGGAAGGTTTAACCTTCGAGCCCCAAATACAACTTGCTTATCAACATTTGATGTTTGATACCATTGAAGATGCTGATAATTTAAAAATTGATATGAACAATCCTTCTCAATGGTTGATCCGTGTTGGTGGACGTTTAACCAAAACCATTATGACCACTGAAAATGGTCCTGCCATTTCCTTCTATGGAAAAGCAAACTTGATCAAAACCTTTGGTGATGATGGTACCATCCAGATTGGCAGAGATTTTGACCTTGATCCCATGGGAACAGCAATTGAGGGCGGCGTTGGCATCAATGCACAACTGTCTCACAATTTCTCTCTTTACGCTGATGTAAGCTATCGACAAAAGCTTCAGAAAACTGGTATAAGTGGTGCAAGCTTTTCAGGTGGCATACGCTATCAGTTTTAAATCAAGGCTGTAAAAATAGCCTATTCATTCTATTCAATTTAACAAAAAGGGCAGCACAATATACTGCCTTTTTTGTACATTAAAGTCATCCTTTTTCCTTTTAAAGCACCCTTCCCTCTTTATACTTAGTTCTTTACGAAAATCCCCAAGACAAGACGCAACAGAGCACTTCTATCCCCAGTGGATGAAGAGTACTTCCTACTTTGAAAAAAAGAGAAGTCTATTAGAAATAAATTAATACCACTGTGTTGAAAGATGACAACCCACTTTAAGCCCAAGTAAGTTAGCTTTTTTACTAGCTTCTTCTACATCCTTTTTTGTTCCCTCATAATCCCAATTTGCGTCATATAATAATCCCTACCATCACGTAAAAGATGTCATGGTACCACTATATCAGTATCTCAGAATATTTCTCTGAATAATAATATTCAAAATTATAATTCTTTAAATAAAATCAATTATAAATACATTTTGTATTAGACATAATTAATATCAATTATTTTTTAATTTTGACAAAAAACCAAAAATGTCTTACCAAATAAAGACAATTACTGAAATTAATAACAATTATCCATTTTCACTTCTTCTTATGAAGTTCGCGGGGAAATGAATATTTTGGGGCTCTCATAAGGAGAATACTAGTGTATAAAACATCCCTTTTATCATGCACGGCTGCGGCTGCTATCATCCTATTCAACATCCAGTTCAATGCACATGCTGAAACCCTCGTAGTTTCTGATGGAAAACAACAAGAAGTATCCGATAAAACCTATGAAACTATTCACGCAAAAGACGGCGGAAAAATCATTGGCAAGGATTTAAAAATAATCGTTCCTGAATCTAAAAAAACTGGTGTAATCTCTGAAGGTGATGGTAGCAAAATTACGTTAAAAGGGGAAACAACCATTGAAAAAGCCATAAATGGGCTTTGGGCAAAAAATAAGGGCAAAATCGTTAGCGAAAATTTAACAATAGAAGGAAGTAATACAGGTATTGGTGTAACAACTCAAGGTCTTGGTAGTGAGATTGAATTAATGGGTGAAACCACCATTGAAAACTTTACAAACGGGATTCAAGCAAACAGTGGAGGAAAAGTCACTGGGAAAGATTTAACGATCATCCTTCCTGAAGCTGGAGAAAAAAACATTGGTGTATTTGTCGATACGTCTGATAGCGTGGTTGAATTAATAGGACAAACAACCATTAAAAATGTTGTTGGCAACGGTCTTTTTGTAAATATGGGCAAAATCATTAGTAAAGATTTAACAATAACAGGTTCTCAGAACGAAAAAAATAGCAATAGTTCTGGTGTAACGTCCTACAGACTTGATAGTACGATTGAATTAAAAGGCTCAACAACCATTGAAAAAGTAACAAACGGTCTTACGGCAACACTTGGGGGCAAAATTGTTAGCAACAATCTAACAATAACCGGCTCTGAAACTGAAAACAGTACTGGTGCAATAGCCTACAACAACAGTATGATTACATTAAACGGTACAACAACCATTGAAAAAGTTGCAAACGGTCTTGATGTACGAGATGGAGCGACTATCAAGATGATTGATGGTTCCATTGCTGCATCTCATATAGGTGCTATTTTCGAACAGAGTATTAACGAAAGCACGTTAGAAGATGTTACAATATCAAGCGGCAAAGATGACATCCTTATGGATAAGGGAATAAGAGCTTACTACAGCACAGTAACTTTGAATAATGTAACCGTAACTCAAGCACTAACAGGCATATCTGCAAATGATTTCTCCATAGTAAAAGTCTCCAAAGGAACATTCAATGGAAAAACTGATGGTGTATATGCTCAAAACTATAGCAGAATTACTTTAAACGGCACTGAAGTCATTTCATCTTATGGTTATGGTCTTCATGCTGATGGACAAAAATCCAATGCACAAAACGCCACTATCATAATGACGGGAGGAAAGGTAAATGGGAAAGACGCTGCATTATTTGCAGAAAAAGGCGGAAAGATTGATGCCACGAATGTTGCTCTAACAACAGAGGGAACAGGAAGCGGTGCATTTGTAATTGGCGATAACAGCACAATTCAATTGCATGGCGATACAATAATTAACAATACTTTGGGCGGACTCGATGCCGTTAATGGAGGTAAAATCATTAGCGAAAACTTATCGATAATCGGTGGTGAAGCATTTGAAGGCTCCGACAACGAACGCACTGGTATATGGACATCGGACTCTGGTAGTGAAGTTAGGTTAATGGGCAAAACAACCATTCAAAATGTCGATGAAGGTTTTTATGCAGACGGTGGAAGTCAAATCATTAGCGGAGATTTAATTATAACCGGTGGTGAAAGTAAAACAATGACCGTTGGT
>NZ_JBHIOD010000028.1:0-8073 GCF_042195355.1 Bartonella sp. CL266QHHD
GATTGGTGAAATAACCCTCTTTAAGGTAGGACTTGTGGCACTTGGTTCGTTCATTTTTGGTCCACTCATTGCCGCATTAGCAGCCGTAGGAACAGCGTTTGTTAGCCTTGGTATCACAATTATGACGACACCTATCGGTTGGTTAATGGGTGGCATTGCAGCGCTCTTTGTCCTCTATCAATATTGGGACAAACTCAATGGTTGGGTAGCAGCATCTTTAGCCGCGGTTGGGGCAGTTCTTATAGCTTCACTCATTCCAGCAATAACTGCCGTTAGTTCTGCTTTTATATCGCTTGGTATCGCAATCATGACCACTCCTATCGGCTGGATCGCTGGCGGCATAGCAGCCCTTGTTGGAGTTGGATATCTGCTCTACAAAAATTGGGATACGGTAGTAAGCTTCATAAGCAACTTGTGGAATTCTTTTGCGAGCTTATGTAGTAACGTTTTCAATAACCTCTTGACGCTCTTTAAAAACTTTTCACCGCTCTCTTGGATTTCAAAAAAAATCAATGCATTGATTGAGTGGCTGTTTGGGATCAATCTCATGGAAGTAGGAACCAATCTCATTGGTAGCTTGTGGGACGGTATCAAAAGCCAATGGAATGCTCTGTCTGATTGGCTTAGCGGCATGATAAGCAAATTAACCAGCTGGATGCCTAATTGGATGAAAGAAAAGTTAGGGTTTAATGTTTCAATAGACAAGACTTCAACGCAGACCATTAAAACCTTTACCGAAGAAACCAATGCACGTGCAAAAAAAATGGTTGATACAGTAGTGGTTACAAATACCCCACCTGAAAAACGCAAGAGTGGTTTTAATACAAGTGTCGTTGAAACAGGACAAATGCAGGCAACAAATAAAGTAGGTGCTTTTAAAGCTCCAAAGCCCATTACGGTTCATAAGCCCGTTGAAGTAGACGCCCGTGTAACCATTACAAATCTCAATATTTCAGTACCAAATGGTCTCAAGGACGAAATCAGAGACGCTGTCAATCAAGCACTTGAACGCTATGCAAAACAGCAACGTTTAGCCATAGCCTCTAGCCTTTCGGATTAAATACCATGATGTTAGCTTTGGGTGGTTTTATTTTTTCCATTGAAACAGCAGCTTACCAAACACTTGATATGTCTTATGGGGTTCCATGGGTGGAGCAAGGGCGATTGGGGAGAAAGGCTGCTCTTCAATTGCCTGCTGTTGCAAATGCGGAATTTTCTTTAGCAGGCGTGATTTATCCAGATTTCAAAGGTGGTCACAGACAGCTCGAATATTTACGGCAAATAGCGCATATGGGACCTCACATTCTTGTGACCGGTCAAGGCAAAATCTTAGGTAAGTTTGTCATTCTTTCTGTAGAGGAAAAGCAAAGCATTTTTCATCATAATGGCACCCCCAAAAAACAAGAATTTACGATAAAGTTGAGAGAATATGGTGAAGAGCTATGAGTGATCTTTACGTAACAAAAGAAGGCGATATGGTTGATGCCATTTGCTGGAGATACTATGCAAAGGGTCAACAAGCCCTTGCTGTTGAACGCGTTTATGCAGCAAATTTTGGTCTTGCAGACTATGGACCCATCTTAAAAGCAGGCATCACAATCGTTTTGCCAACCCTCCCCTATCCGAAAGCCACACCGGTAATCAGAATTTGGGGCAGTCAATCATGAAACCTTTTTGCATGGTTCTGGCAAATGGAGAAGACATCACCAAAACTCTTATGGATTATGTTTTATCAATTGAAATTACCGATGAAGCAGAAAACAAAAGTGATCGTATCACTATAGAGCTTGATGACCGCGCACGTGACAGTGATAACGGCTTTCTTGATATTCCTCTTATCGGGACAGTTATTTCCATAAAACTTGGCTATGAAGGCGGGAAAAACCGCGATATGGGATCCTATCTGATAGACGAAATCTCTGTAAGCAGCCCACCACAAAGCTTAAGCGTGACAGGGCGCGCCGCATCAATGAACACGTCTTACAGAACCCCCAAAAGCCAATCCTATCACCAGCAAACCCTTGGCAGTATTGTTCAAGAGATAGCAGAGCGTAATGGCTATACACCAAAGGTTGATCCTTCTCTTGCAAAAATCGTTGTGCGTCATATTGATCAAACATCGGAAAGTGATATGGCTTTTGCTGCACGCCTCGCAGGGGAATATGATGCGGTAGCAAAGCCCGTTGATGGCAAACTTGTGCTCGCCAAACGGGGTGAAGGCAAAGCCATCACCGGTGAAACACTCCCTATTGTTGTTATCCATGAAAAACATTGCACCTCTTGGGATTTTAAATACAGTGCGCGTGATGAAGCAGGTGCAGCCAATGGCTTAGAAACAGATGTGGGAGACGACCAAAAAGCCGCGGCTGATGCACGAGAACCAGAAGAGATTGATGATGATGAAAACTTTATCCATATGGATAACAGTGACAGAGCATCATCATCTGAATCAGAAAAAGCAGAAAAAGAATCGGAAAAGCAAGAAGAAGACAAAGAGAAAAAAGGCGGTGTTCTCGCAACCTATCATGATATCCGCAGTGGTGAAAAAAAAGAAGTCAAAGTTGGTAATCCGCCGTTTCATGAACTCAAATACACCTACCATAACCAATCAGAGGCTGTTGCAGCCATTGCTGCTTATCGCAATAAATCATCTCGTGGGAAATCTTCTTTCTCATGTGATATCGGTGGTGATCCGTTTGTGCAAGCAGAAGCAAAGCTTGTTCAAGAGCCCCCTTTCCGCCCCTATATTCCAGCAGAATGGCGCATCAAAAGCGTTAAACACAAACTTGATAAAACGGGTGGTTACACCACAAAAATAGAATGCGAACTTTTTGATGAAGCCCAAGAAGACACAGCTGGAAACGTTGCAAACACAACACCAGACAAGGATGATACCCTTGATCCAAACGCCCCACAAAACGCATGCGACGAAGGCGAAGGCGTTATCCATATGGATGAGGATTAATATCAACTTTAGGTCATTCGTTGTGCTGTCCCTTTTAGGGAAGAAGGTCAATGAACGTTTACGACAGATATTTTTTCATCTGCAATGCGATAGCTTTAATAACTGGAACAGACACACTGTTTCCAAATTGGCGATAGGCTTGCGTATCAGATACTGGAATCTGGTAGCTTTCAGGAAACCCTTGCAAGCGTGCTGCTTCTCTTGGCGTCAGTTTTCTAGGATTTTTATTATCCTGCATTATAAGTATTTCGCTTCCATCTTTGTAATAACGTGCAGAAAGTGTATTTGTGTATGGCGATTCCACATCGAAAAGCCCATAACCAAATCCCTTTCCTTTCAGTTTATTCAGAACTTTTCTTCGTTGGTGTCCATGCCAAAGAGCATTACTAATTGTATATTTTTCATCAACCTCTTTATCTAAAATATCTCCCACCCTTGTTTTAATATTCATGGGAGAGGGAAATTTAAAATCTATCGAATGATCTAAAAAACCAATGATATATATGCGTTCACGATTCTGAGGAACTCCAAAATCCCGTGCTTTTAAGATATCATAAAAAACTTTATAACCGCTTGATTGTAAATGCTTTATAATACTAGAGAGAGTACGTCCCCTATCATGCCCCTTTAATTGCTTAACATTCTCTAATAAAAATGCTCGAGGCTTCCTATGTGATAAAATTCTATTGATATCAAAAAATAAAGTTCCACGTGCATCCGCAAACCCCTTCTTCAAGCCTGCTTGCGAAAAAGGTTGGCAAGGAAAGCCTGCTAATAAAATATCATGCTCTGGTATTTCTTCTTCATTGATCTGAGTAATATCGCCATGGACGTGATCGTTGTTAAAATTAAGTCGATAAGTTTGAATAGAGTATTTATCAATTTCTGATGTAAAAACACATTGGGCGTTATCTAAGCCAAATGCAGACTCGAAACCCAAACGAATTCCTCCAATGCCGGCAAATAAGTCAATTAGTTTAAACATTTTACTGATTTTTCCAATAATTAAACATCTCAGGTAGTTCTTTTAAAAAATACGTTTCAAAATCTATGACGCTGTGGTTATGCAATATTTTTTCTTGATTTTTAACTGTTTTTAGTACGACGACAACAATGTTATGCTTGTTCATTTGTTCAATTTTATTTACAGAGATTTTATCATCAACTGTCAGTAAGTGAATGTTAGGAACTTGAGATCTTGACTGCTCTTCAATAACTTCTTGCCAACGTTCACGCAAAGTGGTTTTCATTGTGCCAATAATAGCCTTATCGCGTCTTTTCTTAAAATGCTCTATGCTCGGTAGTACTGAATCAACCATTTTACCCAAACCGGCTTTTTGAAATGTTTCTTTTCCGATTTTTTTTTGAGCTTCGAAACGATATCGAAATTGATTATATAAAAAATAAATAATTTCTTCAAATGTTTTTCCCGCACGTGAACGGCGTGACTGTGTATTGCTAAGACATAATAAATAAATATATGGAATAATTTTTCCTGCATATTGGCCAAAACAATTTATTAGCTGCTCGTTAAATTTGTGAGAATCTTGAATGTTAAGCCGAAATAATTTTAAACTTAATTCAGTAATAATTCTTTTAGGCATCTCAAACTGATGGCTAATTTCCATCAAAATCGCAGAATTGAAAGTAGATTCTTGCTTTAACAATGCGGAATACGATAATTCTCGCATATTAAAAATTGTTTTAGAAACTTCCTCTTTTTTGAGCAACTCATCTATAATTTGTTTATTTTCCTGTACTATTTGACTTACTATTTCATCAGTAGGTGAAATCAGTTCACTTCTTCTTTTCTTGAGAAAGTTTACGAAGCTTTTTTTTTCTTCCTCATCAAGCCCACAAAAATCTTCTAAGTTTTTGTATCTTATATCAGTCATTGCATTAAATCCTACGATTAGACAAGTATAACTGATTAGCAGATTCTAAATTTTAACCAATGATATTTTTGTCCGTTACCTGTCCTTTAGGCGAGGAGGAAGTTAATTTTTTTACTAATTGAACGGCTTTTTCAATATCTTTTTGTTGAGTAGATTTCTTACCGTCCTTTAAGAGGGAAAGACGTTCATTTCATATTTTTCACGCATCCCCGCCTTTTGCGGGGCTTTTTTTATGGAGAATCATATGCGAAAAATATCATCAGAAGGACTAGCACTTATCAAACAATGGGAAGGTTTGCGTTTGAACGCCTATAAAGATGCCATTGGGGTGTGGACAATAGGTTATGGACATACAAACAGTGCTGGAAAACCTTTTGTTCATAAAGGCATGGCAATCACTGAAAAACAAGCTGAAGAAATTCTTTGCCAAGATTTAAGACAATTTGAAAATGTCGTTGAACGCGCTGTTACGGTTTCATTAACGGATGAACAATTTGCGGCGTTAGTGTCCTTTTGCTATAATGTAGGAACAACAGCCTTTTGTAATTCGACACTGTTAAAAAAGCTCAATCAAGGTGAATATGAAGCTGTCCCTGCCGAGCTACAGAAATGGACCAAAGCAGGCGGAAAGCGTCTTGAAGGTCTAGCACACCGGCGTGCGGCAGAAACAGGCTTATGGGCGAAAGGGGCTTATGTTTCTTCCAATTATCAAACAGTAGAAACGCAAGTACCAACGGGGCTTTTCAAAGCAGAAGCCCTTGCACCGATTATTGGCTCTTTTTCTGGGCTTGGTGGTTTGTTAGCTGGAAATGGACCAATCCAATGGGCTTTGGCCACCATTATGGTTTTAGCCGCATGTGCTGGTATTTTCTTTGTTGCTAAACGCTTTCAGGAGCATCGTCTATGATCTTATGGATGAAAAGAAATCTGATGATAACAGGCGCGGCTTTAGCTGCTTTTTTTATGATTTTAGCAAGAGCTTTTACTCTTGGGAAAAAAGCAGAGCAACAAAAGCAAACAGAAAAAGCTTTAAAAGCAGCCACAACACGTCTGGAGGTGGAAAGTGAAGTTAATCAAAAAAGTGATGCTGATGTGCGTACTGCTCTCTCTGACTGGTTGCGCGACAAATAAATATGCTTCTTCTTGTGTTGGCTGGTTGCCAATTTATTTAGATAAGCAAGATCTGAACGCCATCAGTTCAAACTTAGCAAGAGAGATCTTAAAGCACAATAATCTAGGTGAACGCGTGTGTGGGTGGAAACATGGCTAGAAAAAAAACACAAGACGATACAGAGCTTACAGAAGCAGAAAAAAAAATCCTTCAAGAAATCATCATGACCTACAAAAGTGTAAAAGTGATGTCGCGTTATACGAAATGGATTGTACTCATTATACTCTTATTAGCGCTTGATTTTTCACGTATTATGGATGCGTTTGTAAGTATTTTTACACAAAAACCAAATATCCGACTCTAAACATACTCTGAGACGCGCGAAATTCTTTAGAAAATGGTTTCTTAATTTTGCTCGTCTCATGGAGACTATCAATAATAGCTTTACACATTTAAAACTGTTATTTTCACAGAATTGGACATATCAAATTTCTCTCCAAAATAGCTAAAAACACTGCAGAGGTAATTGTAAAAATTCTATCCTGTTATAAATGAAGCCCACTGTTCCAAGAGAACATGTCGTTGTTCTAAAAAATCCGTTCGCATATAAGCTTTTGTCACTGAACTCCCGACTGAATGGGCAAGAACAGTTTCGGCAATCTCGAACGGTGTTGACGTTGTCTCTGCTATCCAATCCCGTAAACTTGAACGAAAACCATGGGGACGATAAGTCAAACCACAAACTGTCATATATTTTGCCATGGTGGCATCAGAAATGGGGTTACCTTTAAGACCAGAAAAGAGAAAACCATTCTTTTCAAAGGGGAGAGTTTTTTCAATAACTCTCAAAGCTTCACCACTTAGTGGCACGCGAAAGTCTGAAACTTTCCCTACAATACCTTTCATGTTTTCTTTTGGTATCGTCCATATATTTTTATCAATTTGTTCAAGGCGCAAATAGCGCAATGGATATGACCGTGCTCCCGTCAAAATGAGTAACTTCAGTGCTAAATTTGAAAGGATCTTATCATCCAAGCTTTGATAAAATGCCGGAACCTCTTGCCATGGCATAGCAGGAATATTTGTTGATGTCGCACGTGTTTTTCCTAAAAGAGCGCGTGCCTTCATACAAGCCTGTAGATCAACATCTAAACCAAGAGCCGCTGCATATTTCAAACAAATATTGATACGGTTAAGTGCTTTTCGCGCTGTGTCTGCTTTTTCATGCCAAAGGGGTGAGAGAACATTGCGGATGATATTGGCTGTTAATTTTTCTATAGGTAATTTGCCTATGTGTGGAATAACGTGCAACTCTAGAGGAGAAAACCAGCGGCCGTTTTTACCTTCATTTTTCAACTCTGCTTTTTTGCTTTCAAAAGCCGCTTTTGCAATTTCTTGAAAAATATTGCTTTGCTGTTTTAAAATAGTCTGTTCTCGAAAGACAATAGGATCATTGCCTTCTTTAAGAATATCACTATAATATCTTGTAAGCTCACGCGCTTCTTTTAAAGAGAGTTTTGTAACAGGACCAAGTCCCATTTCACGGCGCTTATTGTGGTGCGTATAGCGAAAAAACCAAGAGCGTGTATTGTCTTTTCGAACATTCAACCACAACCCTGCCCCGTCACAATATTTACCCTGCGGAGACGTCTTTACGAATGATGCTGATAACCGATGAATCGCCCTCACTTAACGTCCCCTCTCGTCCACCTTTTCAAGCATTGCTCGTCCACCTTTTTGGGTCCACCTTTTAGACCACCTTTAATTTCTGATTTGAGATTTTTTCTTTAATACTTACTTTTTTTATTGAATCATAAAAAGCTATAGACATCAATACGCCCTTACACATCTTTATACACTTTGAATCTTGTTGCTAAGCCCCTGCTTGCCGCGTCTGGGCACCACACTCTTCTTTGTTGTATGTAACCTATTTTTTTATTGACTTTTAAGTTAATGATGCCTGAGTAAAGTTAAGGGAATAGGGTTTCTAACATTTGTCTATAAAGCACGCTTCACACAATAACAATATATTGATTTATAATGATAATTTACTGTTTTGTATATTGAATTAGACCCCCGAATAACGTAGGATTCTCTCATTT
>NZ_JBHIOD010000029.1:0-1189 GCF_042195355.1 Bartonella sp. CL266QHHD
ACATCAATACGCCCTTACACATCTTTATATACTTTGAATCTTGTTGCTAAAGCCTGATTCGCTCTCTGGGGGCACCATTTTTTATTTTACACATGTTTGTAAATGAATCGGCTTTTAAAACCTTGTCTGTTAAAGTTTATGCTTTCTGCTTCTGCATAATTTAGCATTTTTAAGTTCTATTCTTGAAAAACTATGTAATACCTTAACAAATTATCTATTGATCTAAGTGTATTGCTCAATAATTTTTTCTTCCATTCAAATTAACTTTTTGCTTATCCCACAGAAAAAGCATTATAAATATACCTAATTTCCAGTCATATCTAGAAGAAATTTTAAACTATCGATGCAAATCTTACATAAAATTTTATTCAAATAGTGCAAATCAGCCATTCCCTCCAAGGTACTCTTTAGACGCACTAAATATCTGAATATTTTTATTTAAAAAATTAAAATCTTTTAAAGAGCTTTCTTATTGAATTGTACTTAATTTAGACTCAATAAAAACTTTCCTTGAATATATATGTCATTCTTACAAATTTATCTCTCATAAACTGTTAGAGTAATAACATTTTCTTTTCGCCAATATGAACGATCTAAATAAAATAAATATCTGGAAAGGTAAAATAATTCAAAAATACACGACCGGAATTTAATATAATTTATCAAACATTTTCAACTAAACATTTCTTATTATTACGAAAACGATTGTTAGAACTTTTAAAAAATATTGCTTTATAAAAAACTTTTAAACAGGAAAAAAATGATAAATATCATAATTACCTTTCATTTTTTCAGAAAAAACTACCATGTTTAGAAATGAAACTCTTAGATAACACACTCAAAGAATTAACTTATGAAAAATTATTTTAATTGAAACTTAAATAGTTTTACAAAGAACGCTTTAAAATGCGTATTAAAATGATTGACCTTTTACAAGAAATTTGTCAAAAAGCATATCTAGTTTGGAGGGGTGGCCGAGCGGTTTAAGGCACCGGTCTTGAAAACCGGCGTGCAGGAGACTGTACCGTGGGTTCGAATCCCACCCCCTCCGCCACAGCACTTTTATGGTGCTATAACTTTTTGATTCTGTATGTAGCTTGCCAGCGGGTGTAGCTTGCCAGCGGGTTTTGTATATTTTGCCACTAGGTTTTGTACCAATTTATTTTTTCTCAAAGAGTTTTAAAGATGT
>NZ_JBHIOD010000030.1:0-1326 GCF_042195355.1 Bartonella sp. CL266QHHD
ACTCTACGTCAAGATTCCATCTGGAGCGTCACATTATTATGCAAGTAATTTTTATGAATTTCTCTGTAAAAGAATTAAAGAACACGCAGGGTAATGACGATGCAAACCAAAGATGCAACAGAGATTTTAAAAAGACTTGGCTGGGAGCCTCATCGCGATAAAATGGGTGATATGTTTGCTTATTATCACCTCCCCGATCGCATAGTGCGTATTCATTATGGTGTCATAGATTATGGACGGGATAGCGGAAGATTGTGGGTTTCTGTCAGTCTTACTACTGCTGCTTATTGTCTTGGCTGTGAATATGCTAACGGTAAAGAATCTCAACCTCTATATGAGGATATGCTGATTTCTTCAGAAGAGAATTTTGGAGTTACAGCGCTGGAGTTTTTTGAAAACCACGTTAAGGTAGCTTTAAACAAAGTGGTTGCATGGGCGCAAGCACAAGATATTGAGCAAAAATTACGTGAAGAATCTGCTAATCATTCTCTCGTTGCAAAGGCTCTACTCGGCGATACCGAAACTTTAAGGAATTACAAACCTACACCTCAATTATATACACCAGAGTTTTCTGATTATGAAAAGATAACGCAGGTTAAGCGCGTTATCTTTTTTGCTGAAGCTTATAAAAATAATGAATTGGATGACATTTTAGCACGCAAAAAACCGAAACAGCGTTTGATGAGTCTCACAGCAGCAACGCACATTCTTAAAACCCAAGGATGGTTTGCCACAGAGCCTGGGAAAATGTGGTTAGTTTTGCCGGATCGTTTTATTCAATTTGATTTTGGTTTTATCCGTCTTCATTATGATTATAATGTTCATCTTGAAGCAGGGATCTCCAACGAAGATATTTCTGTAGCTTGCCATTATATTCACGATAGTAGAAAATGTAGGCAGATATCAGCTACAAATATTTATCAGTCTTTTAATACGATTGAGGGAGGGGTTTTTAGTGGTGTTGATAAAGGAATTGATATTTGTGTAGAGATATTGAATGAGCAAGAGTTGACAAAAATCTCTGAGCGGGTGATACAGTGGGCACGTGCCCAAGATTTACAAGCATCAATAGAAAGCAAAACGCTTATCCAAAAATATAGCTATTATCCAGCTGTGATTTGGCATTTGGCTTGTTTAGCATTGACAGGTCAAATTGATGTCCTGAAATCCTATCAAAATGCCGTAAAAGCAGGTACGATTTCTGAATATTTAGATGACGATGATGTGGAAAAATATGTTAATCACGCTGTTCAATTTGCTGAAGGACATCTGACCGTTTTAAAGGAGCGAGAGGCGGCAGATGCACGTATTGGTGTACAATCTTTG
>NZ_JBHIOD010000031.1:0-5606 GCF_042195355.1 Bartonella sp. CL266QHHD
CGCACGCACTGTTTGCATTTCGTTGTGAAACACCATCGCTGGAGCTACAGACATAGACAATACCGCATCTGTAGAGGGCGTGGTCAAAAAGTGAGAAACTGAAAGCGTCTCACTCAATTGTGGAGAAGGTTGTTCTTTATAAACTGGACGCACAATCATCTGATCGGCTAAAGAGTGAGAAGATTCTGAAACAGCAGTTTGTTGCTCTTCAGCAGAAAGAGGATGAGAACTGACTAGAGGAAATACCAGACGATTCTGATTTTCTTGAGAGGGAGATACAGAAACACTAGAGACATTCTGCGCTTCTCTTAAATGACGTGGAGGCCGTGGTTTAGCTGGTTGTTTTTTAGTAGGTTTACGAGAACCGGTATTTTTTCCTCTAGAAGAAGCACTTTGATCAAACAATGCAAGAGGAATCTTCGTTTTCTTGTTTACACACTGTGTTTCAGTATTCGAACGTGTCGTACTTTCAGAGGCAGAACTTAAATACCAAATTGTAGAATAACCACTAGAATCAGCACATCTTTCTCTCTTTCGTAAAACATACTGATAAGCTCCACCATCAACAGCTGTAATATAATTACCCGAAAGATCTTCCAGAGTAAAATTAGCGCCTCCAAATTTATTAGTAACTAAATTAATCTCTGTGGTCCAACCATTTTTCTGAGAGATAGGACCTGTAATTTCACGACCAGAATCTGCAACGCTTATTTTGTGATTACCTGAACCTTCATCAATCGACAAGTAATCACTTGCATCCCCCGTAGCACTAATATTGAATCGAAAATGCAAACTTCCTGAAAGTTTCTCAACATGAAGTGAAATATGTTGTGGATCATACGGTATAGAAGTAAAAATAATAGTCCCATCCTGCCCCCCTAAATCTTCAATTTCAATCTGAGGTTTTTCTCCTATATTCCGTTCACCAACCTCAAATATTGTTTCTTCAACTCTGTCCTGTATAGGAATTTTTTTCTTAGTCGTATGATTTGTCCTATCACCAGCGAATAAATAAAGTTCTCCGTGATCATTGACAATTACTTCTCCAACGACATCTTTTATACCAACATGGAACCATGACTTAGCAAAGTTGTTAACAGTCAGACCATCCACAAACCCTTCAGGATATACAACTTGAATAGCATGATCTTTCAAATTAGTAGCAAAAGATTCTCCTAACGCTAAGACGTGCTGTCTCCCATTTCCAGAGACCTCAGCATACATTGATTTTCCCCCCTCTTTTCTTTCTCCTGCATAAAGGTTTTGTTCTCCGTTATCTACCACTTTCGTATTCCAAACCCACGCTCCATCATACACATTCTGCTGTCCCACTGCTCCACTGCCACCAGAAACTGTGGATTTATATGCACTACTTTTTCTCTCCACGCTTATAAGATCAAGACCTTTTTCTTCATGAATAAACTGCTTACCTCCAAGGATTTTAGCATCTATTGCATTTCCTCCACGCGTAACTATTTGCATCCCTCCTTTTTCAATAGTGGCACCTACAGAAGTTGCTCCATTTTCAACAATTTCAACACCACCACCTTCGATCTTAACATTATTGTTGAAAAGGGTTGTAATCAGTGCTGAACCTTTTGGTACCTTCCCTCCACTTTCCACATTTTCTAATCTTTTTAACTCTTCATTCCTGTTTTCAACTGCACTTGCAACTTGTACAAAACAACTACTGATCATCAATACTGAAAAACTCAACTTATGTTTATACTGCATTATCGACACTCCACTCTCAATTATTTAGAAAAATATCCCACGGCTACGTAGGTAACTCGTCTTAGATTGTATCGTAATGTGTTTTATTTATGTTTATAAACACTTTTTAAGTGTATTTTTTAATATAAACAACTTTAGGTTGTGCTTCTATAAAAGCCACTAGAAAGTTCTAACTTACGGCTGAAAATCTTAATAAAATTCAAATTGTTTACTTGAGTTCAAGGAATAATTTTCAATATTTGAAGTTAGATGAACAAAATGCTCGTGCCTAACGAGGTCACGTCCTTCACGGAACACAAAACGCCATTGGATTGTACATTCATGCGCTTGTTTTAAAGAGACATCTCTCAACGCACCCAAACCCATTTCGCGACGTCATCCATGAATGGTATACCGGTAAAGCCATTGAGCCCCCAATCTTTACGCTTATGAAGAAGCGAGCCGATATCATCATACACTTTGCCATCCTAATGTTGTGACAGCCCTTGACACTAGAGAAGATTCATAAGAAACATTTTTACTCTTTTCTTATATAGTTTTTATCCACATGTTCATCCCGCTTGTGATGTGCTAGGCGAATAATTTTGATTGATTCAACATAAACAGATTTGGAATGAGAGAATCCTATGATACTCGGGACTCTCATTCAACATGCATAGAAATGAATTATTATTATAAATTCAGTATGTTGCCTTTAAAAGAGAGAGTATAAAGACATTCCTACTATTTGAGAAAGTCCCTATACTCTCGAAAAGACATAGCCGGGCGTTATCTGTTTAAGCTTGCAAAACAATTACATTTGTAAAATTAATCAGCCGTGTACACACATATTTAGAAACTATAGCGTAATCCTAAAATACCTTGAAGAGCATTCTTAATCTTATGTCCTTTTAGATAATGTGCTTCCGCATAAAGTGTTAGTTTATCATTGACCGTACCGTTTAAACCAATTCCCAATTTACCCGCACTGCCTGATAAATCTGTAATAAATTTATACTGCTTATTAATTGTCGTATAATTATTATTTATATTCTCACGCAACCAAGCTGCCATAATGTAAGCTGTTAATGAAGTTTCTGAATTCACAAAAAATTCATGTCCTGCAGTCAATCCAACTTCACTGCGGAATGAATTTAATGGGCTTAGATCACCTATCATTTCATTGGAAAGTTTTATTCTTTTACCTTCAACCTGCAAACCTGTTAGCTTGATATAAGGCTGCATCCAAGTATTCTGTGCCGGTTCAAAATAACAGCCAATCTCAAACGATCCACCTATCGCCCACTGATTGTAATGACTTTGAATAGCTAAACCATTCGTTGATATGGCTTTTAAATTATCTCGGTAATAATTATATTTCAAAACACCATCCATATACCATCCACGATGATCAAAATAAGTTGCGTAAGTTCCAATGCTATAAGAGCTCAAATCACTATCACCACCTCGTGCATGAGAAACACGTGCTTGATCATAACTCCCAAAACCACCAACATACAACTCTCCATGCCTTAATTCACTCAACTGATCAGCACCAAAGACTAAACCTGTCTGCCCAAGCTTAAAGTGTGTATGGCCTGTCGCAACACGTTCTCTGCTCTTAATCCCATAAGTCCATAGTTCGATATCTTTCTTATTTCTGTCCCAAATTTTTCTACCATTCCGTACAACTTGCAACTCATTATTAAAAATAAGTCCAGGGACTACGGACAACGTTAACACTGCATCTGTAGAGGGGGTTGTTGATGTTTCACCAGGAAAAAAAGGATCTGTCGGATCTGGCATAGAAGGCTCTGGTCCACTGAGGCGGTCTGCCGATAAAAACCAAACTTTCCCATTTTCATCCTTTCTTTCTTTCAAATCATACATATAAGTTCCACCATCAATGGCGTTAATTTTTTCACCCTTAAGATCTGTCAGCGTAAAATGCGCACCACCACTTTGATCCGTAATTAAATCACGCTTATTTGAAAAAGGATCCGTGATTTCAACTCCAGAATCAGCAACACTTATTGTATGTTTCCCAGCACCTTTCTCAACCAAGAGATAATCACCACGGTTATGAGCAATCGTAGTATTGAACGCGAAATGTAAATTTCCTGAAAGATTATTCACATGAAGCTGAGAATAATATGGATCAGAACCTGTAAACGAAAAAATAACACTCCCTTCACCACTTAATTTTTGTATCAAAGAACTTTTTCCATCAAACTCATCAGTAACAGAGTACAGTTTTGTATCTTTTCCATTTAAAATAATATCTTCTACTGTGGTGCGTTGTTGATCATTCCCAGCATAAAGATGGATCTGCCCAGAATGGTTTACCTGTGTCTTGCCTTCTAATGTTGCTCCAGCATGCACCCATGATTTTGTTTGATCATTCATTGTTAGATTCTTTACAGATCCATCAGTATATATTTCCTGAATAGCACTCTCATTTAAAGTGACTCCAATAGCCTGACCGCCTTTTAAGATACGTTGTTTACCACCACCAAAAACTTCTGTGTCAAATGCAAAACCACCATTTTTTGCACTTTGAGACTTTTTTCCAACCTCTTGGACACCCCCTCGCATAACTTTCGTATTCCAAACTTTTCCGCCATCATATACTTTTTGTTGGCCTAGTGTTTCATCTTGACCATAAATGACAGTATGAGAAGCACTACTCCCTTTAATCTCTCCTCCAATATCCCCCTCGCCGAAAACAAGCTGCTCACCACCATAAATTTTAGTCCCTTCTACTTTTCCTCCATTTCCAACACTTTGGTGTCCGCCTTCTTCAACAACAGCATTTTTCGAAAAACCTTGTTTTCCCTTCAAAGCCTGAACATTTTCAATTCCACCATGTTCAATTTTACTATTCTCACTGAGTCCTCCTGCATACACATAAAGCTCTGCACCATTCCTTACAGTGTTATTAATGGATCGCCCTGGACTATCAATCTCACCATCATTTGAAATGTATGCTTTACCTTCATTATCAAGGATATAATTTTCTAAAATTGCCCCATCTTTAATGGAGATAAGTTCAGGCTTTTTAAGAAACGCAGTATTTTGTTCTTGTGCATGATATCCAGCATTGTCACGATGACTACTGTCAAGTTCCTGTTGACTCGCAAACACTCTAGCACCCTTATCCATGATAAAATCGCTAGGCTTTTTCAAAAAGTCTAATTCATTGCGCGTTCTTACCATGGCATCATTAGAGGCTCCAAGTATGCATCTGCCTGTTTTCATATCCTCATTGTATTGATCTTGAAATACTTTATCATTTTCATAACTTGAAGATTGACAAAAAAGTGCTGTTCCCCCCTCATTTGCAGCAGCAGCTTGCACAAAACAGCTGCTCAACATGAGTATCCAACAATGTCGTTTCCATTTATATTGTAGAGCCATATCCTCCCCCCTTCACGCCTGCATAGACACTAAACGTAATTAGCTCTACAAAATATATTTTCAACCTTAGATTGCAACAATCCTTCTTAAAAATCCTCCTTATCTCATAAAAAACCGTTCTTTATAGTTTTTAAATACTTTTTTGATCAAGAATATAAGAGCGCTCTTATAGTGCTTCTTTAGCATTTTCTCGGAGTTTTCTTATCAAAGATAAAAAGTAATGCATAATCAAGTATATAAGGGTATACAGTTTATCATGAACAACGAAGCTGCGTGCTCTGAAAAATTGTTCTCTGAACCTTTAATTAAAGACCTTTAAAAACAATCATATATTTAAAGATAACTAAAAAATAACCATATACTTAGAAACTATAGCGTACACCTATAATTCCCTGAAGGGACTGTTTTGTTTTACGCCCTTTAATATAATGGGCCTCACCATATAACTTTAACTTCTCACTCACTAAACTGCTTAA
>NZ_JBHIOD010000032.1:0-4671 GCF_042195355.1 Bartonella sp. CL266QHHD
ACGTCCACCAAGAATGGCGCCTTGTGCTTTTAAATCACGCAAATAGGCATTGACGCTTTCACTGACATCATTCATGTAGGTCTTTTTGATATTGCGGTCGACAGCCCATAGATGTCCGCGCAAAATGGCATCATTGATCATATCTGCGGTGCGTACTACGGATAAGAAAGCAAATTTTGTATCGCTTGAGAGGGTGCGATTACCCCAGAGGCGATAACCATTTTCGCGGATAATTGTTGTGATGTTTTGTTCGTTAAGAAGGTTGGCGCGGCTTGATCTATCACCAATGGAAAAATCAATGGGGCGCGTAATACCAACAATGCCATTGATCACTTTGTTTGAAGGTGAATGCCAAAAACCGTGTGTAAAATCAGTTTTGGCAATGACACCTGCAACTGCTGCACTTGCTGGCTGTTCTATGATTTTTCCATCACGATTCACCTTTACAAAAGGGTCAACGATAATAGCGCGTTTTGAATCAAAATCCTTTGCTGTGCTAAGAGCGGCTTCATCTGTTGTGTTGGGTGCATCAAGCACCACAATAGCACGCAGACGCTCTGCAATGCCAATGAGTTCTGCTGCGACGGGGTTGGCAGTTGCACTAGTTCCATTCTCTTCAATATTCACACTGGAAGGGCGTTGATGTGTAAAGCCTGGCGCAATCAGAATGCGTGGTGTTTGTCCTACAATGGATTGTGCTCCAATGAAAGCATGAACACCTTCATAAGCACCATTTGCGTTTACACCACCCAGAATATTGGTGAGTGTTGCATTTTCGTTGTCACCCTCGTTCACGCGTACGACAACGACAATTGCTCCTACTTGTTTAAAAATAAGATCAAGGGCATTGGGTAAGGTACCTTGACGCTTACCCGTTTTATCGAGTTTTGCAGCTTGTGAAAGAGAGCCCGAAATCAAAACCGGTGTATTAAGGGGAAATGCTCGGTCATCGGCATCGGGTGCTGTGCCAACAATCCCGATAACTGCAGACTGAACCGCGCGAAGGGGGCGGGTGCCGTCGTCAACCTCAACGACTTCAACACCGTGTAGAAAACCTATTGCCATACTTTATGCTCCTTTAAATGAGGGGTGAATTAAAATGAATGGGAAAAATGAGGGTTGGATTTGAAATCGCACCCTTTAAAACAGCAAATCATAAGGATTTTGGTTCACTCGCATTTCAAATGCGAGTGAATAGTAAAGGGTAGCATTTCAAATGCGATCCTTTGAAAACAACAATATGTAAAATAATTTTTTAAAAGCATATTGACACTAATAAACCCTCATGTTAATCGAATCATAAGTGCTAGAAACACTAAACCATTAGCGGATAGGTCACGTAAGATCTCTCCCATGCATTTAAAATACTGATTGTCTTTTATGCTATTATTGGCATATAACGATTTTGTCGGGTGTAGCTATGCTATACAATACCTTCTCACGAGGGGAAGACATAGCGACGGACTAATGGCCGTGTTTCTAACGCCCGGCACCCTTGGGGGTGTCAATAGAGACATTAAAACCATTAGGAGTTCATCATGAACAATTTAGTGACAATCAACAATGCTGGTATTGCTGTTACAACTTCTTTAAAAATTGCAGAGGGTGTGGGTAATACGCATAAAACAGTTATACAGTTAGTACGCAATAATCGTAAGGATTTTGAAGAGTTTGGTTCACTTGGATTTGAAATCCAAGTGAGTAAAAGAGACGGTAAAGGTGGTCAAAAGAGAGAAGTTGCTATTCTCAACGAACCACAAGCCACTCTACTCATGACCTATATGCGTAACAATGATACGGTGCGTGCATTCAAAAAAGCCCTCGTCAAAGCTTTCTATGATTTAAAAAACCAATTAATTGATAATGATCGTGATACACGCTTTGATTTTCCAAGCAACTGGGATGAAATGGGACCTACTGAAAAAGCTGTTTATATTTATGGACCGCTTCACATGCATCTTGTTAAAGCCTTTACATTAGCAGAAGAGAGCAAACATTATAAAACGCTTGTTGAAGAAGCCAAGCGAGTTTTAGTAAGCCCTGTTGTAAAAGTAGCTTAAGTTTAAAAACATGATTTTATCTCCTCGTCTTTGAGGCGGGGAGGTAGTTAATGGCTCTGTTCCATTTGTATATCCACTTTATTAGCTGTTAATGTTGGAATAGAAGAGACATCAATGTCCCTCAAGGCATGCCATGTATCATAATTGGCTTGAAGCTGTAGCCAAAGGGCTGGTCCATTTCCTAACAATTTACCAATGCGAGCTGCTGTTACGGCTGTGACTGGACGTTCTCCTTTAAGGATACCGTGCAAGTGCTGGCGTGATATTTGAAGAATCCTAGCAATTTCGGTTTTGCTTGCATTTAAATGTTCTAAGGATTCAGCTAAAATTTCTCCTGGATGAGAAGGACAACGATTAGGATTACGTGTGGTCATGGATAGTTTCCTTTACAAATCTTAAAACCTTCAGTGGTATTGCTCTAGATCAACATGGTAAACGTGTCTGTCTTTAAATTCAAAAGTGATACACCAAGGACCATTGATATGAATTGTGTAGCGAGTTGGAGTAAAGCCTTTAAGCATATGAAAATTATAACCTGGTACATTGATATCACTAACTTGAGAAGCAGCGTCAAGGGCATCAAGACGGCGAATAATACGCTGTTGAAGCCTGCTATCAATCTTACTTTTTCCTGTTTCCCAGAGAGATTGGAGGTCTTTATTTTTAAATGTTTTGATCATAGCAAACTCAACAACTTTATTTTAAGTAAGATGTAATGTATTAAGTGACAATTGTCAACAAAAATGTTACAATTTAATATGATTGATGCCAACACTGTAGAACTAAAGGAATTTAAGAAATGAATATCAAACCAATTCGTACAGAGAGAGATTATCAAGAAGCTTTAGAGATTGTGTCTGCGATGTTTGACAATCAACCTAAAGAGAATACTCCAGAATTTGATCAAATGGAGGTTCTTGTGTTGTTGATTGAAGCGTATGAAGCAGAACACTACCCTGTTTCTCCTCCTCATCCTATTGAGGCTATTAAATTTAGAATGGAACAAATGAACTTAAGTGCTAAAGATCTTGTTCCTGCGATTGGTCATTTAAATCGCGTTTACGAGATATTGAGTGGTAAAAGAAAATTAACACTGCGCATGATTAAAAACTTGCACCAACAGTTCAATATTCCACTAGAAAGCCTAATAGCCTAGACTTGATTATCTTTCTCTTGTGGTTCTTTTATGGGCTCTACGGGTATATCTGTTTCTGTCATTTCAGTAGATGAGAGCTGTTTTGTGTTTTCATCAACAATAGGAGGAGAGAACACTCCATCCTTATAAGTCCAGCCGATCTGCGCTTCACTTGAGGGGATAGCTTCACCATCAAAGGCATGGACATAGTCTTCTGAGGCTACAATAATATTTGTTACCACACCATTTTCAACAACTGCATATTTCATAAAAAACTCCTAGATAAAAAATCTCAACAAGATTGCTCCGTCACCACCATTGCCGCCATCTCCACCAGATTTTCCTGGAAAGTAGCCACCGCCACCGCCGCTGGTAAAACCATTTCCATCACCACCATTGCCGCCTTTCCCACTGTAACCCCCTTTTGCGATACCATCACTGCAACCACCACCAGCCCCCCCATAAATAGAGCTTCCACCATGTCCAATGTTTGTTTTGTAGACAATAAAGGGGCCGTCGTTACTTCTATAGTATGCGTAGCCACCACCACTCCCGCCACCGAAAGTAGAACTGCTACCATTAACATTACTGTTACTAGAGTAGTAGCTGCCACCGCTACCGCCGTGACCACTGCTGTTGGCACTTCCTTCACTGCCACTAGTTCCGTATCCATAATATCCACCACCTCCGCCACCGCCTGCGGTAAGAAGTCCCTGAATTATTGTTTGACCACCTATGCCTCCCCTCTCGTTATTACCGCCTTTCCCACCACGTCCAATTTGAGCATTTTTTGAGTTTTCCAGCTGGTATCCTTTGATTTTAATACGTACGCAACCGCCGCCACCTCCACCACCGCCTTTTATATTACTGCCGCCTCCACCGCCACCCCACGCCCATATTTCAATATCGGTGTAGCTAGTAACACTATCAGGAAATGGAATGGTACCACTTTCTGTCATGAGGATTTCAAGGGGATTAAGCGCGGTAACTTCTTTCAGTTTTGCAATCTCATTGCGTATTTTTTGAAGAACAGTGGTAGCCTCATCTTTTGTGTAAAGTGCCTTACCATCAACAGTTGCTGGACCTTTAAGCATGCTTCCACTTGCACTTAGACTTGTCACAACTTTATTATTGTGGGTGAGATTAAACGACGAATTACCCAACAGTTCTAAGCCACCACTCATAGTGACTTTGCTGGTAAATTTATTATAATTCTGCCATTCATTTGGGCTGGCTAAGCGTCCATAGCTTGTGAGATCTTCGTTGATCTTGGCTCTAAAATCGTCAAGACCCACGATATCTTCTGTTTTATGTTGATGCGCGCCTAACAGAGAGATAGCACTCCCAAAGGTGAAGTTATTGTTGCTTGATTTATAGAGAACATAATTATTTGCGGCATCTTTTGCGCCTTCGATATCGCTTAAATCAGCAAATGAGAAAGTTTTATCCGCTGCCATTTTGCCATTGAGAGCGCTT